>JAFKGN010000056.1:8481-22371 GCA_017307205.1 Caulobacterales bacterium
AGCGATCCGCCGGCCCTTTTGCTTGGGCGGTCGTCCGCGACCGGCCAAGAAAAAGCCCGCCGGAGAAAGCTCCGGCGGGCGCAGTTTCGGGGAGGAGGTGTCGCTTAGAACTTGAAGCGCACGCCGCCGATGAAGCGGCGGCCGAACTTCTCGAACTCGATCGGATAGGCGCTCGTGCCGCCGTAGCGACGCGAGCCTTGGTTGCCCAGGTTGGCCCCGTCGAAGAAGGCTTCGAGATGGTCGTTGACCTGGTAGCGGACCGACAGGTCGATCTCTTCGTCGGCGTCCCAGAAGATGTCGCCGTTGTCGACCGGGATCATCTGGCCGTTGGCGACGCGGTACTCGCCGACCGATTCACCCCAGGGCGTGCGGTACTGGTAGGCCAGACGCACCGAGAGGCCGTAGTTTTCGTAGGTCAGCTGGACGTTGTAGACCGCGTCCGAGGTGCCCAGCAGGCTGATCGTCCGGGCCGGCACGCCGCCGACCGACGGCAGGTTCACTTCCGAGTCGGTGAAGGTCGCGGTGGTGTTGATACCGAACCCGCCCAGCCATTGCGGCAGGTTGTTGTTGTCCACGAAGTCCTGAGCGTTGGCCACATAGGCCAGTTCCAGGCCGCGCAGATAGCCGTCGCCGGCGTTGCCGATGCCGGTGAAGCTGTAACCGGTGCGGTCGAGGCCCGGGGTGTTGAGGGCGTCGGAGGCGAAGGACCGCGAGGTGCGGACCAGCACGTCGCTGACGTCCTTGTAGAACAGGCCCGCCGAAACGAAGCCGGCCGGGCCGCGGTACCACTCAACGTAGGCGTCGAGGCCGAGCTGGCGTTCCGGGCGCGCGTCCGGGTTGCCGCCCGAGATGGTCTGGGCCGCGTCATTGATGACGAAGTTCGGGCGCAGGTCGTCGAAGTCTGGACGCGAGGCCGACGTGGTCAGGCTGAAGCGAGCCTTCACGTCGGAGCGCACGTTCCAGTTCAGGTGGACGCTCGGGTAGACGATGGTGTCTTCGCTCGAGGTCTTGACCAGGCGCGTGCCGGTCGGGAAGGCCACGAAGGCCTCGCCGGTGTTCTTCACGCGCTCGACGCGGGCGCCGTAGACCACGTTACCCCAGTCGAGGTTGGTGGTGCCCATGGCGTAGAGGGCGCCGAGCTGCTCACCGACACGATAGAAGTTGCCGCTGGTGTCCTGCACGGTGGCGACGCCCGTGCGGATCAGGTTGTTCATGTAGTTGGTGGTGAAGTCCTTGTCGGTGTAGCGGAACGTGTAGTTGAGGTTCTGCGTGCCGAGGTAGGCTTGGTCGGTGGCGAAGGCCCCCCAGGTCGGGGCGCCGCCGGCGAAGGTCGAGGTCGACCAGCTGGTCTCGCGCGACTTCTTCTCACGGTCGGTATAGAGGCCGCCGAACTGCACCTTGGTCGAGCGGCCGAACAGTTCGGTCTCGCGGGTGATGTCGGTCTTGGCGGTGGTCGCCTGGGTGAGGTCCGCGCCCTTCAGCTGGCCGAAGCTGGTGGCCGGGAAGGCGAAGTCCTCGATGTTGCGGACCTGGGCGCCGCGGACGCGGGCGCCCGTCGTGCCGAGGGTCTGGAACAGCTTCACGGTGTTCACGTCGCCGTTGCGCAGATCGTACTCGACGGTCGGGCGCAGAAGGAAGGACGACGGGCTCTGGAAGGCGGCAGTCACCGGAGTGTTCCGGCCGTCAGACGTGAAGGTGTAGTTCAGGCGCCAGGAGACATCCCAGCCGTCCCAGGAGTGTTCGCCGCCCACGGTGGTGGTGGACATCTCTTCTTCGCTGTCGCGGTAGTCGATGCGGGCGTTGATGCGCGCGCCGTAGGACGTGCCGAACTGCGGGTTGTTGGCGTTGATATAGGCGGCGCTGGTGTAGCTCGCGCCGGCCGCGTCGGTGCCCTGGTCGAGGCGCCAGATGAAGTTGTCCCGCAGCTCGTCGTCGTGGAACATCGTGTAGATCGAGCTGAGGAAGATGTCGTTGTTGTCGTCGGGCTTGTAGTCGACGCGCAGCGAGCCCGAGTAGTTCTCGCGGGTCAGGCGGTAGTGCTTGTTCTCGTGCTCGCGGGCGAAGCGCTTGCTCGGATCGACCGTGTTGGACAGGTAGGGATCGGTTTCCCAGTTATCCGTCGCCATCTCGCGCTTGTAGTAGGAGCCCTGCAGGACGACGCCGATGGTGTCGCCGGCGAAGAGGTCCGAGTAGACGAGGTTGGTGTCGATCTCGTCGCCGTCACCCAGCTCGACGTGACCGAAGCCGGCCTTGCCCGTGATCGTGCGGCCTTTGTAGTCGAAGGCGCGACGGGTGCGGATGTCGATGTTGCCGGCCACCGAGGCGCCGGCGAGGTTCGGCGTGATCGCCTTTTCAACCAGGATCTGGCTGGCGATGGCCGACGGGATGTTGTCGAAGCGCGAGTCCCGGCCTTGCGGGCTGACGACGCTGAGACCGTCGAACGACAGGGTCGTCCAGTACACCGGCGCACCGCGCAGGTTCACGTAGCGGGCCTGGCCCTGGTCGCGCTGGACGGCGACGCCCGGCAGGCGGCCGACGGCGAAGGCGATGTTCTGGTCAGGCAGGTTGCCGACCGCGTCGGCCGACAGGACGCTGACCAGCGAGTCCGAATTGCGCTGCACTTCCAGCGCCGCGGCGACGCTTTCAGCGAGCGGACGACGGGCGGTGACGACCACTTCATCGACCGCGTCGGCGGCCGCGAGAACCTGCGCCTGAGCAGCGGAGGTCAGCGCCAGCGCGGAAGCCGCGCCGAGCAAGAGAGTTTGAAGGCGAAACATTGTTATCCCCAGTTTGAGCCCGGGGGAGCCTTAGGCAGGGTGTTTCGCGGAAACCTCGAAAGATATGTGATGAAATTGTTGTAGTTGCGGCGCGATAATTCTAACTAATGAGCGATGCAAGATGCTGATAGTTATGAATAATTTTTGAGATAATGTGGTCATTGGTTCCTTTAGCGCCACATTTTGCCACATTCATTATTTCGTCATGTCGCTCGCCTGCACGTCGCTGGTCGTTTTAGTCTGCACGGCGAGGTTGTCTGGGTCGCGCATCCGGCGAGGGCGCGTCGGAGGTGGGCGGTCCGAGCCAAGGCTGAGTTTCGCTGTGCCGCGCTGCGACGGGACGCCGCGCTTCGCCTTGCCGGGCGTCGGATTTCGTGCCAACGTTCGAGGATCGAATATCGAATAGGCACTAAATGCTCTGGCTCGAACAGCGCCCCCAGGCGCCGACCACAGCCGATCCTTTCCGACAATTTGATCGCGACGCTCAACGGTGGGCGCGTGCAATTCAGACCCTGGAAGGGATCGACTAATGGCTACCGGAACCGTGAAGTGGTTCAACGAAACCAAGGGCTACGGCTTCATCCAGCCGGAAGCTGGCGGCGCGGACGTGTTCGTGCACATCTCGGCCGTTGAACGCGCCGGCCTGCGCTCGCTGAACGAAGGCCAAAAGGTCTCGTACGAGCTGGTGCAAGACCGCCGCAGCGGCAAGATGTCGGCCGGCGAGCTGCAAGCGCTCTAAGGCTCAGCATCCAAGCTGACTTTCGAACGGCTGCGAGAGCGATCTCGCAGCCGTTTTCGTTTGCGCGCTCAGTAGTTGCCGATGCTGAGGATGTTGCCGTCGGGATCCTTGAACCAGACGACGCGCATATCGCCCATCACGTGGACGGGGCCGTCCATGACGACGCCGGGCATGTCATAGGTTTCGAATTCGACGCCGCGCGCGGCCAGCTCTTTCACAGCCGCATCGAAGCCGTCGCCGAGCGCCCAGGTCAGGGCCGTAGCCTTGTTGGTGCCGGCGTACTCGGACTCATAGAGCAACACCGTGGTCGAGCCGGCCTTGAGACCGATGACGCCGAACTCGCGCTGGCTTTCATCGATGGGCTTCAGGCCGATGGCCTGCTCGTAGAAGGGCAGGGCCTTGGCGAGCTTGTGCACGGCGACCGTGGCCATGACGTCCTTGTCTCGCAGCATCGCGGGTCTCCTTCTTGGGCCTGCTAAACGGGTAGGACGCTACCGGGGTCCAAAAACTGTGGCATAGGCGGCCGATGGACCAATACGACGTCGTGGTCATCGGAGCCGGCGCAGCCGGACTGATGACCGCCATTGAAGCTGGAAAGCGCGGCCGCCGGGTGCTGGTGGTCGACCATGCCAAGGCGCCCGGCGAGAAGATCCGCATCAGCGGCGGCGGCCGCTGCAACTTCACCAACCTGCGTACCGCGCCCGACCGATTCCTGTCGAACAACCCACGGTTCTGCATCTCGGCCCTGCGGCGCTACACGCCCGCCGATTTCATCGCCCTGGTCGAGAAGCACGGGGTGGCCTGGCACGAGAAGACACTGGGCCAGCTGTTCTGCGACGGCTCGGCCCGGCAGATCGTCGACCTGCTGCTGAAGGAGATGCGCGGAGCGGGCGGCGAGCTGCGGCTCGAGGCCCCGGTGACCGAGGTGCGGCAAGCGGGCGAGGGCGGCTTCACCCTGCAGGTCGCCGGACGGGCGACGGCCTGCCAGTCGCTGGTGGTGGCCTGCGGCGGCAAGTCGATCCCGAAGATGGGCGCGACCGGGTTCGGCTATGAGCTGGCCCGGCAGTTCGGGGCGCCGATCATCGAAACCCGACCGGCCCTGGTGCCGCTGACTTTCGAGCCGGGGCTGCTGTCACGCATCGCGCCGCTGTCGGGTGTGGCCGTCGATGTGCGGGCCAAGGCCGGCAAGGCGAGCTTTGACGAGGCCATGCTGTTCACCCACCGCGGGCTCTCCGGTCCGGCGATCCTGCAGATCTCGTCCTACTGGCGTGAGGGCGATCCGATCGAGGTGAACATGGCGCCGGGCGTCGATCTCTATGCCGAACTGAAGGCCGCCAAGTCCGCCAGCGGTCGGAACAGCGTGGTCACCGCCCTGGCCGAGCGCCTGCCGCGTCGCCTGGCGCAGTCGATCTGCGAACAGCACGGCGCGACCGCCAATCTCGCGGATGCTCCCGACAAGATCCTGCGCGCCGTGGCCGAAGCGGTGAACGCCTGGCGGGTGAAGCCGGTCGGATCGGAAGGCTATCGCACGGCAGAGGTGACCCTGGGCGGCGTCGACACCGAGGCGCTGGACTCACGCACCCTGCAGCTGAAATCGACGCCGGGGCTCTACTTCGTCGGCGAGGTGGTCGACGTCACCGGCTGGCTCGGCGGCTATAACTTCCAGTGGGCCTGGGCCAGCGGCTGGTCAGCGGGGCAGGCGGCCTAGGGGATCACTGGGCGGTTGCTGAAATTCGGGCGGCGGCCGGTATATGGGGTGGGGTTCTGCGCCGCCCCCACAAGGAGCGCCGGGGACCAGAGGCGGTGCGGCGCACGGCGGGCTGAGATCGACGGAAATCTTGCCGCTCGACTGGGTGATGGTCGCATTCGAAGCGAAGTCTACGAAGTCCCGGGGCGCCGGATCATTCGTCAGGCGAATCCGTGTGGCGGCATAGCCGTCCAAACTGATCGTCACGCTCTGCGGCCCATTGGGTGACGGGCGCAGGGTGCATGGCGTGGTGCAACTGACGGCGCCGAGCGAGGCCTGAGCGCCTAGGGGCGAGGTCTCCACCGTCACCGTTTCTGGAACTGATGTGCATCCGACCAGGAGGCTGGCGCACAAAACCGGAAGCCTGCTTCGCAAGATCGGGCTAGCCATCCACTTCGGTGCTGGGCCGGTCGTGGCCGTCGTCGACCTCGTCGTGCCAAACGCCGCGCTCGTCCTCGAACGAGATGCCTCGGGCGTCGTCCTCGCCGACACGCTGTTCGCCGGCGGCGCGCTCGGCGGCCTTGCGGGCGGCGTCGTGGCTGGGGAAGGTCTCGGAGTAGGTGCCGCCGACGCGGTAGGCCCAACCGCCGTCGTGCTCGACGATCTCGTACTTCACCAGGGACATGGGATGCTCCAGCCGGAAGAATGTCCGGCGAAGCTAGCACGCCTCAGCGCGGCGGATAGGTGTGGGCTTGGCCCCAGGGGTCTTCCACCTGCTCGTCGCCCACATAATCTGGGCCGACCGGCACCTTGCCGTGGCCGCCAGGGATGTCGAGCACATAGGTCGGCTGGGCGAGGCCGGAGAGGTTTCCGCGCAGGGCCTTCATCAGGTCGCGGCCTTCGCCGAGGCTCTTGCGCAGGTGGCCGGTGCCGGGCGCGTAGTCGCCGTGGTGGAGGTAGTAGGGCTTGATGCGGGTCTCGACGAAGGCGCGCATCAGCTCGGCGAGCACTTCGGGCGTGTCGTTGACGCCGGCCAGCAGCACGGTCTGGCTGATCATCGGCACTCCAGCGTCGACCAGGCGGGCGCAGGCGGCGCGGGCCTCCAACGTCAGCTCGCGGGCGTGGTTGGCATGCAGAGCGACATAAACGGCCAGGCCCTCGGTGCGCAGGGCGGCGGCCAACTCCAGCGTCACCCGCTCGGGCTCGACGGCCGGCACGCGGGTGTGGAAGCGGACGACCTTCACGTGATCGATGGCGGCCAGGCGGTCCATCAGGCTGCGCAGGCGACGGGGTGAGAGCACCAGGGGGTCGCCGCCGGTGACGATCACTTCCCAGATCGCCGGGGTCGCGGCGATGTAGGCGAAAGCGGCGTCGAGCGCCTCGGGTGTCAGGGTTCCTTTGCCGGGGCCGACCGTCTCGCGGCGGAAGCAGAACCGGCAGTAGACGGCGCAGGTGTGAGTGATCTTCAGCAGGCAGCGGTCGGGATAGCGATGGATGATCCCTTCGACCGGGGAATGGGTGTCGTCGCCGATCGGGTCGGCGCTCTCCCCGGGCGAGGCGACCAACTCGGCCTCGCTGGGCAGGAACTGACGGGCGATGGGATCGGCCTCGTCGGTGGCGTCGATCAGGTCGGCCATGGCCGGGGTGATGGCCACGGCGTACTGGGCGGCCACGCGCTCCAGTCCTGCCAGCCGCTCGGGCGGCAGGAGGCCGGCGGTCACCAGGGCGGCCGGATTGCGGAGGGGGCGCGTCATGCCGTCAGCGATAGGCCCGCCGGGCGGGATGATCAACGCCGGTCGCCCGTGGAACTTTTGTTGTGCAAGCGTCGCAATTTGGCCGCGTCTCGCGCGTTGAATAGGGTGGAGTTCATGATGAGGAGCACGACGATGCGCACTGTTGTCACCGCCCTCAGCCTCGCGGCCGCCGCTTCGGTCCTGGCCGCCTGCGCTGGGTCGACCCAGATGGCGACCCGGGCCGAGGAATACGCCCAGCTTCAGACCCAGTGCCAGGCGCAGGGTGGGCAGTTCTACAGCACCGGCCGGATGACCGGCATGCCCGCGCTCGATAACGCCTGCCGCAACTACAACCCGCTGCCGGGCACGCAGAACGGCCCGGCCAGCAGCCGCGATCCGGGCTAAGGCTCGGCCGAGCTAGAGCTCCGCGACGGGCGTCCAGACGACCTGTTCGATGCGCTCGGCGCCGGTCGCCAGCATGACCAGGCGATCAAAGCCGAGGGCGCAGCCGCTGGCCTCGGACATCCGCGCCAGTGCGGCGAGGAAGTCCTCATCGATCGGGTAGGCCTCGCCGTAGACCCGCTGCTTCTCCGCCATCTCGGCCTGGAAGCGGCGGCGCTGCTCGGCGGCGTCGGTCAGTTCGCCGAAGGCGTTGGCCAGTTCCACCCCGCAGGCGAACAGCTCGAAGCGTTCGGCGACGCGCGGGTCGCGCGCCGTGGGGCGGGCCAGCGCCGCCTCCGGCGTCGGGTATTCGTAAAGGATGGTCGGGCGGCCGAGACCGAGGTTAGGGTCGACCTTCTCGACCAGCACGCGGCTGAACACGTCGGCCCAGGTGTCGTCGTCGGCGACACGAATACCTGAGGCGCGGGCGGCGGCCGCGAGGGCGTCGCGGTCGGTCTCGCCGGAGACCGAGACGGTGGCCAGGAGGTCGATCCCGGCGAAGCGATCGAAGGCCTCGGCCAGGGTGACCCGATAGGGCTCGGCGAAGGGATCGGCCTCAAGGCCGCGCCAGCGGAAGGTCTTCGTTTCGGCGGCCTCGGCGGCCAGGCCCATCAGCTCTGCGCAGTCCGCCATCAGGGTCTGATAGGGGGCTTCGGCGCGATACCACTCCAGCAGGGTGAACTCGGGGTGATGCAGCGGCCCGCGCTCGCGATTTCGCCAGACGCGGGCGAAGTCGAAGATGCGGGTCTCACCGGCGGCCAGCAGCTTCTTGGCGGCGAACTCGGGGGACGTGTGCAGGTAAAGGCGGTGCGTTGCGCCGTCGTGGCCGATCAGGTCGGTGGCGAAGGCGTGCAGATGCGCCTCGTTGCCGGGCGAGACCTGCAGGGCGGCGGCCTCGATCTCGCTGAAGCCCTGGCCTTCCAGATGGGTCCGAATGGCGGATTTGATGCGGCCGCGGGTGGCGAGGAAGGGGCGGCGTTGCGCGTGCTGTTCGGGGCGCCACCAGGCGGGTCTGCTCATGCGCGACAGTCTAACCCTTCACTCGATTGTGGCGAATGCCGCGATCCCGGCTATACAGGCGCAAAATCACGCGGATTCCGCGATCCACCTGAGAGACCTGATTTGAAAGTCATCGCCAGCTCGCTGCGCAAAGGCGCCGTCGTCGACATGGAGGGCAAGCTCTACGTCGTCCTGACCGTCGAAAACATCCACCCCGGCAAGGGCACCCCGGTGACCCAGCTGAATATGCGCCGCATCTCGGACGGGGTGAAGGTCTCGGAGCGCTATCGCACCACCGAGCAGGTGGAGCGCGCCATCGTCGACGACCGCCCGCACACCTTCCTCTACCAGGACGGCGACGGCTTCCACTTCATGAATCCGGAGACCTATGAGCAGGTCACCGCGACGCCTGACGTCATCGGCGACTCCGCCATCTGGCTGACCGACAACATGACGGTCACGCTCTCGACCCACGAAGGCATCCCGATCGCCATCGACCTGCCGCGCACCGTGGTCTTCGAGATCACCGACACCGAGCCGGCAGTGAAGAACCAGACCGCCTCGTCGTCCTACAAGCCGGCCACCGTGAGCAACGGCGCCCGGGTCATGGTGCCGCCCTACATCGCCGCCGGCACGCGCATCGTCATCCTCACCGAGGATGGCTCCTACGTGGAACGCGCGAAGGACTAATGCAAAACCCAGGCGACGAGGGACCGAAGCCGACGCCGCTGAGGCAGGGCTTCGTCTCGCGCCTGGGCGAATTCGCGATCTATGCGGTCCTGGCGGCCGGAGGGACCCTGGTCATCCTCTGGCTGCTGGCCAATACGCGATAGGGGCCGACGCCCTAGATCCTGCCCATCAAGACCAGGACGATGATGATAACCAGCACGAGGCCGAGGCCGCCGGAGGGGAAGTAGCCCCACGAGCGGCTGTAGCCCCAGCTCGGCAGGGCGCCGAGCAAGGCGAGGATCAGGACGATGATGAGGATCGTGCCAAGCATCTGAGCAATCTCCGTTCGGCGAGCTTCGCCGTCGGCATGCTTAAGGCTTGGAAACGGCGCGCGGTTCCGCTGGGCCGCTAGGGCTCGGCGCGGCCGCCGCCGGGCGCATCCTCGGCCCGGCGCATGCCGAGCGCCCACAGAACCCCGATGAAAGCGCCCTTGATCCTGGGCAGCAGGGTGAGGGTCAGGATCGTCAGCGGGATCAGCGTCAGCGGCAGCACGACCAGCGCCGGCGCCTGCCAGATGATCGGGAACAGCAGCAGCGGGGCCACGATCAGGTGGCCGACGATCAGGATGGTGAAATAGGCCGGGCCGTCGTCGGCCGGATAGGCCGCCAGTTCGTGATCGCAGACGCCGCAGAAGCTCTCGACCTTCAGGTAACGCCGATACAGCTTGCCTTCACCGCAATTGGGGCAGCGGTGGGCGAGGCCACGGCGCATGCCGCGGAAGAACGTCGAAGGGCCGGCGGGATCGGTCATATCTGCGGCGGCGTCGGTCATAGGCGCAGCTATATCGCCGGAATTCCCCCGCGTTTGAAGGGTGGCGCAGCGTCGCAGCGACTAATTCTCATTTGTCGCGTTGAGAGCGAACACCCCTGGAGACCGTCATGACCCAGACGCCCACCAAGCCCGAAGAGCCCAAGGCCGCGACCCTGGCCGAGAAGGTGGTGAAAAACGCCCCGGACCATCAGGTCGATGACAGCGAGAAGGCGCGGCTCGCCGAGGAAGCCTCGCGACAGTCGGACGCCTAGCCCCGCGGCCTCGCAGGAACAAAGCCCTGACGGGCGAATTCTCCCGCCAAGAGAAAAACGGGAGTCACGCCATGTATCGCCAACTGCTGACGGGCGCCGCCGCGCTCGCCCTCTGCGTCAGCCTCGCCGCCTGTGGGCAGAAGGCGGAGGAGACGACCGACGCCGCCAAGACCGAGGCTGGTCAGGCGGTCGACCAGACCCAGGACGCCGCCGGCGCGGCGGTCGGCATGGGCGCCGGCGCCGTTGCTGCCGTGAGCACCGACGCCTTCGTCAAGCTGGCCGGCACGGCCGGCATGTACGAGATCGAGGCCTCGAAGATCGCCCTCAAGCGCAGCGCCAACAGCGGCGTGAAGAAGGCGGCCCAGGCCATCATCGACGATCACACCAAGGCCGCGGCTGAGCTGAAGGCCCTGGTCGATGGCGGCAAGGCGCCCGGCCCGCTGCCCACCGCGCTGGATGATCGCAACAAGGGCTTCATCGACAACCTGAACAGCGCCACCGCCGCAGACTTCGACGACCGCTATCTCGACCAGCAGACGGCGGCCCACAACGAGGCGCTGACGGCGTTCAAGGGCTATGCCGACGGCGGCGACAACGCCGACCTGAAGGTCTTCGCCGCCAAGACGGTGCCGGTCCTGGAGATGCACAAGAAGATGATCGAGGGGCTCGACTAGGGCACCCCGGCCGACGACGCGGCCGGCGCCGGCCACTAGGCGCGCAGGCCGTCAGAAACGACGACGGCCGGCGGAGCGATCCGCCGGCCGTTCTGTATCTCGCTCAGGAAAGCCGGAGCTTACGAGTTGTCTTCGGTTTCGGCGTCCGGGCCGTTCTTCTTGATGGATTCGATGGCGTTCTTGGCCGAAGCCTTGCTGCTGTAGCCTTCGGTCGAGAAGATGGTCTCGGAGTTGTATTTGAACCGGACGCGGAACTCGCCGGCCTTATCCTTGTAGATCTCGAACTTGTGCGCCATGGGGCTTCCTCCACCTGGGGAGCTTGAGCCTCCCGCGCGGCCCCGATCCCGTCAAGTGTCGGAGCGCCGACTCTTCGCGCCTAGCCGCACAATCTTCCACCTTCGCCCTCGAGGTGCAGGTGGTTGGCGTGGGCGGCGTTGTAGTCCGGCGAGAGCACGGTCCCGAAGATGCGACAGGCGTCCGTCCGCACGCGGTGGAGGAAACGAGCCTCGGGATCATCGCCGCTCCAGTCCTGCTCGACGCTGACCCGGCGGCCGTTGGTCAGGCGGAAGGCCCCGATATCGATGGCCGCCGCGCGGGCGTGGGCGCTCGGCCGACCATCGGTCGTGTTGTTCACCCGCCGGCAGGCGTAGACGCCGAAGTGGTCCAGGCTGCTGACCCCGGCGCCCAGGATTTCCCGCGCCGCCGGCTCCACCGACTGGGCGCGCCACACCGCGACGGCGGCGGCCAACTCGCAGGTCATCATCGGGCGGGCGGGAGACAGGCGCACCGTCGCGCCGCCGCCGAGCGCATTGCCCAGGGCGCCCGCATTTCGCACCGAGCAGAACTCGCCTTCGTCACGGTCGGCCATCGGCGTGAAGGCCACGCCCTGGTTGGCGAGCCAGGCGCGGCAGGCCTCGGGGTCGCGCGTCTCGCGCAGCAGCTTGCCCCGCGTGGACGGGCCGAGCGGATCGGTCAGCGCCAGGGGCGCAGGATCGAGCCCCAACTGCGCTCCGAGGTCCGAGCCGAGGTCGGCGAGCGGAGAACAGGCCGTCAGGGCGAGGGCGGCGAGAGAGGCGAGGCCGAGGCGACGGATCATCGGCGATCAACGCCGGGCCACGCCAAGCGTTCGACCTACTTCTTCATCCAGGGTTGGGAATGTCCGACCGGGGCCTTGCGGTTCTCCCGGGCGCCAAGCTGCTCGCCGTTGGGATGCTTGGCGGCCTGGGCGGCCTTCTTCAGGCGCAAGGCCTTCTGCATCGGCGTCTCAGCAGGTGATCCGCCGTCGGATTCGGGAGGCTTGGCCATGGGATCAACCTTGCTATTTGCGCGTTCTATCGACGCGGAGCTTGTCCGCACGAAAGCTCATCCCACATGGCAACGTCTGAGTCGCCGCCCCTGGAAACCATCGTTCGCAGCAACGAGAAACTCATCAAGGCCATGCTCGCCTTGCTGTCGTTGAAAGACGAGTACTTCCTCGACGAGCTGAAATCCATCTTCGCCATGGCGGCGCAAGGCGGGCCGCTCAGCACCACCGATCCGAAAGTCTGGGAAGACGTGCATCGCAAGCTCGCCCTGATCGAGGCCATCGTCGCCGGCGATGACGGGAGCGACCAGGACGGCAACGGCGATGGGAACGGCAACGGCAACGGCAACGGCCACAACGGCGACGGGGCCGGCGCGCACTGACCTCGCACCGCTCATCCCGGCGAATGCCGGGACCCAGCCTCAAGCGCCGATCTGGATGGCTTTGCGTGGCGGCCCATAGAGCCCACTTTCCAGCTCGCCATCTGGGCCCCGGCATTCGCCGGGGTGAGCGGGGTTACGCCACCCGCCAGCCTTGCACCGGCCGCACGGTCGCGCACGCCGGGCCGCCGTCCTTCGCGCGCCCGGGCAGCACGGCCTCCAGCACGACGCCGGCAAGGGCCTGATCGAGCAGATCGGGCGCGATGGTATGGATGTCGATCTTGGCGCGGCGACTCCAGACGGAGTGGTCGCCGGCCTGGCCGCCGATGGCGATGTAGATGAAGCGCCGCTCCGGCCCTTCGGCGCGCACGAACTCCCCGAGAAACTTCGGCCCCGGCGCCAGCCGCACCGGCACATCGAACGACAGCGGCGCCTCGGTGGCGACCACCGGACCGACCGGCTGGCTCTTCTTGTCCTGCAGGCTGTAGACGACCCCGGGGAAGGGATCGCCGATGGTCAGGCGAAGGGTGATCTCCTGACCGGCGGGCACCTAGTCCGCGTCCACCTGCATTCTGCTCAAGACGATGGACACCTAGTCGGCGTCCATCTTCAGGGCAGCGATGAAGGCTTCCTGCGGGATCTCGACCTTGCCGAACTGGCGCATGCGCTTCTTGCCGGCCTTTTGCTTGTCGAGCAGCTTGCGTTTGCGGCTGGCGTCGCCGCCGTAGCACTTGGCCGTCACGTCCTTGCGCAGGGCGCGGACGGTTTCGCGGGCGATGATCCGGCCGCCGATCGCCGCCTGGATCGGGATGACGAACATGTGGCTGGGGATCAGCTCCTTCATCTTCTCGCACATGCCGCGGCCGCGGGCCTCGGCGCGGTCGCGGTGGACCAGCATCGAGAGCGCGTCGACGGGCTCGGAGTTGACGAGGATCGACATCTTCACGAGGTCGCCCACGCGGTAGTCCTCGATCTCGTAGTCGAAGGAGGCGTAGCCCTTCGAGATCGACTTCAGGCGGTCGTAGAAGTCGAAGACCACTTCGTTTAGCGGCAGGTCGTAGACCACCATGGCGCGGTTGCCGACGTAGCTGAGCTCGCGCTGCGAGCCGCGACGGTCCTGGCAGAGCTTGATGACGCCGCCGAGGTATTCGTCGGGGGTGAAGATCGTCGCCTTGATCCAGGGCTCGGCGATGGTCTCGATCTGCATGACGTCCGGCAGGTCGGCCGGGTTGTGCAGCTCGATCTGCGAGCCGTCGCGCATGTTGATCTTGTAGACCACCGAGGGGGCGGTCGCGATCAGGTCGAGGTCGAACTCACGGCTCAGGCGCTCCTGGATGATTTCCAGGTGCAGCAGGCCGAGGAAGCCGCAGCGGAAGCCGAAGCCGAGGGCGGCGCTGCTCTCCATC
>JAFKGN010000056.1:22403-41441 GCA_017307205.1 Caulobacterales bacterium
CCTCGAAGTCGGCGGCGTCGACCGGGAACAGGCCGCAGAACACCACCGGCTGCACGTCCTTGAAGCCGGCGAGCGGGGTGGTGGTGGGCTTCTTTTCGTCGGTGATGGTGTCGCCGACGGCGGCGTCGGCCACTTCCTTGATCTGGGCGGTGATGAAGCCGATCTCGCCCGGGCCGAGGCTGTCCACCGGGGTGTTCTTCGGCTTGAAGACGCCGACCCGGTCGATCAGGTGGGTCGAGCCGTGCTGCATCATCTTGATCTTCTGGCCGGCCCGCAGGCGGCCGTCGAACACGCGCACGAGCACGACGACGCCGAGGTAGGCGTCATACCAGGCGTCGACCAGCAGGGCCTTCAGCGGGGCGTCTTCGCTGCCCTTCGGCGCGGGCAGGCGGGTGACGATGGCTTCCAGCAGATCCTCGATGCCGATGCCGCTCTTGGCGCTGGCGAGGACGGCGTCGGAGGCGTCGAGGCCGATCAGGTCCTCGATCTGGGCGCGCACGCGTTCCGGCTCGGCGGCCGGCAGGTCGATCTTGTTGAGGACCGGGACGATCTCATGATCGTTCTCGATGGCCGAGTAGACGTTGGCCAGGGTCTGGGCCTCGACGCCCTGCGAGGCGTCGACCACCAGGATGGAGCCTTCGCAGGCGGCCAGCGAGCGCGAGACCTCATAGGCGAAGTCGACGTGGCCAGGCGTGTCCATCAGGTTGAGGACGTAGGTCTCGCCGTCCCGGGCCTTGTACTCGAGGCGGACGGTCTGGGCCTTGATGGTGATGCCCCGTTCCTTCTCGATCTCCATGTTGTCGAGCACCTGCGCGGTCATCTCACGCGCGGTGAGGCCGCCGGTCACCTGGATGAGGCGGTCGGAGAGGGTCGACTTGCCGTGGTCGATGTGGGCCACGATCGAAAAGTTACGGATATTCTTCAGCGGGGTCGTCATGCCGCCGCGTCTAGCACATTACGCGCACGCTTTAAGAGCCCGCGCTGTCGCGCCGCGCAATCGTGGTTAACCACCCGTAAACCGGAGCGGACTCACATCGGCCACAAGATCATGGCGCTCTCTGCGCCGGGACGAATCGAACAAAGGGCCGAGCCACATATGGATCGTCGCAGCCTCATCACCTCAGGCCTCGCCACTTTCGGGCTTTCCGCCTGCGCCTCGTCGAGCAATGCGCCGTCGCAGGGACCGGACGGCCGGCCGGTGCAGACCTTCAACCGCGACGAGATCGTCAATGCGACGTCCGACTTCCTGGGCGTGACCGCCGAGGCGGCCGGCGGCGCTATCGAGCGGGTGTTCCGCGAGAACGGCCAGCCGACCGGCTACATCGCCGGCGAGGAAGGCGCGGCCGCCATCGGCCTCGGCCTGCGCTACGGCCGCGGCCTGCTCTACATGAAGGGCCGCCCGACGCAGGAAGTGTTCTGGCAGGGCCCCAGCATCGGCTGGGACATGGGCGGCAACGCCAGCCGCTGCTTCACCCTCTGCTACGACCTGCACTATCCGGACGCGATCTTCCGCCGCTTCCCGGGCGTCGAAGGCTCGGCCTACATGGTCGGCGGCATGGGCGTGCAGTATCAGCGCGCCGACGGCATCACCCTGGCCCCGATCCGCGCCGGCGTCGGCCTGCGCCTGGGCGCCAACGTCGGCTACCTCGCCTACAGCCGCGTGCGGAACGTCATCCCGCTGTAAAGAGGCCGCGATGCTTCGAGCGCTTGGTGTTGCGTTTGTCGTTTCACTGGGCGCCGGGGCAGCGTGGAGCGATCCCTTCGCCGACGCGCGGGCGAAAGTCGCCGAGGTGACGGCAAAGGCCGCAGTCATCGAAGCTCTCACTGGCATGGGCGAGGTTGACTACCTCGCGCGCACCCGTTTTCTCGAAATCCGAAAGACCGTTCCGGCCGAGCAGCGGTCCGAGCTTGAAAAGGCTATCGGCACGCAGATCGACGCCATGGACCAAGCGCATGAAAAGCGGCTTGAGGCTCTGATGGCGGCGAACCCGGGCTGGTTTCCGATCTCAGTATACGGTCAGCGAGCGGCCGGCGCGGCGCTGACCATCGTCAATCACTCCCAGAACCTCGCCTTCCGCAAGAGGGCGATGGCGCTGATGGAGCCACTGGCTGCGAGAGGCGAGCTGCCCGGCAACTACGCCAACGTCTACGATCGCACAGCGACGATGGAGGGCCGTCTCCAGCGCTACGGGACGCAGAACTTTCGCTGTGTGAACGGCGACTACGCCGTGCCCATTGATGTTGAAGCGCCCGAACAGCTGGAAGCGCGGCGCGCGCAACTGAAGCTCGAGCCGCTGGCGCAGTCCTTTGCGGCCATGCGGCAGATCTACGGCCCCTGTAAGGGCTAGCCCCGTAGCTTCGCGCCCAGCTTCTCGACCGCCGCCACCACCTTGGCCGCCAGGGCTTCGATCTCGGCGTCGGTGAGGGTGGCTTCTCGCGGCTGGATGACCACTTCGAGCGCCACCGACTTCTGGCCGTCCGGCACGCCGGGGCCCTGGTAGACGTCGAAGATCCGCACCTCGGCGATCAGGGTCTTGTCGGCCCCGGCTGCGGCGCGGGCGAGGTCGCCGGCCGGCTTGGCCTGGTCGACCACGAAGGCGAAGTCGCGGCTGAGCGGCATGAGCGCGGCGCCGGTGAAGGCCGGGCGGGTCTTGAGGCCCTTCTTCTTCGGCTCGGGCACGTTCTCCAGCACCAGCTCGAAGCCGAGCACGGGGCCGGCGACGTCCAGCGCCTTGAGCACGCGCGGATGCAGCTCGCCGAAGGTCACGAGACCGTTCTTGCCGAGACCGAGCGAGGCCGAGCGGCCCGGACGCCACCACGAGGGCAGGCCGGTCTGCGTCAGCTGCAGGCTGGCGACGGGCGCGCCGATCTCTTCCAGCAGGGCGAGGACATCGGCCTTCAGGGCGAAGACCGGTTCAGCCTCGGCGCCGCCCGGGTGACGGGCGGGGTGCGGGGCGAGGACGCCGGCGATCACCGTGCGCTGGCCGTCCGGCCGGTCGGTGAGGAACACCGGGCCGATCTCGAAAAGGGCCGCGTCGGGGAAGCCGCGACGGGCGTTGCGGCCGGCCGCCTCGATGAGGTTGGGCAGCGCCGACGGGCGCATGCAGTCGAGGTCGGCGGCGATCGGGTTGGCCAGCACCAGGTCGTCGCCGCCGCCGCCGAACAGCTCGGCGGTGGAGCGCTTGGTGAAGCTCCAGCTCACGGTCTCGCGCCAGCCCATGGCGGCGAGCGCGCGGCGGGCGATGCGGGCGCGGGCCTGCTTGGTGGTCAGCACGCCGCCCGGCGGCTTGGCGACCTCGGGCAGCGGCGTCGAGGGCAGGGCGCCGTAGCCGACGAGGCGCGCGACCTCCTCGACCAGATCGGCGGGGCCTTCGACATCGCGGCGCCAGGTCGGCGGGGTGACCTTCGAACCGTCGACCGCGAAGCCGAGCTTCTTGAGGATGTCGACGGTCTGCTCGGCGGGGATGGCGAGGCCCGACAGGCGCTCGACGTAGGCCGGGTCGAAGTCGAAGGCGGCCGGCGGAGCAGGGACCTGACCGGCGACGGTGACCTCGGACGGCTCGCCGCCGCAGAGGTCGAGGATCAGCTTGGTCGCCAGCTCCAGGCCGCCGACCATGAAGCCCGGATCGACGCCGCGCGCGAAGCGGTACTGGGCGTCGGAATTGATGCCGGTGTCGCGGCCCGTCTGGGCGGTGACGATGGGATCGAACCAGGCGCTCTCGACGAAGACGTCGACCGTCTCGTCCGAGCAGCCGGTCGAGGCGCCGCCCATCACGCCGCCGAGGCCGATGGGACGCTCGCCGGCGGCGTCAGAGATGACGCTCATGGTGGGGGCCAGGTCGTAGGTCTTGCCGTCAAGCGCGATCAGCTGCTCGTCGCCGTGCTCGCTGTGATGGCCGAGGCGGGCTTCGATGACGTCGCCGACCAGCAGCTTGGCGTCATAGACGTGCAGCGGCCGGGCGCGGTCGTAGGAGATCAGGTTGGTGACATCGACGAGGGCGTTGATCGGGCGCAGGCCGATGGCCTTGAGGCGCCCCTGAAGCCACGCGGGCGACGGGCCGTTCTTTACGCCGCGGATCAGCCGGCCGGAGAAGGCGTGGCAGGCGACGCCGTCGACCTTGATGGCGATAGGGTTGGCGAACGTGCCGGGGACGGGAGCGACCGCCTGGTCCTTCAGCGTCCCGAGACCGGCGGCGGCCAGGTCGCGGGCAATGCCGGCGACGCCCAGCCAGTCGGGGCGGTTGGGGGTGACTTCGAAGTCGATGACGGCTTCCAGGCCCAGCGCCTCGGCGGCGGGCGTTCCGACGCTGAGGCTATCCGGCAGCTCCATGATGCCGTCGCTCTCGTCGGCCTGCTCCAGCTCGGAGGCCGAGCACAGCATGCCGTTGGAGACGACCCCGCGCACCGGCTTCTCGACCAGGGTCACGCCGAGGCCGGGCACATAGGCGCCGATCGGGGCGTAGATGGTGGTCAGGCCCACGCGGGCGTTGGGGGCGCCGCAGACGATCTCCTTGCGGCCGTCGACGGTGTCGACCTGGCAGACCCGCAGGCGGTCGGCGTTGGGGTGCTGCACGGCCTCGACGATCCTGGCGACCGTGAAGGCGGCGAGCTTGGTGGCCGGGTCGGAGACGTGCTCGACCTCGAGGCCGGCCATGGTCATGGCATCGGCCACCTGGGCGACGGTGGCCTCGGTCTCGAGGTGATCCTTGAGCCAGGAAAGGGTGAACTTCATTACGAGAGACCGGCAGCTTGGCTCGGCGCCGCGAAGGCGCTGAAGCCGTAGTGGGAGAGCCAGCGGGTGTCGCCGGCGAACATGTCGCGCAGGTCGGGCATGCCGTACTTCAGCATCGCCAGGCGATCGACGCCCATGCCAAAGGCGAAGCCCTGGTAGACGGTCGGGTCGATGCCGCAGGCGCGCAAGACGTTGGGATGCACCATCCCGCAGCCGAGGATCTCCAGCCAGTCGGAGCCCTGGCCGATCTTCAGCTCGCCGCCCGAGCGGTCGCACTGCACGTCGGTCTCCGCGCTCGGCTCGGTGAACGGAAAGTGGTGCGGCCGAAAGCGCGTGGTGACGCTGTCGGTCTCGAAGAACCGCGCCAGGAAGGTCTCCAGGGTCCACTTCAGGTGGCCCATGTGGATGGCCTTGTCGATCACCAGGCCTTCGACCTGGTGGAACATCGGCGTGTGCGTCGCGTCGCTGTCGCAGCGGTAGGTGCGGCCGGGCGCGATGATCCGGATCGGCGGCTGCTGGCTCATCATCGTCCGCACCTGCACGGGGCTGGTGTGGGTGCGCAGCAGCATGCGCTCGCCGTCTTCCTTGCGGTTGAAGAAGAAGGTGTCGTGCATCTCACGCGCGGGGTGCTTCTCGGGGAAGTTCAGGGCGGTGAAGTTGTGGAAGTCGTCCTCGATGTCCGGGCCTTCGGCGACGGCGAAGCCCATGTCGGCGAAGATGGCGACCATCTCGTCCATGGTCTGCATGGTCGGATGCACCGAGCCCTTGCGGCGCGGGACGGCCGGCAGGGAGAGGTCCAGCGCCTCGGCGGCCAGCTTCTTGTCGAGCTCGGCGTCCTCCAGCGTCGTCTTGCGGGCGGCGATGGCGGCGGCGACGGCGTCGCGCAGGCCGTTGATCTTGGGGCCGACCTCGCGGCGCTCGTCGGGGCTCATGCCGCCCAGCGATTTCAGCAGGCCTGAGATCGAGCCGGACTTGCCTAAGGCGGCGACGCGGATCGCTTCGAGCGCGGCCACGTCGGCGGCGGCGTCGATCTGGCCGATCAGGTCGGCTTCGAGGGCGGTGAGGTCTGTCATGACGGGGTGTGGTCTAGAGCATTCGGGGCAAAGAAAAAGCCCCCCGGTTCGCACCGGAGGGCCTGATCTATCTGGCTTGCAGGCCGAGATTAGGCGAGCGCGGCGCGAACCTTGTCGGCCACGGCCTTAAAGGCCGCCGGATCGGCGCCGGCGATGTCGGCCAGCACCTTGCGGTCGATCTCGATGCCCGACTTGTCGAGGCCGTGGATGAACTGCGAGTAGGTGAAGCCTTCCAGGCGGGCCGCGGCGTTGATGCGTTGGATCCACAGCGAACGGAACGAACGCTTGCGGACCTTGCGGTCGCGATAGGAATACTGGCCGGCCTTGTCGACGGCGGCCTTGGCGGTGCGGATGGTGTTCTTGCGGCGGCCGTAGAAGCCTTTCGCCTGTTCAAGAACCTTCTTGTGCTTGGCGTGGGCGGTGACGCCCCGTTTGACGCGAGCCATGTGTCAGCGCTCCCCTTACAGACCGTACGGCAGGTACTTGCGGATGATCGTGGCGTCGGCCGCGCTCATCACCTTCGTACCGCGGTTTTGGCGGATGTACTTGGAGTTGTGGCTGATCAGGCGGTGGCGCTTGCCGGCCACGCCGGCCTTCAGCTTGCCGGTCGCCGTGATCTTAAAGCGCTTTTTGGCGCCAGACTTGGTCTTCAGTTTGGGCATTTTGCGTCGGAGCTTTCGCCCCGTCCTCTATAGGTAGCAGAAGAACCGCCAAGGCATGCCTTTCGGCCCGGCGGTTCGGGAAAGGCGGGGTTCCTACGGGAAACCCGCGCCCTTGGCAAGGATTGCGTCAGGTGCGCGGGTGAGTCCGCCGATAGACGACGCCGGCGTTAAACGCCGCCCAAGCCGCCATGGCGCAGAGGCCCGCCCCCACCAGCATCGGGATGTTCGGCCCGAGACCGGAGAACAGCGCCCCGGCGACGATGGGGCCGGTGATCCGCGCCAGCGAGCCGGAGGCCATGTTCAGGCCCAGCATGGCGCCCTGCTGGTTGGGCGGGGTGGAGCGCGAGATGATCGCCGAGATGTTCGGCATGGTCAGGCTCATGCCGAAGCCGCCGAGGGCCATGATCACCGGCGTGAGGGCGGCGATCGGGTTCAGCACCTGCAGCAGCAGCGACAGGCCGAAGGCCGAGACGCCGAACACCATCAGCTTCGGCTCGCCGAACCGGCGCACCAGCCGCGCGGCCAGCAGGCCCTGGGTGAGGGTGGAGACGATACCGATGACCATGAATGACAGGCCGACCTCGCGGGCGTGCCAGCCGAAGCGGTGCTCGGCCCAGAGGGCGAAGGTCGACTCCATGCCGGCGAACCCGGCCGTGTAGATCAAGGTGACCAGCAGCACGCGGCTGATCACAGGGTTGGCCTGGGCGTCCTTCAGACCGGAGAGGAAGGCGGGGCGCGGCGCGCCGGGCGCGGCCTTCTCGCGGCTCTCGGTGACGAGGAAGAACACGCCGAGGGCGGCGATCAGGCATAGGGCCGAGGCGACGAAGATCGGCAGCTGGAAGCCGATGCGGCCCATTTCCTCGCGCACCAGCAGGCCGCCGATGCCGGGGCCGACGATGAAGCCGAAGCCGAAGGCGGCGCCGAGCAGGCCCATGCGGCCGGCGCGCTGGGCCGGCGGGGTGACGTCGGCGACATAGCCCTGGATGGTCGAGATGTTGCCCGCCCCGAAGCCGGTGAGCAGGCGAATGATGATCGCGAACCAGATGTTCGGCGAGAAGGCGAGCAGCAGGTAGCCGACAACGTTGGCGCTGATGGTGGCCAGCAGCACCGGCTTGCGGCCGATGCGATCGGACAGGCGGCCCCAAAGCGGCTCGGCGAAGAACTGGCCCAGGGAGAAGGCCGAGAACATCAGGGTGATCTCCCACGGCTCGGCGTTCAGCGAGCGCGCGAAGAACGGCAGCATCGGCACGATCAGGCCGAAGCCCGCCATGTTGACGAACACCACCGCGAACAGGGTGAGGAGGGCCGCCGACGGGCCTTTGCTTTCGGAGGGGGCGGGCGGCGTGGAGCTCATACCTTCACCTAGTGGGGTTCGACGCCGCCGTCATCTGCACGTGCTGTGCGGCATGCGTATTTCAGCGCCGCCGCAGAAATTCTGGCCGGCCCGCGACCGCCTTCGGTGCAATCGATTGTTGAAAAACTCTCACAGGAAGATGCGCATTTATCCTTCTAATCGCGCAATGGCCGCGGCGGTACTCTCTCCACGAGATCACCGCTCCTGGTGTGGCCCCGAACAAGACCTTGCGAGCAGACATGAGCCGAACCCTCACCGCCGCCGTCACCGCCCTGGCCCTGGCCGGCGTGGCCGCCGCACCCGCCATCGCCCAGACGCGCAAGTCGATCCAGGCGCCCGCCAAGCCGCTGACTCTGAAAGCGCGCGGCAGCTTCTACGTCGGCGGTGAATCCGCCGAGGCGACGGCGGCCGAGCTGGGCATCGGCGTCGCCGACCGCGTCACGATCAACCAGATGTACGTCGAGTTCATGGAGCCCGTCGGGCGCGCCAAGCTGCCGATCATTTTGGTCCATGGCGCGGGGCTGAGCGGCAAGAGCTACGACACCACGCCGGACGGTCGCGCCGGCTGGTTCGAATACATGGCCCGCCAGGGCCACCCGACCTATGTGATCGATCAGGTCGGCCGAGCGCGATCGGGCTTCAACCACATCACCCTCAATCGGCGCCTGCTGGGCGAGGCGGCCGCCGCCCAGCCCGCCGCGAACCCGACGGCCGTGCCGGGGGGCGTCGGCGGCCCGGGCGGCCCGCGGGGCGCGGCGTTCCGCTTCGGCGAGCAGTACGGCGTGTGGACCAACTTCCGTTTCGGCCCCAAGCCGGGCGAGGCCTTCCAGGACGAGCAGTTCCCGGTCGAGGCGGTCGGTGAGCTGGCCAAGCAGTCGATCCCCGATCTGTCGTCCCTCGTGCCGCAACCCAACCCGACGCTGAAGAACCTGGCCGACCTCGCGGTCGACCTCGACGGCGCGGTGCTGCTCGGCCATTCCCAGTCAGGCGCCTTCCCGATGGAGACCGCCCTGGTCAACGCGTCCGGGCTGCGGGCGCTGGTCGCCGTCGAGCCGGGCGGCTGCCGCCCGAGCTATACCGACGCCCAGATCGCGACCCTGGCCAAGGTGCCGACGCTGATCCTGTTCGGCGACCATCTGCCCAATGACACCGGCATGGGGCCGAACTCGGTCACCTGGCAGAACCGCTACGACGGCTGCGCGGCCTATGCGGCGCGGATCAAGGCGGCCGGCGGCAAGATCGAGCTGATCAAGACCACTGACCTCGGCATTCGCGGCAACAGCCACATGCTGATGCAGGACCGGAACAGCGACCGGATCGCCGACATCATCCTCAAGTGGGTCGACGCCAACGCCCGCAAGGCCGGCTGATGGCGCGGGCAGGCGGTCCCTCGCGACGCGCGGCGCTGGTCGGGCCCGCGGCCCTGGTGCTGGCGGCGACGGCGTCGGCTTGCGCGGCGCAGACGGCCGGCGCCGGCACGCTGGTCGCCTACTTCTCGCGGTCTGGAAACACCCGGGTGATCGCCGGCCAACTGCATCGCGAGCTGAAGGCTGACCTGTTCGAGATCGCGCCGAGGGAGCCCTATCCGGAGGACTACGAGGAACAGGTGCGGCTGGCGACGCGTGAGCGCGATGCCGGCTTCCGCCCCGCTCTCAAGGCGCCGGCTCCCGACATCGCCGGCTACCAGACCCTGCTGCTGTGCTTCCCGATCTGGGGCGAGACCGCGCCGCCGATCATCCGCAGCTTTCTCGCGGCGCACGACCTGGCGGGAAAGACCATCCGGCCGATCATCACCCACGGCGGATATGGCGTCGGCAGCGCCCCTGCCGTCGTCGCGTCGCATGCCCGCGGCGCGCGGGTACTGCCGCCGTTCGTCATGGAGGCTGACCAGGAGCGCCGGACCATGACCACGGTGCGGGGCTGGATGGCGGAGATGCAGCGCTAGGCGAAACGCTCGATGAGCAGACGGGCGGCCTGGGCCGCGCCGTCGGCCGTGACTTTGCCGGAGAGCGCGCGAGCGGCGTCGGCCGTCGTGGGGGTAAGCGCGTGGTTGAGGGCCTCGGTGAGGCTTTCAGCCGTGAGACTGGTGAACGGCGTGGTCGCCCCGGCCCCGAGGGCCGCGATGCGGTCGCCCCAGTAGAACTGGTCGGTGAACATCGGGGTGATCACCTGCGGCGCGCCCGCCAGGGCGGCGGTGGTCGTGGTGCCCGCCCCGCCATGGTGGACGACGGCGGCGACGCGGGGGAACAGGGCCTGGTGGTTGACGTCGCCGACGGGCAGCACGTCGTCGGCCGGCCCATCGAGGGCGAGCTCGGCCCAGCCGCGCGAGAGGATGGCGCGGCGGCCGGCGGCGCGGACCGCCTCGATCAGCACCGCGCCGAGCGCTGCGGCGGCCGGCATCGAGCCGAAGCCGAGGTAGATTGGCGCCTCGCCGCTTTCGAGGAACGCCTCGACCTCGGCGGGCAGGGGACTGGTGTCGCGCGGCAGCCAGGCGCCGGTCTGGACGACGCTCATGCCGGGCGCGGCCGGGGCCGGGCCGAGGACGGGATCGGCGGCGAGCCAGGGCTCATGGCCGAGGATGTGGCCCAGCACATCCTCGACGGCGGCGAGGCCGAGCCGCTCGCGGTTGGCGTTGACCCGCCCGAGCGCGCGTTGATTCCACTGGGCGCGGGTCTGTGCCCAGGCGGCGTCGATGTCTTCGACCGGCGGGCCTGGCGGAGCCAGCTCGGGGGAGGGCAGGGAGACCGGCGCGTATGCGGCGATCACGGACGGGACGCTGCGCAGCTCGGCGACCGAGCGGAGGGCGTACTGATGCGTCCCGGCCCCGACCAGCAGGTCGCAGCCCTCGGATGCAGCGGCGACCGAGGCGAACTGATCGGCGATGAGGTCGGGAATCGGCGACGGCGGCTCGCCGGGCTTCGGCGCGCGCATCTCGACGCCGATGGGGCGCGCTTCGAAGCCGAGGTCCTGCGCCTGCGCCACGAAATTCGGCGGCACGCAGAAGCGCACCGCGTGGCCGAGAGTCTTGAATTCTACGCCGAGGGCGAGCGCGGGCTGAACGTCGCCGCGCGTGCCGACCGAAGAAACCAGGATGTGCATGGGACCCCCGTCTGCCGCTGAGGGTTGCGCAAGCTAATCACAAAACGTCGTTCGGCAATTCTTGAAATCGAAAACTTCGACCCCAGATCAGTCTCGCGGAAGGGTGTTGGCCGACCGCCCATGGAAAAAGGCCCCGGTCTCGCGACCGGGGCCTTTTCGTGTTCCGTCGGGATCGAACCCTTAGCGGGGCGCCAGGATCATGATCATCTGGCGGCCCTCCATGCGGGGCTCATACTCCACCTTGGCGACCGGATCGAAGTCGGCCTTCACCTGCTGAAGCAGCTTCATGCCGAGTTCCGGGTGGGCCATTTCACGACCGCGGAATCGCAGGGTGACCTTCACCTTGTCGCCTTCCTCGAAGAAGCGATGCATGGCTTTCGCCTTCACATCGTAGTCGTGGGTGTCGATGTTCGGACGGAGCTTGATCTCCTTGATCTCGACGACCTTCTGACGCTTCCGAGCCTCGTTCTTCTTCTTCTGCTCCTGGAACTTGAACTTGCCGTAGTCCAGGATTTTGCAGACGGGCGGATCGGCGTTGGGAACGATTTCCACCAGGTCGAGACCGACTTCCTGCGCCGCTTCGAGAGCAGCAGAAGTCGGCATCACGCCTTGCTTCTCACCGTTCTGATCGATGAGGAGGACGCGCGGGACGCGGATGTCGTCGTTCATGCGCGGCCCATCTTTCACGGGCGGCGTATTGTTAGGTCGGCGAATAGGACGGGCTCCGAGGCTGTGACTAAGCGGCTTTATATGACCAACGCCTAACGCACTATCAAGGCGCCGCGTGGGCCAGAGAGAGATAGTTCAACGGCGTGGCAACAGGGCCATGGCGGCGTTGGCCACCTCGGCGACGGGCAGTTCGGCCAGGTTGGGGGCCTGCAGTACGGTGACGTGGCCGCGCGGACCGCAGAGGGCTGGGTCCGAGGCCGAGGAAAACAGGGCGACCGTGGGGGCGCCGGCAGCCGTGATCAGATGCAGCGGGCCGGTGTCGTTGCCGACGGCCAGCGCCGCCCGGGCGCCAAGCACGGCGATCTGGGCGAAGTCGGTGCGGCCGGTAAGGTCCCGCACGCCGGAGCCGGCCTTCTGAATGGCGCGGGCGAGCGCGCTCTCCTGCGGGCCGCCGATGACGATGACGTCCAGGCCTTTGGCGCGCAGCATTCTGGCGAGCTCGGTGAAGTGCTCCACAGGCCAGCGCTTTTCCAGCCGATGCGCCGAGCCGCCGGGCACGAGCAGGGCGTAGGGCTTGGGCGGCGGCGCGCCCGGCACCGGGCGCGGCTCGGGGTTCTTGCGCAGCACCCACGAAAGGTCGGGAGGCGGGGCTTCGCCCGGGCTGGTCGGGGCGTCCGGCCAGATGCCCGCGACGCGCAGCTGATCGGCCTGGCGCTCCAGGGTGTGCATCCGCTCGCGACCGCGTGTGCGCTGCTTGAGCGCGGCGCCGCGGGCGATGCCGGACCACTGTGGCGGGAACGGACGCAGGGCGTGGAAGATGCGGCTGGAGCCGCGCGAGGTCTGCAGATCGTAGACCCGGTCGTAGCGCGCCTGGCGCAGCCGCCGGATCATGTGGAACCACTCCGAGAACAGGGCCGGCCGGCCGTCGGTCTCGATGTCGTTGAAATAGCCGCTCTGCTTCGCAAGGGCCTCGAAGGGCGGCGTGGTCAGCAGGGTGATCTTGGCCTTGGGGTGGGCCTGGCGGATGCGTTTCATCGCCGCCAGGGCGAGCACGAAGTCGCCCAGGGCGCCCAGTTTGATGACCAGGACTTTCTTGATCTCGCGGCTCATGCCTTCGAGCCGTCCTTCTGACGCGCCTCGAGCACCCGTGCATAAACCGCCAGGTAGGCCTCGCACATGGCGTCGACCGAGTAGAGCCGCTTGGCGCGCAGGCGGGCGGCCTCGCCCATGGCCGCGCGGCCGGCGGCCCCGATGCTCAGGGCCTGCTTCAGGGCCTCGGCGAGGGCCTCGGCGTCGCGCGGGGCGGCCAGCCACCCGGTCTCGCCGGGGACGACCGTCTCGCGCGTGGCGCCGTGGGCGGCGGCGATCACCGGCCGGCCCATGACCTGAGGCTCGACGGCCGTGCGGCCGAAGGCTTCCGGCTCTAGAGACGGAGCGACGGCGAGGTCGGCGAGCAGGTATGCGGCCGGCATGTCGTCGCAATGACCGACGAGGCGAACGGTGTCCTGCAGGCCGGCGGCGCGGATCGCGGCCTCCAGCTCGGCGCGATACTCGGTGCGGCCCTGGTCGTCGCCGGCCAGGAGGAAGAGGATCTTGTCGCCCAGGCCTTCGATTTGCAGGCGGGCGGCGGCCTCGATCAGCAGGGCCTGGCCTTTCCAGCGCGTCAGGCGGCCGGCCAGCAGCACCTTCATCCGGCGCTCGCTCGGATCGACGTTCCAGGCCGTGCGCAGGGCTTCGACGCGGGCGGGCGCCACCATGCCGGGCTCGAAGCGGCGCAGGTCAATCCCGCGCGGAATGGCGACCACCTTCTCCGGGGCGATCCCGTGCTCGGCGATGACGTGGTCGCGGGTGAACTCGGAGTTGGCGATCACCAGATCGCCGCGGGTCATCACCGCATTGTACCAGCGCTTGAGGCCCGACTTGGCGTTGTAGACGCCGTGGTAGGTGGCGATGAACGGGACCTTGGCGGCCTGGGCGGCCCACAGGGCGCTGAACGCCGGCGCCCGGCTGCGGGCGTGGACGAGGTCGACGCCTTCCTTGCGGATCAGGTCGGTCAGGCGCGCGGCGTTGCCGAGCATGACCAGAGGATTCTTCGACTGCACCGGCATCTGGGCGAGGCGCCCGCCGTCGGCCTCCAGGCGCGCGACCATGCGGCCGCCGCGCGCCGCCACCAACGCCCGCCCGCCGGCGGCGATCACCGCGTGCGCGACATCGAGGGTGGTCTGTTCGGCGCCGCCGGTCTCAAGTTCCGGGGTCACCTGCAGCAGGGTGAAATCGGCCGGGAGGGAGGTCACGAGGACTTGCATAGTCTCATGGCGCGGCAGGTAAACCCCCATCCTGTCGGGAACCCGACATCGGCGGCGATTGGCGGACGGGCGAGGGGGGAATAGAGGTCGGGCATGACGGAAATCAGCGGAAAACTCGACGTCGACGGCGCCGCCATCGCCTGGCGCAAACTGGAGGGGCGCGGCCCTACCGTAGTGTGGATGGGCGGATTCCGTTCCGACATGGGCGGGACCAAGGCCCAGGCCCTGGCCGACTGGGCGGCCACGACCGGGCGGGCCTTCCTGCGGTTCGACTACTTCGCGCACGGCGAGTCGGACGGCGACTTCGGCGAGGCGACGATCACCCGCTGGCGCGGCGACTCCCTGGCCGTGCTCGACCAGCTGACCGAGGGGCCGCTGGTGCTGATCGGCTCGTCGATGGGCGGCTGGCTGGCCTGCCTCGTGGCGGCGGTGCGGGCCGAGCGGCTGGCGGGGCTGGTGCTGATCGCCCCGGCGGCGGACATGACCGAGCGGCTGATGATCCCGGGGCTCAGCGACGAGGCGCGGGCCGATATCGCCGAGACCGGCCTCTGGCTGCGGCCCTCGGCCTATGGCGACGGGCCCTATCCGATTACGCGCAAGCTGCTGGAGGACGGCGCCCGCTGGTCGATTCTGCCGGGCCCCGTGCCGATCGAGGCGCCGGTGCGGGTGCTGCAGGGGCGGGACGATCCCGATGTCCCCTGGGGCCATGCGCTGGAGCTGTTCAACGGCCTGAACAGCCGCGATGCGGTGTTTCATCTGATCGCTGACGGCGACCATCGGCTGTCGCGGCCGCAGGACCTCGACCGCCTGATCGCGGCGGTCGAGGAATTGGTTGCGGACTAGACCAGATACAGGCTGCGGATCTGGGCGATCTTGCCGTCGGTCAGGCCGAACTTTGCCTTGGCCAGTTCGACCGGGCCGCCGTACTTGGCGTCGATCTGGGCCAGGGTCTGGCGCATGACCTCGGGCGGCGAGCCCATCAGCACGCCCAGCACCTCCGGCGGCAGGCGACGCAGAGCCTCGGCCATCTGCGGCGTCAGGCCCGGCGACGATTGGCCGTTGGCGATCGCCGAAGTGTAGTTGGCCGGCGGCGTGTAGACCTGGGTTAGGGCGTAGTCGGCGACGATGGTGTCGCGCGGTACGCCGAGCACCGAGAGGATCAGGGCCGAGGCGACGCCCGTGCGGTCCTTGCCGGCCGAGCAGTTGACGGCCAGCGGAACCTCGCCGCGCACCAGATGGCCGAACATGTCAGTGTAGTGCGGGGTCAGGGTCTCGATGAAGTTCATGTAGCTGGCGGCGAAGCCGGCGATGGCCTGGTCGCGGGTCTGGGCGCGGGCCATCTCGGCGAGGCTGGAGCTCATGTCGTAGTCGAAGGCGTTGATCTTCACGCCCGGGCTTTTCAGCAGGGCGCTGGGGTCCTGGCGGCGCTCATCGGGATTGCGCAGATCGCAGATGGTGTTGATCCCGAGGGCCGACAGATAGGCGCGGTCGCCATCGGTCAGGCCGCTCATCACGCCCGAGCGATAGAGCCGGCCCCAGCGAACCTGGCGGCCGTCGGCCGAACGATAGCCGCCCAGGTCGCGGAAGTTGCGGCCGCCCTGCAGGGGCAGCAGGCGTTCGGCGGTCCAGACATCGCCGCCGCGGGTCTGGACCAGAAAGTAGGGCCGCGGGGCCGCGGTGGCGGGGATTTCCACCGATCCGGCGCGCGGGGCGGCGCCCACGCGGCGCAGAGCGCGCGTTGAGGCGTAGGCGTTGCTGGCGACGAAAATCGTCGCCGGACCGGTTCCGCCCTTCCAGTCGATCTTGACCTTGTCGGGCGAGGTGCGGGCCGCCGCGGCCTCGACGGGCGCCGCGGCGAAGGCGGCGGTGTCGAAGGCGAGGGCGCCGCCGATGGCGGTAAGGAAGACGCGGCGATCCATGAGGTCGCTCCTGAGGTTTGGGTTGTGGGGGATCAGAAGCGGACGCGGGCTTCGAGGCCGTAGGTGCGCGGCTCGTTGTAGATGCCGTAGGTCCCGAGCGAGGCGTTGGTGTTCCGCAGGAACACGTAGCTCTCGTCCAGCAGGTTGCGCGCCCACAGGGCGACCTCGAGGCTGGCGCCTTCGCTGGCCGGCAGGTCCACGAGGGCCAGGCGGCCGTTGACGATGAACGACTCGTCGCTCTTGGTCGGATCGCTGGTCGAGGTGAATTGCGCCTCGGCCCAGTTGGCGTCGAGGTGGGTCTTCAGCGTCGCCCCGAAGAAGGGGTGCGAGTAGTCGAAGGTGCCGCTGACCGCGTTCTGGGGCGTGTAGAGCGGGTTCACCGTCGACTGGGCGCCGGTGAAGGGGTTGAAGGCCTTCGAGTAGGTCACCTTGGTGTAGGCGTAGTTCAGCCCCAGGGTCAGGCCGTCGACCGGCGCGATCTGGAAGTCGGCCTCGAAGCCCTTGGTCTTGCCGCTGGCGGCGTTGGTGGTCTCCAGGGTGCCGCGGTTGTTGCCCGGGATGATGGCGTTGAAGTCGACCTGGATGTCCTTGATGTCGCCGTAGTAGGCCGCGACGTTCAGGCGGGCGCGACGCTCCCAGAACTCGCTCTTGGCGCCGAGTTCGTACATCGACACCGTTTCCGGATCGAAGGCGCGGTAGGTCAGTGAGCGCGAGTTGGCGCCGCCGGCCTTATAGCCCGTGCTCCACTTGGCGTAGACGTTGACGTCGTCGCTGAGGTCGTAGGCCACGTCGACCATCGGGTCGAAGTGATCCCAGGCGGCGTCGAGCGGGATGATGCCGACGATAGTTTGGCCGGCGCTGTTCACATAGCTCGGCAGGGCGCCGTTGACGGTGTCGAGGTGGCCGGTGCGCTCGTCGTGGGTGAAGCGGCCGCCGGCCGTCAGGTGCAGGGCGGTGATCGAGGCCGGGGTCCAGGTCGCCTGGCCGAACACGCCGTAGCTCTTGGTCTCCGCGTGGCTGGCCCGGTCGAAGGGCACAGTGGCGAAGTCGAGCGGGATCTGGCTGTAGGCCGTGCCGTCGGCATTCCAGCGCAGGGAGTTCGGCGTCTGGGCGTTATCGCGCACGTGCTCGTCGTAATAGAAGGCGCCGGCGGCGAACTGCACCTGATCCAGGTCGCCGATCAGCTGCAGCTCCTGGCTGAACTGGTGCTGGTAGACGTTGGCCACCGAGTAGCGGGCGAAGGCGCCGTTCGGGGCGTAGACCGACAGGGCGACCGAGCCGTTGTCGTACTGGGTCTGGTCGAGGTCGCGGTAGGCGGTGATCGACTTGACCTGCAGCCAGTCGTTGGCCTGCCATTCCAGGTTCAGGCGGTGGCCCGAGGTCTTGCCCTCGCTGAGGCGCAGCGGCACGCCGATGCGGGCGGTCTCGGCGCGATCCGGCTGGGGCGGGTTGATCGGCGCCAGGGGCAGGGCGCCGGGCTTCAGCAGCTGCACCAGATAGGGCGTCGTGGCGTCGTAGGAGTTGTCGTAGGCGTAGTCGACCGTGAAGGCGTCGGTCGGCTGGTACAGGGCTTCGATCTGGAAGCCGTGCTTGTCGTAGCTGTTGAAGCCCGGCTGGCCGGCGGCGGGGTTCGACACCGTGCCGTCGCGCTTGCTGATCACGCCGTCCAGCGTCAGCGACAGGCCGTTGATCTCCGGCAGGTCGGCGTGGGCCTCGGCGCGGTAACTGCCGAAGTTTCCAACGCCGGCCAGGGCGTTCATCTTGAACTCGCCGCTGGGGCGGCGGGTGACGATGCTGATGGCGCCGCCCATGGTGTTGCGGCCGAACAGGGTGCCTTGCGGGCCCTTCAGCACCTCGATGCGCTCAAGGTCATACAGCGCCGAGCCGAGGCCCTGGGCGCGGCCCAGGTAGACCCCGTTGATGTAGACGCCGACCGCCTGGTCGCGGGCCGGTTGGTTGGCGTCGCCCGAGGCGCCGATGCCGCGAACGCCGAGCGTCAGGGCCGAGCTGCGGGCGAAGAAGGGCGCGACGCGCAGGGACGGGATGGCGCCGTCGCCGAGGTCGGCCAGCGACTGCACGTGGCGGGCCTCCAGGGCCTCCTGGCCGAGCACCGAGATGGCGATCGGGGTGTCCTGCAGATTGGTGGCGCGCTTCTGGGCGGTGACGACGACTTCTTCGAGGCTGTCGGCCGCGTCGGAGGCGGCGTCAGCAGCGTCGGCGGCATGGGCGAGGGCGGGCGCAACGGCGAGCATGGCCGCGCCGGTCAGCAGGGCGGCCCGGAGGGCCGCCGGCTTCAGAAAGGTGTTCATGATTATCCCCTGGGCCGCGTCGGGCGGCTGGCGGGGTCGTTAGGCCTGGATCGTGATGCTAGAACGAATGTCAGGTGACGTTAGAACGAATGTTATGTTGCGGGTTCGTGACGATCCGCAACGCGGCGTCATTACGCTTGTGCTCTAGGTTGGCCGCCGCGAATTATCCGTTGCGCGAGGCTTCTCAATGTAGCACCGCAACCCGGCTAAGTCCCTGCCAGTGTTGAGAGCGGCGTCATGACGGAACGACTCATGCTGGCGGCGGTCGACCAGATCGCGACTCGCGGGGCTGCTGCGACCTCAGCGCGATCTGTGGCGGCGGCGGCCGGGGCGGCGGCCAGCGCCATCAACTACAATTTCGGCGGTATAGAACACTTGTTCGCGGCGGCGTTCGGTCATGGCGTCGAGGCCACGGCCAGTTGGCAGGAGCGGGTGGAGTGCGACATCGCCGCCCTGCCGACCGGTCCGGCGGGTGCGGCCCTGGCCCTGGAGCATGTGATCGTCGAGTGGACGTCCAGCGGCCGTTCGCTGGCGCTGCTCTATCAGGAAGCCCTGGCGACGGCGCCGGGCGTGGGGCCTGCGGCGGCCTGGACGCAGCTGTGGCGCGACTTCTGGCGGCGGGCGGCGACGCGCTGTGGCCTAGGTGAGACCGAGGCGCGGCTGATGCACGCGCTGTTCGAATCCGAGGCGCTCTACAACCTCTCGTCCTGGTCGCCGGCCCTGGAGCGCGCGGCGCTGCGAGAGCTTTGCGATCACGCCGCTCATATCTGGTTCGGCGCTTCGTTCCGCGCCCCGGCCGGAGCCTTCGCCCTGGCGGAGCAGACGGCGGGGGTGCTCACCGAAGGCTCGGTGGCCCCGGCCGCGCTGAAGATCGCCGAGGCGGCCGCCGCCGTCGTCGAGGACGCCGGCCTGGGC
>JAFKGN010000057.1 GCA_017307205.1 Caulobacterales bacterium
ATCGCGGTCGCCCCCTTCGAAGGCGCCTTCCTCGTCAACGGACACGCCGGCAGGCTCGGCCAGGTGCTGACCAATCTGGTCGACAACGCCATCTCGTTCTCGCCCGAAGGCCGCGCCGTGACGGTTTACCTGCGCCGCGCGGGAGGCATCGTCGAGCTGGCGGTAGAGGACGAGGGACCCGGCATCCCCGAGGATCGCGTCGAGATCATCTTCGATCGCTTCTACACCGACCGTCCCGACACGGAGGCGGTGCGCGGCAAGAACTCCGGCCTCGGTCTTTCCATATCGCGCGAGATCATCCGCGCCCACGGCGGCGAGATCTCCGCCGCAAACAGGCGCGCGACCGCGGGAGCCGGAGCACCCCGCGGGGCACGCTTCGTCGTGCGTCTGCCCGCGCTTGTCGCGTCTACACGCACCGGGCTGGTTGGCGCACGCCGGATGGCATCGGATCGTCAGCATGAACCAGCCCGCGAACCGAGTTGAGCTGGTCCACGGCACCGCGATTGCCCTCGGCGAAAAAGCGGCGCTGATCCGGGGCGCGTCGGGATCGGGAAAGTCGGACCTGGCGCTGAGGTGCATCGCCGCGCCGCCGCTGGCCCACAATCCGCTGCGCGCCGAATTACTCGCCGACGATCAGGTCTGTCTCACGCTGCGGGACGGCGTCATCGAAGCAAGCCCGCCCCCGACCATCGCAGGCAGGATCGAGGTCCGTGGCCTCGGCATCGTCACCCTGCCCTACCGGCCGTCCGCACGCCTGGTGCTCGTCATCGACCTCGTCCCGCCCGCGGAGGTTCCGCGCTTTCCGCTCGAGCCGGTATCGGCGATCTACCTCGGCAGGACGGTCCCGGCTTTGCGTCTTTCGGCCTTTGAGGCCTCTGCTTCCGTCAAGCTGATTCTGGCCCTGGAAGAGGGCCCGGCCAAGTTAACTGCGCCGTGAGCACGGGCAGGAAAACCCTTGCTTTGCCCGCGAACCCCTGTAAGTCTCCGGCCCGCCGTACGCAGTGGGGGCGGCGCCATCCTGAAGCTCATGACATGACGGAGATTGTCGTGACGCCACGGAGACTTGGGGAAAGCCCAGAGTCGGGCCCGATGCTCGAAAATTCCAAACTCGAAACGAACGCGGCTTGGGTTAGATGATCGGACTTGTGATCGTGACGCACGGTCGCCTGGCCGAGGAGTTCGTGTTCGCGATGGAGCACGTGGTCGGGCCGCAACGCGGCGTGAAGGCCATTTGCATCGGGCCGGAAGACGACATGGAGCGCCGCCGGCGCGACATCCTCGCCGCCTGCGAAGAGGTGAACGCCGGCGACGGCGTCATCCTGCTGACCGACATGTTCGGCGGCACCCCGTCCAACCTGGCGATTTCGGTGATGGAACAGACCCACGCCGAGGTGATCGCGGGCCTCAACCTGCCTATGCTGATCAAGCTTGCCAGCGTGCGCGGCCGCGAGGGGCTTCAGGCCTGCGTGGCCCACGCCCAGGAAGCCGGGCGCAAGTACATTTCCGTCGCCTCCTACGTCCTCGCCGGCGAGAAGTAGACGCGGGCGCTCCGGCGAGCCATGTTTGGCGTGTCCCGGGAGGAATAATGAGCGCGACGCGCACCGTCGACATCTGCAACGAGCGCGGCCTGCACGCCCGGGCCTCCGCCAAGTTCGTCAAGCTGGCCTCGGGCTTCGACGCCGAGGTGACCGTCAGCAAGGACGGATCGCGTGTCGACGCCCGATCGATCATGGGCCTGATGATGCTGGCCGCCGGTCCCGGCTGTCAGGTGGAGATTTCGGCCGAGGGGCCGGAAGCCGAGACCGCGGTCGAAGCCTTGGCGGCCCTGGTGTCGGCGCGTTTCGACGAAGACCGCTGAGTCTGCGACAAATTGTCCGGGCCATAAGGTAAATGGTAATGCTTCGCAGCTAGGTCGGAAGGTCTTGGGGGACCTTCATGACGCGCGCCGTTCGCAGCCTCGAAAACCTGACCCAGTCGGCCTCCACGGCCCGGATTCTGAATCTGATGCAGATTTGGCGTCAGTCGGGCGATCAGAACTCGAAATTCTATGATCCGGAATGGGCCGAGAAGCCGCTGTTCTCGAACGCGGCCCTGAACAAGTCCATCGTGGTCAAGCACCGTCTGCGGCGCAACGAGACCGAGGTGTTCGGCATCGGCAGCCGCCGCCTCTCCACCAAGATCATTCTGCCCATCGCCCACACGGAGCTGAAGTACGGCGGCCAGTACGTGTTCGTCGATCAGATCGGCTTCGAGCAGGTGATGTCGCAGATCTTCTCCCTGCCGCCGGACCATCAGGACATCGCCACCCTGCGTCTGCTCGACAAGCTGCCGTCGCTGGACCCCTTCCTCCTGCGCGAGCAACTGCGTCGGAATCAGATCAACCCGGCGCCCTGCTACTTCGCGATCAGCCCCAGCGATCTGCAGCGCATGGAAACCTTCGTGCGGACCGAGATCACGCCGCTGGTCACCATGAGCCTCGGCGCCGACATGGTCGGCATCAACCAGAATTCGGTTCGGATTCTCGCCTCGAAGATCCTGTCGGAAACCTCGGGCTCGCAGCTCGACGCCCTGCGCGAGACCCTGCGTCTGGCCCCGCACCAGTATCATGAGGGTGTCTTCTGCTGGAAAGGCTTCCTCTACTACAAGTGGTCGCTTGAGAGCATCATGAAGGACGTGTTCCGGGTCAGCGAGCAGGTGCAGGTCGTCAAGCCGATCGGCCAGATGGACAGCGCCGCCAAGGAGTTCTTCATCCGCAGCCGCGGGGTGCTGAAGTCCGAGATCACCAAGACCTGCGAGAGCGTGCGCCGCACCCTGATGATCTACGACGAGGCCTACACCAACCTGAAGAAGGGTCGGCCGACGGACTTCCGCGACTTCCTGCTAAACGCCCCGAGGATGTTCAACCGCCTGGGTGAGGAACTCGGCGCCCTGCAGCATATCGTCAGCTTCTGGAACTACCGCTTCGGCCCCCGCAGCCCTGCAGCGAACGTCGAGGAACTGATGGATATCTTCCTCGAGTTCGAGAACGGCCTCGCCGGAGGCACGGTCTCGGCTGACGCCGCCTGACGCGTCGCATTAGCGAACGTTAGGCGCCGAACTTGCAATCCATCGTCCCGACGCAGCACGGAGACGGACGCATGCGCGAGTACGAAACACTGTCGGCGAACGCCACGGCGATCATCGAGGCCAATCAGCGCAAGGACATGCGCGCCGCGCTGGTGGCGGGCCTGCCGTTGGTGGTGATCGGGGCGGCGTTCATGAGCCTGTGCCTTCCCGCCACGCACGGCCATGCGGCGTCGACGCTGCGCAGCCGGCGCCCGGCGCTCGCCACTCTGGCGCACAGCCTCATCCCCGAAAGCCCGGCTCCGGGCCGTTCCTGACCGTCGATTGACAAGCTCCGGCCCTGTGGTCTGCTGCCCGCCATACGGGGCGCGCTGAACGTCGCCCTGACTCTGCTTCGGGGAGATACAGACATGCTGCGCCGATCGCTTCCGGCCCTGGCGGTGGTCGCCGCCCTGGGTCTTGTCGCCTGTCAGCAGAAAACCGCCTCGGCGGTCAACGACAGCGAGATGAGCCTCGGCGATCCCAAGGCCAAGATCACCGTGGTCGAGTACGCCTCGGTGGGCTGCCCGTTCTGCGCCCAGTTCAGCAACGAGATCTTCCCCGCTTTCAAGGCCAAGTACGTCGATACAGGCAAGGCGCGCTACGTGTTCCGCGAGGTGCTGGTCGGCGGTGGCGACGAGGTGTCGCTGGCGGCGGCTGGGTTCCTGATGGCCCGGTGCGCGGGCAAGGATAAGTACTTCCCGATCCTGGAGCAGACCTTCCGCGCCCAGTCCTCGATTTATCAATCGGGCGACGTGCGCGGCGGCCTTCTGGAGATCGCCAAGGCCAACGGCATGAACGAGGCGCAGTTCACCAGCTGCATCTCGAACGACCAGAGCCTGATCGCCCTCAACGCCCGCAGCGAACAGGCGGCCAAAGACGGCGTGGGCAGCACGCCGACCTTCTTCATCAACGGCAAGAAGGCGTTCGAGGGCCTGCCGACGGCGGAGCAGCTCGATAAGGCGATCCAGGCCGCCCAGTAGCGGAACTAGGCCGCCCGCACCTGCTCCGGCGGCATGAAGGGCATCATCGCGTCGGCGCGGCGCTTCAGCTCGTCGCGCGCCAGGTCGTTGTCGTCCGGAAACTCGAGGTCCCAGCACTCCAGCGACACGAGTGGCGCGGCCATGGCCGGATAGATGCCGACCAGGGGCTTCAGGGCGAGAAGCTGCGCGTCGATGGCGCGGCGGGCCTGCTTCGGATCACCCTCATAGCCCACGGCCGCGGCGCGAACGATCTGCAGCGCCTGCTGCAGCTGGTTCTGAGCGTCGTTCTGACGAGCGTCGCCGCGACGCTTGCGCGGACCGCCGTAGTCGGCCGAGTTGAAGCGGCGGCGGTCAGGGCCGACGTAGTTGACGCCTTCGATCCAGTCGCGCGGACGCAGGATCACCGCCTCGATGCGGCGCTCGACGTCCTTGATGGTGAAGGGCTTGCGCAGAAACTCGTGCAACCCGGCGTCCCGCGCCGAGAGGATCGCCGCGGCGGTGGCCTCGGCCGTGATCATGATCACCGGCGCCTTGCGGGCATCGCTGTCGCTGCGGCGGAGCTGACGCGTGAAAGCGTAGCCGTCGACGCCCGTGCTGGGGTGCTCGACGAAGATCACCTGCGGTTCCATCGTCCGCGTGGCGGCCAGGGCCCGCTGCACGTCGGCGGCGATGACGACGTCCATGGGGCCCGTCGCCCGCAGTGTATCGCTCAGCAGACGGGCAGAGGCCGTCTGACTGTCCACGATCAGAACCCGTTGCATGCGCTGCAGGATCTTGGCGCGCAGCTGCGGTGCGGTGGCGAACACCAGGCATTCTCCGAGAAGTCAGAGGCTATGCCTAACCGCCGATGGTAAAGATCGCGTTCTCGGCGACCGGCGCTCGATCAGTCCTGGAACGGATCGCGCATCAGGATGGTGTCGTCCCGCTCGGGGCTGGTCGAGACCAGGGCGGCCGGCGCTTCGATCAGTTCCTCGATGCGGCGCACATACTTCACCGCCGCCGCCGGCAGGTCGCGGAAGCTGCGGGCGCCCGCGGTGCTTTCCTGCCAACCTTCCATCTCTTCGTAGATCGGCGTCGCCGCCTGCTGGTCGCGCAGGCCGGCCGGGAAGTAGTCCAGCACCTTGTCGCCGACCTTGTAGCCGACGCAGATCTTCAGCGTCTTGAAGCCGTCGAGCACGTCGAGCTTGGTCAGGGCGATGCCGGCGATGCCGTTGATCGCGCGCGACTGGCGCACCAGCACTGCGTCGAACCAGCCGCAGCGGCGCGGGCGGCCGGTGACGGTGCCGAACTCATGGCCGCGCTCGCCCAGGCGCTTGCCGTCGTCGTCGAACAGCTCGGTCGGGAACGGGCCTTCGCCGACGCGCGTGGTGTACGCCTTGACGATGCCCAGCACATAGCCAGCCCCGTGAGGGCCCATGCCCGAACCGGCGGCGGACTGGCCGGCGACGGTGTTGGAGGAGGTGACGTAGGGATAGGTGCCGTGGTCGATGTCGAGCAGGGCGCCCTGGGCGCCCTCGAACAGGATGCGCTTGCCCGCCTTGGAGAAGCTGTCGAGCTCGCGCCACGCCGGCACGGCGTAGGGGAGGATCTTCGGGGCGACTTCCTTCAGCTCGGCCAGCAGGCCGGCGCCGTCGAATTCCGGCAGGCCAAGGCCGCGACGCAGCGGCTCGTGGTGCGCCAGCAAGCGCTCGATCTTCGCCTCGACCGCGCCCCAGTCCAGCAGGTCCGCCACGCGGATCGCCCGACGGCCGACCTTGTCCTCATAGGCCGGTCCGATGCCGCGGCCGGTGGTGCCGATCTTCTTCAGGGCGGCGGCCTCGCGCGCCTGGTCGAGATCGCGGTGCAGCGGCAGGATCAGGCTGGCGTTGTCGGCAAGACCCAGCAGCGCCGGATCGATGGTCAGGCCCTGAGCCTCGATGCGGCCGATCTCGGCCAGCAGCGCCCAGGGGTCGACGACCACGCCGTTGCCGATGATCGAGCGCTTGCCCTGCACCACGCCCAACGGCAGCAGGCTGAGCTTGTAGACGGTGTTGCCGACCACCAGCGTATGGCCGGCGTTGTGGCCGCCCTGGAACCGCACGACCACGTCGGCGCGGTTGCTCAGCCAGTCGACGATCTTGCCCTTGCCCTCGTCGCCCCACTGGGCGCCGACCACGGTGACGTTGGCCATCGGGTAGCCCTCCTCACCTGCCGGATCGATCCCGGGGCCCTTCGACAGGACTCGATCCCGGAACGCGCCTCACCGGGCGCCGCAAAAAATGACGGCCGCCCCCTTAGCGGAGAGCGGCCGTTTCGTGAACCGATTTCTCGGTCTCAGAACTTGACGTTCACCCGCAGGCCGACGTCGTCGAGGCCCTGGTTCTTGCCCTTGTGGAAGATCTGGCCGTTCGACAGGTGCATGTAGGTCAGTTCGACGGAGGTGGCCCCGGTCAGCTTATAGCCGAGCGAGAACTCCGGCTCGAACAGCACCTTGGAGCCGAAATCGATGCGGGTGTTGTAAAGCGTCAGGCGGCGCTGAACCTCAGCCTGGCTGATGCCCGGCGCATTGACCGGCGGCAGGTCCGTCTCACCATCGGTGTAGGCCAGGCCCAGGCCCGGACGGATGTAGAAGCCGCCTTCGCCGCCGATATCGAGCGGCCAGTTGAAGCCGGCGGCGACGAAGTTGCTGGTGTCGTCGGTGTTGAACGAAACGAGGGCGTGGACGGACGGACGGCCGATAGCGCTCAAGGCGTCGATACGCTCGCTGCGCACGCCGAGTTGCAGGTCCACCCCACCTTCTCGACCGGCGGTGCCGACCCCGAGCGTATCGCCGATAAAGGTGACATCGTGCTTCAAGGCGGCGACGAACACTTCACCGGCCGACGCCGCGCCGGAAATGCTTGCAGCGGCCAAGGCCACCGCAGCGAACAAAGCTTTTTTCATGCCCGAATATCCCCTCCAGCAGGATTATCCCACACCGGTCCCGCAGCGTTTTTGCCGTGATCCGCGCGGTTGGTGAAGGCCCCCGCAAGCTCTAAGCTGATCTGATGACCGTCACCTTTACAGATGTTGAGGCCGCCGCCGCGCGACTGGCCGGCCACGCCGTCGAAACCCCGCTGATCGAGAGCCCGGCCCTGAGCGAGCGCATTGGCGCGCGCCTGCTGGTCAAGCCCGAAACCCTGCAGCGGGTCGGGGCCTTCAAATTCCGCGGGGCCTACAACCGCATCTCGCAACTGAGCGACGAGGAGAAGACCCGCGGCGTCGTCGCCTTCTCCTCCGGCAACCATGCCCAGGGCGTGGCCCTGGCCGCCCGCATGCTGGGCGCCCCGGCGGTGATCGTCATGCCGACCGATGCGCCCGCCGCCAAGATCGCCGCCACGCGCGGCTACGGCGCCGAGGTCATCACTTACGACCGCTACACCGAGGATCGCGAGGCCATCGCCCGCCGCATCTCGGCCGAGCGCGGCGCCATCACCGTGCCGCCCTACGACGATCCGGACATCATGGCCGGTCAGGGCACGCTCGGGCTGGAGCTGATGCGCCAGGCGGCGGCCCTGGGCGCGACGCCGACGACGGTCGTCACACCGCTGGGCGGCGGCGGCCTGGTCAGCGGCGTCGCTATCGCCGTGCAAGGCGTGAACCCGGCGACCAAGGTTTGGGGCGTGGAGCCCAAGGGCTTCGACGACATCGCCCGCACCCTGCAGACCGGCGCGCCCCAGGCCAACGAGCCGGGCGCCCGGTCGATCTGCGACGCCCTGCAGCCGCCGACCCTCGGCAAGCTTACCGTGCCGGTGATCCGCGAGCGCCTCGCCGGGGTCGCGGTAGTCACCGACGCCGAGGTCGAGGAGGCCGTGCGCGCGGCCTTCAACACGCTCAAGCTGGTGGTCGAGCCCGGCGGCGCGGCCGGCCTGGCGGCGCTGCTGGCGGGCAAGATCCCGGTCGCTGACGGCCCCGTCGCCGTGGTGCTGTCGGGCGGCAACGTCGATCCGGCGGTGTTCGCGCGCATCCTTGCGGGCGACGCTTAAGCGGGTCTACGGTCCGGGCGGTAAAATACGTCGTCTGGATAACCGTCTTGCTGAAGCCCTCCCTGCTCGCCGGCGCCCTGATCGCCGCATCGCTCGCCGCCTGCGCCCCGAAAGCGCAGAAAGTCGAGGCGCCGAAGTTCGACGCTGCCCGCATTTCCGAGCATGTGAAGGTCCTCGCCTCCGACGAATTCCAGGGCCGCGCCCCGGCCACCGAGGGCGAGACCAAGACCGTCGACTACATCGTCGGCCAGATGAAGGCCGCCGGCCTGCAGCCGGGCGGTGATCTGCAGCCGGACGGCCAGCGCGCCTGGACGCAGGACGTCCCCCTGGCCCGCTTCGTGTTCAAGGGCCCGGTGAAGTCGAGCTTCACCGCCGGCGGCCAGACCACCAATCTGACCCAAGGCGAGCAGATCGCCCTGCGCGCCAGCGCCACCGGCGAGACCCACGTCTCGGTGGCCGGCGCCCCGGTGGTCTTCGTCGGCTACGGCGTTAAGGCGCCCGAGCGCGGCTGGGACGACTTCAAGGGTGTCGACCTGAAGGGCAAGATCGCCCTGGTGCTGGTCAATGACCCCGACTTCGAAGGCGGGGAAGGCGACTTCGGCGGCAAGGCCATGACCTACTACGGTCGCTGGACCTACAAGTTCGAGGAAGCCGCCCGCCAGGGCGCCGTCGGCTTCCTGGTGATCCACGAGACCGCCCCGGCCTCCTACGGCTGGGCGACGGTGAAGGGCTCCAACACCGAGGACATCTTCGACATCATCCGCAAGGATCCGAAGGCCAGCCACGCGCCGGTCGAGGGCTGGATCCATCGCGACCTGACCGTCGACCTGTTCAAGAAGGCCGGGCTCGATTTCGAGGCCGCCAAGGCCCAGGCCCGCACCAAGGCCTTCAAGCCGATCGCCTTGAACGGCGTCAGCTTCTCGGCGACCTACGATGTCGACGCGACCAAGATCGTCTCGAAGAACATCGCCGGCATGTTGCCAGGCACGAAGCACCCCGACGAGTTCGTGGTCTATTCGGGCCACTGGGATCACCTGGGCGTGGGGCCCGCCGACGCCAAGGGCGACACGATCTACAACGGCGCCCTCGACAACGCCTCGGGCATCGCCGCCATCATCGAGATGGGCCGCGCCTTCGCCGCCGCCCCGCGCACCGAGCGCTCCCTGCTGTTCCTGGCGGTGACCGCCGAGGAGCGTGGGCTGCTCGGCACCGAGTACTACGCCTCCAACCCGCTCTACCCGCTGTCCAAGACGGTGGCCGCGTTCAACCTCGACATGTTCGCCGCCGCCGGGCCGATGAAGAACTTCAGCGTCTCGGGCGACAGCGGCTCGACCTTGCAGGACGACCTGATCGAGGCCGGCAAGCGCCATAACCTGGGGTTCGCGCCGGACGCCCGGCCGGAAGCCGGCCTGTTCTATCGCTCGGACCATTTCCCGCTCGCCAAGCGCGGCGTGCCGGCCATCTCGCTGGAATCCGGCGAGGACCTGGTCAACGGCGGCGTCGAGGCCGGCAAGAAGTGGAAAGACGCGTTCGACGCCAACAACTACCACCAGCCGTCCGACGAATGGCGTGCGGACCTCGACCTCAGCGGCGAGATCCAGATCATGGACATGACCTACGATCTCGGTCGCGAGCTGGCCGACTCCCGTGAGTGGCCCGGCTGGAAGGACGGCAGCGAGTTCAAGGCTGCCCGCGACGCGTCAGCGACGGATCGGAAGTAGACCGACGCCACCGCCGCGGACCGCAAATAACTTCGACCCAAAAACAAAAACCGGAGGAAAACCAGATGAAGAAGTCGCCGATCCTGGCCGCCGTCGCTGTTGCGGCGCTGGCCGTCGCCGCCGCATCCTGCAGCAAGCCCGCGGAGAAAGCCCCCGCAGCCGAAGCCGCCAAGCCGATCGGCTCGGTGCTGGTCTTCCACGCCACCAAGGGCTTCGTGCACCCCTCGATCGTGGACGGCGTCGCGGCCATCAAGGCCCTGGGCGCGGCCAACGGCTTCACCGTCGACGACACGGCCGACCCGGCCGCCTTCACCGCTGAAAACCTCGGCAAGTACAAGGCCGTCGTCTTCCTGAGCACCACGGGCGACGTGCTGCCCGACGCGGCCCAACGCACGGCCTTCGAGAACTACATCAAGGCCGGCGGCGGCTATCTCGGCATCCACGCTGCGGCCGACATGGGCACGGTGAAGGAAAGCTGGCCTTGGTATCGCGACCTGGTCGGCGGCGCCTTCAAGGGCCACACCCTGGCGAAGATCTTTACCGACCAGCCGCTGACCGGCCCGTTGGCCAACCTACCGCCGAACGTCGCGGTTGTTGGCGGCAAACTGGCTGACGCTCCTGCCGACGCCGACGCCACCGCCGCCATGCCCGGCATCAAGACCACCTCGTGGGAGCCGGCCAAGATGAAGATCGAGGATCAGAGCTCGCCGATGGTGGCCGGCTGGGGTCCGGAAGTCACCCGTTCGGACGAGTGGTACGGCTTCCTGGAGAACCCGCGCCCGAAGGTGCACGTGATCGCCAGCGTCGACGAGAGCACCTACAACCCCGCCGGCGGCAAGATGGGCGATCACCCGATCGTCTGGTGCCACGACTACGACGGCGGCCGCGCGGTCTACACCGGCCTCGGCCACCCCAAGGCCTCCTGGGCCGACAAGCAGATGCAGGACCATATTCTGGCTGGCATCAAGCTGGCCGCGGGCGCCGAGCCCTTCAACTGCAAGGTCGGTTAGACCTGAGGCCTTTGGCCGCCGGGCGCTGAGCCCGGCGGTTCGAGTTTAGCGGCGTCGGACACGACCGAAGTTGTCGTGATCTGCGGCTATGGCTCGCCTGAATGGCGGCTGCGCTTGGCGGCCGGAGCGGAGAGTTGAGATGACCGGAACCATCCTCGCCGGCTGCGGCGGCTGGACGTTTGAGCCCTGGCGGGGCGTCTTCTATCCCGACACCGTCAAGCAGAAGGACGAGCTGGCCTATATGAGCCGGCAGATCCCCACCATTGAGATCAACGGCACCTACTATTCGGCCTTCAAGCCGGACACCTGGAAGAAGTGGCGCGACGAGACGCCCGACGATTTCGTCTTCTCGGTGAAGGCCTCGCGCTTCGCCACCAACCGCCGGGTGCTGGCTGAGGCCGGCGAGTCCGTCGCCAAATTCCTGGGCCAGGGCCTGACGGAACTGGGGCCGAAGCTCGGGCCGATCCTCTGGCAGTTCGCCAACACCAAGAAGTTTGATGAGGCCGATTTCGAGGGCTTCCTGAACCTGCTGCCCAAGCGGATCGGCGACCATGCCGCGCGCCACGTGGTCGAGGTGCGCCACGACAGCTTCGTCACCCCTGCCTTCGCCGCCCTGCTGCGCAAGCACGGCGTGGCCGTCTGCTGGGCGGTGCACGAGAAGTATCCGGAGATCGCCGACGTCACCGCCGACTTCATCTACGCGCGTCTCCAAACCGGCTCGGACGACGTGCCGACCGCCTACCCGCCCAAGCAGCTGAAAGCCTTCGCCGAGCAGTTCGAGACCTTCGCGAACGGCGGCGAGCCGGACGGCCCGCAAAAGGCCGACCCCGGCCACAAGGCCGCCAAGGCGGACCGTGACGCCTTCGTCTACTTCATCCACGAGGGCAAGGTGCGCGCGCCGCACGCCGCCCAGGCCTTCATGCAGGCGGTGGGAAAACAGGGTTAACGCGGCCTTAACGCCCGCACGCGAGGCTGGGGCCATGCGTCCGTGGCTTGCCCTCTCGCTGATCGTCGCCCTGGTCGCCGGATCCGCCGGCGCCCAGACCAGCGCGCCTGCTGCGAAGGCGCCTGCTGCGTCCGGCCCAGCCTTGCGCGGCGCCCGCACGCTCGAAGCTCAAACACCCAGGGAAACCACCGCCGAACGCTCGGCGCGGGTCGCCGTCGTGCAACCCCTGCCCCCACCGCCGGCCGCGCCGACGCCGCTGATGTCGATGCTGCCGACCCGCGAGCCTCCGCTCTGCCGCACGGCCTGCGCCCAGAGCTACTACTTCTGCCTCGCCGCCGGCGACGCAACCGAGGACTGCTCCGGCGGCTTCGGGCAGTGCGCGGCCCGCTGTGATCGCCCCACCGGCTAGAACCCGCTAACCTGGCTCCGCTTTGCCCCTCGACCTGCGCAAGATCGGCCTGAAGGCCCTGCTGTCGCTGCCGACCCCAATCCTGCGGGCGATCAGCGGCGGCCGTCCCGTCTGGCGCGGCGGCCGCACTCTTGAACCGCGCCTGCAGTACCTCGCCGCCGCCTCCCGCGCCCGCCCGACCCGCGCCATGCCGCCGGAGGAAGCGCGCCTCTACAGCCGCGAACAGCAGGGGATCCTCGCCGCGCCGGCGCCGCCGTCGGTGTCGCTGGAGGCTCTTGAGATCGAAGGCCCCGGCGGCCTCCTGCCCCTGCGCCTCTATCGCCCGGCCTCGCCGGACCCGGCCGCGCCGCTGCTGGTCTTCGCCCATATGGACGGCGTCGCAGGCGCGCTGGATACTTCCGACGCGCTCTGCGCTCGCCTCGCCGCGACCACGCGCGGGCCGGTGCTGTCGGTCGACTATCGCCTGGCGCCGGAGCACCGTTTCCCAGCCAGCTTCGACGACTTCATGGCCGCTGTCCGCTGGGCGCGCGACAACCTGCACCGCTACGCCGCCTCCGACATCGCGGTCGGCGGCGAGTCGCTCGGCGGCGGCTTCGCGGCGGCCGCATGCCTGGCCCTCAAGGCGGCGGGCGAGGCTCAGCCGGCCCGCCAGTTGCTGATCTATCCTCTGCTCGACATGGGCGGCGAGGGCGCCGCCATGGCCACCTACGCCGACGCCTGGCCGCTCTCGAAGGCCGACGTCGCCGCCTTTGTCGCCCAGTACCTGGGGCCCGAGGCCAACCCGGCCGATCCGCGCTGCTCACCGCTGAGGGCGGAAGATCTGTCCGGCCTCGCCCCCGCCCTGATCGTCCAGGCCGGCTTCGATCCGACGGGCGATCAGCCGCTGGCCTACGCGCGCCGCCTGATAGACGCCGGCGTTCCCGTCACTTTCCGCTGCTATGACAACCTTGCCCACGGCTTTGCGATGTTCGCCGGGGCGGTTCCCGTCGCCGAGGCCGCCGTGCGCGAGATCGCCGACCTGGCCGCCGAACCCGACAGGCGCTGAACGGCAGCTAGGCGTTGACAGGCCGAGCCTTCTCCCCTATCCACCGCGCCTCGATTTCGCGCCCCTGCTTCGGGGGAGCGAGTCCCAGAATGTCGGAGCCTAGCCGTGAAGCGCACTTTCCAACCCTCGCGTCTCGTGCGTGCACGCCGCCACGGTTGGCGCGCCCGTATGGCCACCAAGAACGGCGCGAAGGTCATCGCCCGCCGCCGCGCCAAGGGCCGCAAGCGCCTGTCGGCCTAAAGGCCCGCGCTTTTCCGCCGGCGCCGATCATCAGCGATGGCGCCGGACACGCCTAACATCGAACGCATGCGCGTCAGGCCGCAGTTTCTCGCGGCCGCCAAAGCGCATGCCTATGCGCGCGGCGCCGTCCTGGCCCAGGGCCGCGCCCGCCGCGACGGCGATCCCACGATCAATATCGGCTTCACCGCCACCAAGAAGATTGGCGGCTCAGTCGTGCGCAACCGCGCCAAGCGCCGTCTTCGCGAGGCCGCGCGCCAGATGGCGCCCCTTCATGCCCGCCCCGGCTGCGACTATGTGTTCATCGCGCGCGGTGGTGTGACCACGCGTCCCTGGGCGCGTCTGCTTGACGATATGAAAAGCGCGCTGATAAGCCTCGCCGCCGATCTCGCGGCCCCTGGCTTCGTTCCCGAAGCCGTTCCTCCTGCCGGTTAGACGACCCCGCTCATGAACAACGAATCCAACCGCAACACGATCGTGTTCATCATCTGCGCGGTGGTCATCCTGATCGGCTACCAGATGTTCGTCCTGGAGCCGCAGACCAAGCGGAAGCAGGCGGAGCTGCGCGCCCAGCAGGCGGCGGCGGCCAGCACGGCCCAGCCCGGTCAGGCGCCGGCCATCGCCGGCGGCTCGACCACCATCGCCCCGCTGAAGCCGACCCGCGAGGCGGCCCGCGCCGCCAGCCCGCGCGTGCCGGTGGCCACGCCCTCGCTGACCGGTTCGATCTCGCTGCGCGGCGCGCGCATCGACGACCTGTTCATGAACCGCTACCGCCTGACCGTCGATCCCAAGTCGCCGCCGGTCGAGCTGCTGCGCCCCGAGGGCGCCGAGCACGCCTGGTTCGCTGACTTCGGCTGGGCCGGCGCCAATGTGCCCGGCCTGCCCGGCCCGCAGACGGTCTGGACCCTGTCGCAGGGCGCCACCCTGGCGCCGAACCGGCCGATCACCCTCACCTACGACAACGGCCAGGGCCTGGTGTTCACGCGCAATATCGCCGTGGACGACAAGTTCATGTTCACGGTCACCGACCAGGTGCGCAACGCGGGCGGCCAGGCCGTCACGCTCGCGCCCTATGCCTCGGTGCAGCGCCAGGGCATCCCGGCCGACCTCGGCAAGACCCAGATCGTCCACGAGGGCGCCATCGGGGTGTTCGACGGCAAGCTGCAGCAGGAAAAGTACAAGGAGTGGAAAAAGGAAGCGGCGACGCCGAAGACCTTCGACTCCACCGGCGGCTGGGTCGGCATCACCGACAAGTTCTGGCTGGCGGCCCTGATCCCGGCCAACGGTGAAAAGGTCAAAACCCAATTCCGCGTCACCGAAGCCGGCGGCGTCGACGTCTACGACACCAACTTCGTGGGTCCGACCCAACCGATCGCGCCGGGCGCGACGGTCACCCAGACCACCCGCCTGTTCGCCGGCGCCAAGACCGTTCCGCTGCTCAAGGACTACGCCAAGACCCAGGGCGTCGATCGCCTCGACGACGCCGTCGACTGGGGCATGTTCTGGTTCTTCACCCGCCCGATCTTCCTGTTGCTGGACTTCTTCTTCCAGCACGTCGGCAACTTCGGCGTCGCCATTCTGCTGCTGACCGTGACGGTCAAGCTCCTGTTCTTCCCGCTGGCGAACAAGAGCTACGAGTCGATGTCGAAGATGAAGAAGCTCTCCGGCCCGATGGAGGAGCTGCGCGCCAAATACAAGGACGACCCGGCCAAGCAGCAGCAGGAGATCATGGCCCTGTACCAGCGCGAGAAGGTCAACCCGTTCATGGGCTGCCTGCCGCTGCTGATCCAGATTCCGGTCTTCTATTCGCTGTACAAGGTGCTGACCGTCACCATCGAAATGCGCCACGCGCCGTTCTTCGGCTGGATCCAGGATCTGTCGTCGCGCGACCCGATCTCGATCTGGAACCTGTTCGGCCTCATCCCGTACGACCCGGCCTCGATCCCGCTGCTGGGCAGCTTCCTCAACGGCCCGCTGCACCTTGGCCCGTGGGTGATCCTCTACGGCGCGTCGATGTGGCTGACCACGGCCATGAACCCGCCGGCGCCGGACCCCACGCAGCAGCGCATCTTCCAGCTGATGCCGATCATGTTCACCTTCATCATGGCCCCCTTCGCGGTCGGCCTGATCATCTACTGGACGTGGAACAACGTGCTCTCGATCCTGCAGCAGTACGTGATCATGCACCGGCTGAAGGTCGACAACCCGATCGACAACATCATCGCCCGCCTCACCGGCAAGAAGGCCGCCACGTGATGAGCGATCCGCTCTTCAGCGAGGAAGAGCTGGAATCCGCCCGGGTGCTGTTCGCCCGGCCGGCCACCTTCATGATGGGCGCGGTCAGCATCGACGGTCTGCCGACCGGCGACCTGCCGGAGGTGGCCTTCGCCGGCCGCTCCAACGTCGGCAAGTCCAGCCTGATCAACGGTCTGGTCGGCCAGAAGTATCTGGCCCGCGCCTCCAACGAGCCGGGCCGCACCCGCGAGGTGAACTTCTTCCTGCTCGACGAGAAGCTGCGGCTGGTCGACCTGCCCGGCTACGGCTTCGCCCGCGCCGGCAAGGGCGAGGTGAAGCGCTTCCAGAACCTCGGCCGCGACTATCTGCGCGGCCGGCCGAACCTGAAGCGGGCCTATCTGCTGATCGACGCCCGCCACGGGCTGAAGGACGTGGACAAGGAGGCGCTGGACGCCTTCGACGTCGCCGCCGTCTCCTACCAGATCGTGCTGACCAAGGCCGACAAGCTGAAGCCGTCGGAAGCGCTCGAGGTTCAGGCCAAGACGGTCGAAGCCATCCGCAAGCGCCCTGCCGCCTATCCGCGCGTGGCGCTCACCTCATCGGAAAAAGGTACGGGCCTTCCCGAGCTGCGCGCCGAGATCGCCGCCGCCTGCGGGATTGACGCGGTCTAGCTCCTAGAGCCGCGCGCCGCACGCCGCGTTGAGGCGGTCGAACTGGGACAACACGGGGTGGGGAGCCTCGGGGTCGGCGTCCGCCTGCACATACATGCGTTTGTCGAGGTGGCGGACGCGCTCATAGAGGCGTTCCGAGCGATCGAGCAGTTCGAGCAGGCCGCCCGGCAGTTCGGTCAGGTCGCCGCCTTCGGCCGACACGGCCTCGACGCCGATGCGATAGCGCTCGTCGCAGGCCGCGGCGGCCGCCATGTCGCCCTCGCGCACCGCGCGCTGCACCAGCAGCCAGGAGGCCACCTGCATAAGGCGCGTGGTCAGGCGCATGCTTTCGGCGGCATAGGCCAGGGCGGCGTTGCGCGACAGCAGCTTGGAATCCTGGCGGCCCGGGCCATCCAGATAGCCGGCGCACTCCTCGACGAGTTCCATGCCTTCCTGGAAGGTGCGGTCGAACAGCTCCGATCGTGCGAAATCCTGCACGATCGCGGCACGCCAGGCGCCTGTCGGCGCCGCCGACGCTGCGAATTCACTCATCGAACACCCCAAGCTTGACGCGGGCGCGGGAAAAACGGACCCCGCATCCACGCTCGGCTGCAACCCACGTGCCAACCCGGCGCTGCCCCTAGGGCCGACCAAAGTGTGACGATTTAATACAAAGGTAGGCTTAACGACCGAACAACGCGTCCGCCGCCGCCCGCCCGGCCCGCTTGCGCTCGATCTGCGCCTTGGACCGCGCGATCTCGGCCTGCAGCAGTTCGATGCGCTCTTCCAGCTCTCCGACGCCGTAGAGTTCCAGATCTTCGCGAGAGGCGTCGAGCAGGGCCTTGCCCCGGAACGACCGCGGCTCGCTCGGTTCATCCGACATGGCGCTCTCCCTGTCCCTTCCCTTTCGGTCATCTGACGCCTAGCTCTCGGCCAGCGCAAGTTCCGCGAGGCGTCCATGCACACCCCCTCCACACCTCAATCGATGACCGCGATCGCCGTCGAAGGCGGCAAGGGTCCGGCCGAAGCGCTGAAACCGGTGTCGGCGCCGGTTCCCACACCCGCCGAGGGCCAGGTGCTGATCCGCGTCCATGCCGCCGGGGTGAACCGGCCGGACATCCTGCAGCGGCGAGGCCACTATCCGCCGCCTCCGGGCGCGCCGGACACCATCGGCCTTGAGGTCGCCGGCGAGGTCGTGCGCGCAGCCGGCGAATGGTCGGTGGGCGACCGCGTCTGCGCCCTGCTCGGCGGCGGCGGCTATGCGGAGTATGCGGCGGTCGACGCCCGCCACTGCCTGCCCATCCCCGCCGGCCTCGACTTCGCCGAAGCCGCCGCCCTGCCGGAGACGGTGTTCACCGTCTACGCCAACGTCTTCGAAGGCGGTCGCCTGGCGGCCGGCGAGACCCTGATGGTCCATGGCGCGACGTCCGGCATCGGGACAACGGCGATACAGATGGCCAAGGCCGCCGGCGCGCGGGTGATCGCCACCGCCCGGGGCGCCGACAAGGCCGAGGCCGCCCGCCGCCTCGGGGCCGATCTCGCCATCGACGCCTCGGCCGAAGACTTCGGGGCCGCGGCCACCGCGTTCGGCGGCGTTGATGTGGTGCTGGACATGGTCGGGGCGCCCTATTTCGACGCCAACCTCGCGGCCCTGAACACCGGTGGCCGCATCGTCTACATCGCGGCCCAGGGCGGCGACGCCGTGAACCTTCCCGTCATGGCCCTGATGCGCAAACGCGCCACCGTCACCGGCTCGACCCTGCGCCCACGCAGCGCCGACGAGAAGGCGCGCCTCACCGCCGAGGTGAGGCGCGTCGTCTGGCCCTGGATCGAGGAGGGCCTCTTCAGGCCCCGCATCGACCGCGCCTTCCCCCTGGCCGAAGCCGCCGCCGCGCACGCGGCCCTGGAGGCCGGTACGGTGGTGGGGAAGGTGGTGCTGACGGTCTAGCTAGTAGGCCGGTCGCATCGACGAGATCTGGTCGTTGAACCGCTCGACGCCCAGATCGCGGATGTTCCGGTCGTAGACGACGCAGCGGCCGCGGAAGTTGGCGTCGGAGCACAGTTGCCAGGAACCGCGCACCTGGAATGAGCTGATGACGTCGTTGAACGGCGTCGGCGCCAGGTTGGCGACTTCGCCGGTGAACGTCTGCGAACGGCCGCGATAGTCCGCCGCCTCATAGACGGTGATCGAAGCCCGGCCGCCGCCGCCCGGTCCGCCAGGGCCGCCGCCCCAACCGCCGCCAGGGCCGCCGGGACCACCAGGGCCGCCCGGTCCGCCGCCCGGCCGGTCATCGCCACGCACGCGGCCGCAGACCAGCACGCCGTCGTCATTGCCGATCGGATAGCCGGCGCAGGGGATCAGCGGGATGGTGGTCCGGCGCGGTCGACCCGAGCGGTCGTTGCAGGTGGCGGTCATCTGGCCGCCGTTGATCTGCAGGTCGCGGCAACTGCGCTGGTAGTCGCCGCCGGGTTGTTGTTGCACGCCCCCGCCGTAGTAGGGGCCTTGAAGCAGCATGGCCGCGGCTGCGGCGCCGATCGTCAGAAACATGTCTTCCTCCCAGCAGCCCCGCCTT
>JAFKGN010000058.1 GCA_017307205.1 Caulobacterales bacterium
CACCCGGCTGCAGGTCCTCAAGGCCGCTGCGGCGCAGGGTCTCGATGTGGACGAAGATGTCGCCGGGCTCATTGTCGCGCACCACGAAGCCATAGCCCTTGGTGCGGTTGAACCACTTCACCTTGCAGCGCTCGGGCGGGCCGTTGGGCTCCACCGGGCGACGAGCCGGTCGGGCGCCGAAGCCGCTGTCGCGGCCCGAGCCAAACGAATCCCGGCGCTGACCGCCGTAGCCGCCGCGACCGCCATCGTCGTAGGCGCGGCGCGGACGATCGCCGGCGGGGGTGGCGGACGACTCATCGAGGTTCACCACCTCGGAGACCTGCCAGCCCTTCTGACGACGCACGACGTCGCAGACGATGACCGAACCCTCCAGAGCCGACTCCCGCCCGCAGTTGCGCAGCGAGGTCACGTGCAGCAGCACGTCCTTCATGCTGGTTTGGGAGGGATCGTCGGGTACGATGAATCCGTAGCCCTTACCGGCGTCGAACCACTTCACGCGGCCGCTGATGCGGACCTGCGGATCGTGACCGCCGTCTTCGTAATCGTAACTCATGCCGCCCCTGTACCCCGCCCTTAGTCCTCAAACGGACGAGTTTGGGGTTACAGTGTTCTCGCAACTTGAGAGCCGTCAACTGGTGATTCGCTATAACAGCGAATTTCTGTCGTGCGGCAGACACACTGCACGCCGTTTAGACGATGTGGGGGAAGCCCGCGCTGGCAGTCCCTAGGGGAGTCGAACCCCTCTCTTCAGATTGAAAATCTGACGTCCTAACCGATAGACGAAGGGACCGCGGCGCGGAGGAGGGCGATATATCCACCTTCGCCTGGGGGCGCAAGCGGCGGTCGCAAGGAAAAGAAGGTTTCTAGACGGGACGCATCCGCGGGTCGGCGGCGTCCTCGATTTCCAGCTCCACGCCCTCGCGTCCCTGCCAGTCATCGGGCCGCAGGCGACCGACCACATGCAGGCCCGCGCCGCCCGCCAGAAGGCGTTTTCCGAGCGCGCTGTCCCCTGCCCGCCAGGCCACCGCCTTGAGGCCCCGCCCCGTCGGCCCGGCCAGGGTGACGCGGACGTGGCCGCCATTCATGGCCATGGGGCGCTCGACACGCACGTCGGACAAGGCGAATAGCGGTTCTGGGTTGCCCGGGCCGAACGGGGCCAGGCGCTGGAAATCGGTCCACAGGGCGCGGTCACAGCCGCCCGGCTGCACCAGGGCGTCGATCTCGACCATCTCCGGCCCCGCCGCCTCGCTCTCGCCGGCCAGCCGTTCGGTGAGAAAGGCGCGGAGCTCGGGAATCGCCGAGGGGCGCACGGTGAGCCCCGCTGCCATGGCATGGCCACCGCCGGCCATCAGCAGTCCTTCGTCGAAGGCGGCCTGCACGGCGCGGCCAAGGTTGATTCCCGGCTGCGAACGACCGGAGCCGCGCCCGACATCGGCGGCACGGTCGACGCCGATGACCAGGGCTGGCCTGCGATAGCGCTCGCGCAGCCGGCCGGCGACGATGCCGATCACCCCAGGATGCCAATCGTCGCCTGCCACCACGATGACCGGCGAGTCGGGATCGAAGTTGCTCTCGCGCTCCAGCGAGTCGACGGCGGCGTCGACCACCGCGGCCTCCACAGCCTTGCGCTCGGCGTTCAGGGCGTGAAGTTCGGCGGCCAGGGCGCGGGCCTCGGCCGGATCGTCGGTCGACAGCAGACGCGCCCCAAGGTCGGCGCGGCCGATTCGTCCGCCAGCGTTGATGCGCGGGCCGAGGATGAAACCTGCGTGGAAGGTGCTGGCCGGCTTCTGTTCGCTGCCCGAGGCCTCCAGCAGGGCGGCGAGGCCCGGGTTGCGCCAGCTCGACATCGTCTTGAGCCCCAGCGACGCCAGGGCGCGGTTGAAGCCGACGAGCTGCGTGACGTCGCAGATAGCGCCCATGGCGGCCAGATCGAGCCATTGCCGCAGGTCCGGCTCGGCCTGATCGCTGAACAGCCCCCTCCGCCGCGCCTCGCGGTTGAGCGCGGCCAGCAGAACGAAGGTCACCCCGGCGGCGGCCAGAACCCCCTGCCCTGACTCGCAACCCGGGCGGTTGGGATTGACCACGGCGGCGGCGGCCGGGGCCGCGCCTTCCCGCATCAGGTGATGGTCGATGACCACGACCTCGAGGCCGATCTCGCCGGCGGCGGCGATAGCGTCGTGCGCGGCGGCGCCGCAGTCGACGGTGACCACCAACTCGGCGCCCTGCTCCTTCAAGCGGCGGAAGGCGGCCGGGCTAGGGCCGTAACCCTCGGCGATGCGGTCGGGGACGTAGATGGAAAGCTCGCGCCCCATGGCGCGGAACCAACGGACGAGCTGGGCGGCGCTGGAGGCCCCATCGACGTCATAGTCGGCGAAGACGGCGGTGGGCGTGCCGCGCTCAACGGCGTCGACCAGCAGGCTGGCGGCCCGATCCATGTCCATGAAGCTGGAAGGATCAGGAAACAGCGCCTTGAGGGTCGGCGACAGGAAGTTGTCTACCCCTGTCCCATCGATCCCGCGAGCCGCCAGCGCCCACGCGAGGGGCTCGGAAAGGCCAAGGCGCAGCTGATGGTCGCGCGCCGCGGATTCGCTGGCTGGTCGGCGGCGCCAGGCGCGGCCGGTCAGGGAGCGTTCGACATCCAGAAAGGCCGCGGGCGCGAGGCCCGAGCCCTCGGCCACCGTCAAATCTTCCGCTTCATCCGCACGTCGCGGACCGTGCGGGTCGACGAGTTCATCACCAGGGTGTGGGTGTGGACGTGACCGTCCTTGTAGACCACGCCGTCCAGCAGGGCGCCGTTGGTCACGCCGGTGGCGGCGAAGATGGCGTCGGCGCGGACGATCTCGTCGAGGGTGTACTTCTTGTCGAGCTCGGTGATGCCCCAACGCGCGGCGCGAGCGCGCTCGTCGTTGTTGCGGAACACCAGGCGACCCTGGAACTGGCCGCCGACGCACTTCAGGGCCGCGCAGGCGAGAACGCCTTCAGGCGCGCCGCCGGAGCCGATGTAGAGGTCGACGCCGGTTTCGGGATCGGCGGTGTTGATCACACCGGCCACGTCGCCGTCGGTGATCAGGTAGACGCGCGCGCCGACCGAACGGATGGAGGCGATGATCTCGGCGTGGCGCGGACGATCGAGCACACACACCGTGATGTCGGCGGCGTCGACGCCCTTGGCCTTGGCGATGGACTGCACGTTCTCGGCCGGCGACTTGTCGAGGTCGATCACGCCCGCCGGCAGGCCGGGGCCGCAGGCGATCTTGTCCATGTAGGTGTCGGGGGCGTTGAGCAGGCTGCCCTTGGGCGCCCAGGCCATCACGGCGCAGGCGTTGGCCATGGCCTTGGCGGTCAGGGTGGTGCCTTCCAGCGGATCCAGCGCAATATCGATCGCCGGGCCGCCCTTGCCGACCTTCTCGCCGATATAGAGCATCGGCGCTTCGTCGCGCTCGCCCTCGCCGATGACGATCTCGCCATCGATGTTGAGCTCGTTCAGCGCATTGCGCATGGCGTCGACGGCGGCCTGGTCGGCCGCCTTCTCGTCGCCGCGCCCGACCATCTTCCAGGAGGCGATCGCCGCCGCTTCGGTGACGCGCACCGCGTCGAGGACCAGGGCGCGATCGAGCGAAGGGGTGGTCATCAGGCTTCTCCGGTGTTCGCTCGACCTTCGAGCGAGTCTCAGATGCGGGCTATGCGCAGCAGGCGAGGACGCTCTAGCACAGCCGGCAATTTTTCCATCCGGTTTATGGCGTCGGTCACGACCGATTCCGGCGTCGCATGCGTGGTGAGCACGATCGGCACGCCGCCCGCATCCGGGGCCGGCTTCTGCAGGAAGCTGTCGATCGAAACCCCGCACTCAGCCAGGGTTTCGGCGATCACGGCGATGACGCCCGGCTCATCCTTCACCAGCAGGCGGATGTAGGCTTTGCCGACGCTGCGGCTGGGATCGAGGGCCGCGAACGGACGCAGGGTCTCGGCCGGAGCCTGGAACACCGGGCGCACGCCGCCCGCCATGACGTCGGCGATATCGGCGGCCACGGCGGCGGCGGTCGGACCCGCGCCGGCGCCCGGGCCCTGCAGGAAGATGCGGCCGATACGCGTGCCTTCGATAAAGAGCGCGTTGAGCGCGCCGTTGGCCTGGGCCAGCGGATGGTCGAGCGGCGCCAGCACCGGGCCGACGCGAACCAACACGCCGTCCGGACCGCGCGACGCCTGGGCGACCAGTTTGATGCGGTAGCCGAGTTCTTTGGCGAGCTTGATGTCGAGCAGCTCGACATCGTTGATGCCCTGCACGTGGGCGGCGGCGTAGCTCGGGGCGCAGCCGAAGGCCAATGCCGCCAACAGCGTTACCTTGTGGGCGGCGTCGAAGCCGCCAACGTCCATGGTCGGGTCGGCCTCGGCGTAGCCCAGGCGCTGGGCTTCGCTCAGCACGTCCTCGAACGCGCGGCCGCCGGCCTCCATCTCGGTGAGGATATAGTTGCAGGTGCCGTTGAGGATGCCCGAGACGCTGGCCACGTCGTCGCCGACCATCGCCTCGCGCAGCATCTTCACCGCCGGCGCGCCGCCCATGACGGCGGCTTCGTAGAGCAGCATCGCGCCGCTGCTCTCGGCGAGAGTCGCCAGCTCAACGCCGTGCTCGGCGAGCAGAGCCTTGTTGGCGGTGATCACCGGCTTGCCGAGCCGCAGGGCGGTTTCGACCGCGGCCTTGGCCGGGCCGTCCGAGCCGCCGATCAGCTCGACGAAGATGTCGACGTCCGGGGCCGAAGCCAGGGCGACGGGATCGTCGTACCAGGCGAGGTTCGAGATATCGACGGTGCGCGGCCGCGAGCGTGAGCGCGCCGAGACCGCCACCACTTCCACGCGGCCTTCAGCCGGGGCGAAGTCCGGCCGCTCGGCCAGGAACTGCAGGAGGCCGCCGCCGACGGTGCCGAGCCCCGCGACGCCGACGCGCCAGGTTTTCTGAGCCATAATCTCTTCCAGAACTCTATTGGGCCGCGAGGGCGTTGTGCGCCCGGGCGAGGATCTCGTCCGCGTTGGCGAGGAACTTCTTCACGTTGCGCGCGGCCTGCCGAATGCGGTGCTCGTTCTCAACGAGGCCGATGCGGACGTAGCCTTCGCCGTACTCGCCGAAGCCGACGCCGGGGGCGACGGCGACGCCGGCCTCCTCGATCAGCAGCTTGGAGAACAGCATCGAGCCCGCCTCGCGGAACGGTTCGGGGATCGGGGCCCAGGCGAACATCGAGGCCGGCGGCGACGGGATGTCCCAGCCGGCGCGGGCCATCGACGACACCAGGGTGTCGCGGCGGCCCTTGTAGATGGCGCGGATCTCGTCGACGCAGTCCTGCGGGCCGTTCAGGGCCGCGGCCGCCGCCACCTGGATCGGGGTGAAGGCGCCGTAGTCGAGATACGACTTCACCCGCGCGAGGGCCGCGCAGATACGGGCGTTGCCGACCACCATGCCGACGCGCCAGCCGGCCATGGCGTAGGTCTTCGACAGGCTGTTGACCTCGACGGCGATGTCCTTGGCGCCCTCGACTTGCAGGATCGACGGCGGCGGGTTGTTGTCGAAGTAGATCTCCGAATAGGCGATGTCGGACAGCACGAGCAGCTCGTGCCTCTTCGCCAGGGAGATCACCTCCTTATAGAAGTCGAGATCGACCCATTGCGCCTGCGGGTTCGACGGATAGCTGACGATCAGCACGGTCGGCGGCGGGGCCGAGTGCTTCATCGCCTTGGAGATGCCCGACAGATACTCCTCGGGCGATAGCGCCGGCACATGGCGCAGCACCCCGCCGGCCATGATGAAGCCGTAGGCATGGATCGGATAGGCCGGGTTCGGGCAGATCACCGTGTCGCCCGGAGCCGTCAGGGCCTGGGCGAGGTTGGCGAAGCCTTCCTTGGAGCCAAGGGTGGCGATCACCTCGGTGTCGGGGTTCAGCTTCACGCCGAAGCGGCGGTCGTAGTAGCCGGCCATGGCGCGGCGCAGGCCGATGATGCCCTTGGAGGCGGAGTAGCGGCCGGACTTCGGGTCGCGCGCCGTCTCGATCAGCTTGTCGACGATGTGCTTGGGGGTCGGCATGTCGGGGTTGCCCATGCCGAAGTCGATGATGTCCGTACCCTGGGCGCGCAGGCGCGCCTTGATGCGGTTCACTTCTTCAAAGACGTAGGGCGGCAGACGCCGGATGCGGTGGAAATCGGGGGTCATGAGATCAAGGACCTGGCGCTCGGAGCGCCGAAAGAGCGGACGGAGGCATGGATAGCCCCGGCGGGGGGCGTAGCCAAGCGGCTGCAGGTGAGTTTTGCCTCCGCCAGACCCGTCTAGCGGGTCGACGAAGGCGGGCTAGCCTGCTGGCGTGCGCGCGCCGCATAGGCCTCGGTGGCCGCGCGGTCGGCGTCGGTCGGGGCGGCGGGCGCGTTCCGTGTGGCCTCATTGCGGCTGCGCTCAGCGAACGCCTCGGTGTCGCCCTGCAGCGTGAAGGTCTCCGGGGCGCTTTCGCGGACAACACGCTGGCGCGCCTGCTCTTCTTCACCGACGGCGGTGCGCCAGGCTTCCGGCTTGCGCAGATCGGTCGGCGGCTGCGGAATGTTCTCGAAGCTGGGCTGCGGCGCGGGGGCAGCGACAGCCGCGGCCATCGCCTGCGAAATCGGCGTGGCGCCCGTGGTCGGATCGGTCATGCAGGCGCACAGCGGCAGGGCGATGCCGCACACCGCCGCCAGAAGCCCGAATTTTCGCACGCCGTCGTTCATTTCCCCTGGTCTTATGCGATGATCGGCTCGGACGAAAGAGCGGCTCTACGCAAAGGGATAGACGCATGACGGACAAACCTGTCGCCAAGCCGCGTAGCGCCAGCAAGAGCGCCGCCGCCAAGGTGAAGGTCGTCAAGGCGGACAAGCCCGACAAGGCGAAGACCAAGAAATCCAAGGCGCAAGCGTCGAAGCCTGAAGCGGTGAAGGCCGCCAAGGCCCAGCCGAAGCCCAAGGCGGCCAAGCCGCCGCCCGCCCCGCCGAAGGTGGAGACCGCAGCCCCGAAGGTCGCGCCCTCCTCCCCGCCCGAGCCGCCGCGCCGCGAATCGTCGGGCTTCGGGGGCGCCTCCCTGCCCAACTTCGAGGCCTTCATCTCGCCCGAGCAGCGGGCTGCGTTCGAGACCCTGTCGGCCAACCTCGCCCGCGCCGCGGTGACCGCCCAGGGCGCCATCGCCGAGGCGGCCCTGCGTCAGGCCGACCGGCCCGCCGCGCTCAGCCCCGATCCGTTCCATGTCGGTCCCGCCCTGACCGAGGTGATGGGCCGCCTCGCCGGTCAGCCGGATCGGGTGATGCGCGCCCAGGCCGAGCTGTTCAGCCGCTATCTCGACCTCTGGCAATCGGCCAGCCGCCGCCTGCAGGGCGAGGATGCTCCGCCGGTGGTCGAACCCGCGCGCGGCGACCGGCGGTTTTCCGACGCCGAATGGTCGAAGCACGCGGTCTTCGACGTCATGAAGCAGTCGTACCTGCTGACCGCCAACTGGCTGAACGACCTCGTCGCCGAGGTCGAGGACGTCGACCAGCTGTCGAAACGGCGCGTCGAGATGTTCATGAAGATGCTCACCGACGCCTTCTCGCCGTCGAACTTCCTGCTCTCCAATCCGGCCGCCCTGCGTGAGGCCATGGAGACCAACGGCGAGAGCCTGGTGCGCGGCATGGAGAACTTCGCCGCTGACCTGGAGCGCGGCGGCGGCCAGTTGGCGATCAGCCAGACCGACGTGGCCAAGTTCAAGGTGGGCGAGAACGTCGCCACGGCTCCGGGCAAGGTGGTGTTCCAGAACGATCTGCTGCAGCTGCTGCAGTTCGAACCGACCACGGAGACGGTCTACGAGATCCCGCTGGTGATCTTCCCGCCGTGGATCAACAAGTACTACATCATGGATCTGCGGCCGGAGAACTCGCTGATCCGCTGGCTGACCGGTCAGGGTTTCACGGTGTTCGTGGCCTCGTGGGTAAACCCCGACGCCACGCTCGCCGGCAAGACCTTCGAAGACTACATGATCGAGGGGGTCTACACGGCCACCGAGCAGGCCATGCTCCAGTGCGGGACCAAGACCGTGAACACGGTCGGCTACTGCATCGCCGGCACCCTGCTCTCCTGCAGCCTCGCGCACATGGCGGCCAAGGGCGACAAGCGCATCGCCTCGGCGACCTTCTTCGCCGCCCAGCAAGACTTTTCCGAAGCCGGCGACCTCCTGCTGTTCACCAACGACGAGTGGCTGGCCGATCTCGAGAAGCGCATGGACCAGGCGGGTGGCTTCCTGCCCAGCCAGTCGATGGCCGACACCTTCAACATGCTGCGCTCGAACGATCTGATCTGGTCGTTCTTCGTCAGCAACTACCTGATGGGCAAGGAGCCGCGCCCCTTCGACCTGCTGTTCTGGAACAGCGACCAGACGCGGATGCCCAAGGCGCTGCACCTGTTCTACCTGCGCAACTTCTACCGGCTGAACGCCCTGGCGAAGGGTGAGCTGGAACTCGGCGGCGAGACGCTCGACCTGTCGAAGGTCAAGACGCCGATCTACGCCCAGTCCTCGAAGGACGACCACATCGCGCCCTACCGCAGCGTCTATCGCGGCGCGCGGCTGTTCGGCGGCCCGGTGAACTTCATCATGGCCGGTTCCGGCCACATCGCGGGGGTGATCAACGCCCCGGCGGCCCAGAAGTACCAGTACTGGACCAACGACCACCTGCCCGGCTCGGTGGAAGGCTGGCAGTCCGGCGCTGTCGAGCATCCGGGCTCGTGGTGGCCGCACTGGAAGGAATGGCTCGCCGCGAAATCCGGCAAGCAGGTTCCCGCCCGCGACCCGTCCAAGGGCAAGCTCAAGGCCATCGAGTCCGCGCCCGGCGGCTATGTGAAGGTGAAGAGCTAACGTTGTTCGCTTCCCAACGGCGTCGCTTCGTTGCGGCGCCGCTTGCGCTCCACGACAAATGATTGCCCCACGCCCGGTCTCGGCCGGCGGCGATTGACGCGGCCTGCCTGCCGCTCCTAACCGCGCCCCTTAGTTGCAATTCATTCGCAGTCGTATCGGGGCGTCTCCAAAGTGTCTTCCTGTCTTCGCCATCTTCTCGCCGGCGCCAGCCTGGCCTCCCTCGCTCTCGCCGCCGGAGCCGCCCAGGCTCAGGCCGTTGCCGCCAGCAACGCCGCGTCCGTCGCCACCGAACTGACGGAGGTGGTCGTCACCGCCGCCGGCCGTGAGCAGAAGGTCGTCGACGCCCCCGCCAGCATCAGCGTCATCGGCCGCGAACAGTTGGAAGAGCGGCGCTTCGGCAGCCTGGCCGAGGCCCTGTCGGACGTCGAAGGCGTCGATGTCGGCCAGGCCCAGGGCAAGACCGGCGGCCTCAACATCTCGATCCGCGGCATGCCCAGCGACTACACCCTGGTGCTGGTCGACGGCCGCCGCCAGAACGCCCCGGGCAATGTGACGCCGAACGGCTTCGGCGAGACCTCGACCAGCTTCCTGCCGCCCTACTCCGCCATCGACCGCATCGAGATCGTGCGCGGCCCGATGTCGACTCTCTACGGCTCGGACGCCATGGGCGGCGTGGTCAACATCATCACCCGCAAGGTCGGGACCGAGTGGGTCGGCAGCGCGACCGCCGAAACCACCCTGCAGACCAACGACGCCTTCGGCGCCCTGCACGCGCTCAATCTCTACGGCCAGGGTCCGCTGATCGAGGATCGCCTCGGCCTCACCCTGCGCGGGGCGCTGACCAAACGCGAAGCCTCGAACCTGTCCTACAGCGACGCCTCCGGAAACGAAGTGGAGATCAGCAAGCGCGGGCCGAGCCCGGTGGAGTCCGAAATCTACACCCTGGGCGGCCGGCTGACCTACACGCCGCACGCCGACCACGACCTCTGGGCCGAGGTCGAGGTCAATCGCCAGTGGTACGACAACTCTGACTCCCAGCTCGGCACCGGCACCGTGCAGGGCGGCTATGGCCCGGAGATGAAGTTCAACCGCGAGAACTATGTGCTGGCCCACAGCTGGCGCGCCGGGTTCGCCAACATCGACACCACCCTGACCCGCAACATCACCGAGACCCTGGGCCGCACCATCCCGCCCGGCACGCCCGGCAAGACCGCCGGCGCCGCCCGCGACCTGGAAGCCACCAACACCATCCTCGACAGCCGCGCGGTGATCCCGCTGGGCGATTTCACGGCGACGGTGGGCGGCCAGTACTGGAAGGCCGAGATGATCGACGGCGTCGCGGTCAACAAGTACGAGTTCGTGCAGATGGCGGCCTTCGCCGAAACCGAATGGCGACCGGTCGAGTCCTTCGCGCTGACGCTGGGCGCGCGCTACGACGATCACGAGACCTTCGGCGGCAAGCTGTCGCCGCGCATCTACGGCGTCTGGAGCTTCACCGACGCCTTCACCGTGAAGGGCGGCGTCAGCCGGGGCTTCAAGACTCCGCGCCTCGACCAGATCACCCCCGGCATCGTCGGCTTCGGCGGTCAGGGCACCATTCCGCTGATCGGCACGCCGGGCCTGAAGCCTGAGACCAGCACCACCACCGAGGCCGGGCTCTACTACGACGCCGGCGGCCCGTTCAGCGCCAACATCACGGTGTTCAACAACGAGTTCGAGGACAAGATCGCGTCCGGCACGCCGATCCCGAACTGCACCTGGTCGGTGCAGCGCGACCGCCCGGGGTGCCTGAACCTAGGCGAGTTCCCGCGCGCCGAGAACTTCGGCCAGACGGTCAACGTCGACGAGGCAGTGAGCCGCGGCGTCGAACTGGCCGCCCGCCTACGGCTGGAAGACGGCATCACTCTCAGCGGCAACTACACCTACACCGAGAGCGAACAGAAAAGCGGCGTCGAGGCCGGTCGGCCGCTGGTCAACACCCCGCGCCACATGCTGAACGCCAACCTGCGCTGGAACGTGACTGAACGCTTCAATGCCTGGGTGCGGGCGGATATCCGCTCGGGCCGTTTCCGCGGCGTCGGCGCGGCGCAGGACGCGCTCGGCGATTTCAAGGGCTACGAGCAGTTCCACCTGGGCGCCGGCTACACCGTCAATCCGCGGGTGAAGCTGAACGCCGTGCTCTACAATATCTTCGACAAGGACTTCACCGAGTACCTGCCCTACCAGCAGAACGGCGTGACCACCTACACCTCCGCCTATGTGAACCCGCAGGAGCCGAGGCGTCTGTGGGTGCAGATGACGGTCGACTTCTAGATCTGGGCGCCTTGAGCCCGCGAGGCCTTGAGCGCCGTGCTCATGGCCTCGCACCAGGCGAAATGCTGGTCCGGGTCACGCGCCGTGGCGCGGATTCCGCCGTCACGGTCGACGACCGTCCAACGCCAGTCGAAGCCTTCCTGGGTCACACGGATGACCAGGTCGCCGATTTGGCCCTCAAGCTCCGACATTCTCGTTCCACACTGACACGCGCTGAGGCGTTACGTGCAGGAACGAGGCCGGGACGCCGGGTCAGTTCAGACCGGCGTCCTCATCGAGCCCGAGCATGATGTTGAGGTTCTGCACGGCCGCGCCCGAAGCCCCCTTGCCGAGATTGTCGAGCAGGGCCACGAGCCGCGCCTGGCCGTTGTCCTCCGAACCGAAGACGAACAGCTTGAGGCGATTGGTGCCGTTCAGCCCCTCGGGATCGAGCCCCTTCAGACCGGCCGCCTCTTCCATCGACGCCACCTCGACGAAGCGCTCGCCTTTGTAGTGATCAGCGAGCGCCGCCTGCAGGTCGCCCAGCGTCGGTTGGGTGTCGAGGGTGGCCAGGTGCAGCGGAACCTCGACCAGCATGCCTTGGGCGTAACGGCCCACCGACGGCGAGAAGATCGGCCGGGTCAGCAGACCCGCGTGACGGCGGATCTCCGGCACGTGCTTGTGCTCCAGCCCGAGACCATAGAGGCGGAAGTTGTCGGTCGTGCCGCCCTCTTCGAACTCGGCGATCATTGCCTTGCCGCCGCCGGAGTAACCCGAGACAGCGTTGATCGAGATCGGCAGTTCAGACGGCACGATGCCGGCCTCGACCAGCGGCCGCAGCAGACCGACCGCGCCGGTCGGGTAGCAGCCGGGGTTCGACACCCGCTTGGAGGCGGCGATCGCCTCGCGCTGGCCCTTGGTCATTTCGGCGAAGCCGTAGTCCCAGCCCTCGGCAGTCCGATAGGCCGTCGAGGCGTCGATGACCCGCGTCTCGGGGTTCTCGATCAGCGACACAGCCTCGATGGAGGCGGCGTCCGGCAGGCAGAGGATCACCGCGTCGGCGGCGTTCAGCAGCCGCGCCCGCTCGCCGGCGTCCTTGCGCAGCGCCGGGTCGATCGAGATCAGCTCGAGGTCGCGGCGACCTTCCAGCCGTTCGCGGATCTGCAGGCCCGTGGTGCCCGCCTCGCCATCGATGAAGACCTTGGGGGCCATCGCCCACCTCCCGACCGGTAAAAGAGACAAAGAAAAAGGCGCTCCGGTTGCCCGAAGCGCCTCTTCCAAACGCGAGGGTCTCGCGCTTAGCGCTTCGAGAACTGGAAGCTACGACGGGCCTTGGCCTTACCGTACTTCTTACGCTCGACGATACGGCTGTCGCGGGTCAGGAAGCCATGCGGCTTCAGCTGGGTGCGCAGGCCCGGCTCGTAATAGGTCAGAGCCTTGGAGATGCCGTGACGAACGGCGCCGGCTTGACCCGACAGGCCCGAGCCTTCGACCGAGACGATGACGTCGAACTGGCCTTCGCGGTTGGTCACCTGGAAGGGCTGGGCGATCATCATGCGCAGCACCGGGCGAGCGAAGTACACTTCCTGGTCGCGACCATTGATGGTGATCACGCCCTTGCCCGGCTTGATCCACACCTTGGCGATCGCGTTCTTACGCTTGCCGGTCGCATAGGCGCGGCCGAACTTGTCGATCTTGGGTTCAGCCGAAGCGGCGTCCGGCGCCGGGTTCGACGAGAGGCTTTGCAGAGCCTCGAAGCCTTGCGTGTCGCTCATGCTTAGGCGCTCCGGGTGTTCTTGGCGTTCAGCGAGGCGAACGCGATGGTTTCCGGGGCCTGGGCCTCGTGGGGGTGCTCACCTTCGTTGTAGATACGCAGGTGGGTCAGTTGCTTGCGAGCCAGCGGGCTCTCCTTCGGCAGCATGCGCTCGACGGCCTTCTCGAGCACGCGCTCGGGGAAGCGACCGTTCAGCTGCTGGCCGGCGGTGATCTGCTTCACGCCGCCCGGGTGACCGGTGTGGCGGTAGTAGATCTTCTGGTCCAGCTTGCGGCCGGTGAACTTCACCTTGTCGGCGTTGACGACGACGACGAAGTCGCCGCAATCGACGTGCGGGGTGTAGTCAGGACGGTGCTTGCCGCGAAGACGCATGGCGATGAACGTCGCGAGACGGCCGACGACGGCGTCCTTCGCGTCGATCACGATCCACTTCTTCTCGACCTCGGCGGGCTTCAGCGAAGCCGTGGTCTTCATCATGGGGTCAGATCCGTAAAAAAGCGGCCGAGGCGCGGGCCTCGGCGTGAGGCGGGCGATGTACTAGCTGCCTCCGCCCTGGTCAAGGACGATATTGCCACTCAACTCGACCTAGTCGGCTGTATTCATTGATAATTTTGAATGCGGTATTTTAATACCGCAAGAAAGTTCGCTAAATCCGGCGGGCTCGCCACGCGAAAGCGGTCGCCAAGGCCAGCAAAAGCGCCGCGCCGAGCTGGTGCAGGATGCTGAGCCACAGCGGCGCGACCATCATCAGGGTGGCGACGCCGAGCGCCGCCTGGCCCAGAACGGCGACGGCCAGGGCGAAGGCGATGCTGCGGGTCTGACCGGCCAGGGCCCGGTCGCGGGATGCCCCGACCGCGAGCACGATGGCGGCCACGAACAGGACGTAGGCGCCCAGGCGGTGGTGCAGCTGCACGGCCCCGACGCTGTGGGCGATGGTCCCCCAGAAGCCGTTACCCGCGTAGTCGGCGGGGAACAGGGCGCCGTTCATCAACGGCCAGTCGTTGTAGACCAGACCGGCGTCATTGCCGGCCACCAGGGCGCCGAGAAGGCTCTGGATGAAAACGCCGGCCAGGAAGAACAGGCCGACGCGTGGCCACCTGCCCTGCTCCGCCAGCCGCGGCTGTCCGTTCCAGGCGTCCAGCGCCGTCCAGATCAGCATGACGAACAGGGCCAGGGCGAGGCCAAGGTGCGCGGTCAGGCGCTCGGGGGCCACGGTGACGCGCTCCGAAAGGCCACTGGCCACCATCCACCAGCCGACGAGGCCCTGCAGCCCGCCGAGCGCCAGCAGGATGACGCAGCGCCAGATCAGGCGGCGCGGAATCTGGCGACGGATGGCGAAGACGACTAGAGGCACGGCGAAGACCACGCCGATCAGTCGGCCTAGCAGGCGATGGCTCCATTCCCACCAATAGATCGACTTGAACGCCTCGACCGTCATGTGGGCGTTCAGCTCGCGGTACTGCGGGATCTGCTTGTAGCGCTCGAACTCGGCGGCCCAGGCGGCGTCATTGAGCGGCGGAATGGCGCCGGTGACCGGCTTCCACTGGGTGATCGACAGGCCGGAATCGGTGAGGCGCGTGGCGCCCCCGACGATCACCATGGCCAGGACAAGCACGGCCGTGATCAGCAACCAGATGGCGACAGCGCGCGAACGATCGGAACGCAGGAACGAAGTCATGAGGGGATGTCGCGATCAATCGCGGCTCAAATGGGGCAACCGAAGCGGCAAGGCCTAGCCCTCAGGCGAGCGAGTGACAACCTCGGCCATATCCGCCATGAACGACGGCGAGACGGAACAGCGGCGCGCGGCGACGCATTTCGTCGGTCGGGACTCGGAGCGCCGGATGGACGGAGTCGGAATTTTCGCGGCGATCATCATCGGCATCCTGGCCGGCTGGATCGCCGAGCGGGTGCTGAACCGCCGGCATGGGCTTTTCACCAACCTGATCGTCGGTGTGGTCGGCTCGTTCATCGGCGCCTTCCTCGCCCACTCGATCGGCCTGCGCTGGGGCGGTTTCGTCGGCAGCCTTGTCGTCTCCACGGTGGGCGCGATCCTGCTGCTCTCCATCCTCAGTCTTTTGCGTCGGCGCTGATCATGTCCCGTAACTCCCGTCAGCTTCTCGGCGGCCTCGCCGTGCTGGTGTTCCTCACGCTCTACATCGGCATCGCGCTGAAAATCGCCGACATCCTGCCGGCCAACCGCTTCGTGCAATTCGTGTTCTTCGTCATCGCCGGCGTCGGCTGGGGCGTGCCGCTGGTGCCGCTGCTGTCGTGGATGGAGAACGGCAAGTTCGAGTACCGCAAGCGTCTGCGCTGAGCGGAAACTGAAAAGGGCCGCCTTTCGGCGACCCTTCGCAACCCCCTCACATCCTTTCGGAATGGTCGGAGCGACAGGATTCGAACCTGCGACCCCTTGACCCCCAGTCAAGTGCGCTACCAGGCTGCGCCACGCTCCGCCGAGGGGGAGCGCCCTTCTACCGCCGCGCGGCGTCAGGGCAAGCCGAAATTCTCAATGGTCGCCGCGGTCGCTCTGTAACAGGGCCTCAAGACGGCTCTGCACGGCAGTCAGGTCGTCCAGCGCGCGCGTCAGGCGTTCGCGCGCTTCAGGCGTCAGCGGCCGGGTCGCGGGATCGTCCGGCGCTTCATCCAGCACATCGTCGATGTGGTCTTCCGGCGGCTCGGTGCCGATATCGTCGTCGGGCGTGACCGCGGCCGGGTCGGCGGCGAGGATTCGGCGCAGGCCGAAATCCTTGTGCAGCTTCTGCACGCCCTTGATCGTGTAGCCTTCGCTATGCAGCAGGGCGCGGACGCCCGCGAGCACGGCGATATCCTGCGGCCGGTAGAACCGACGGCCGCCCGCCCGCTTCATCGGCCGGATGAACGAGAAACGGCTCTCCCAGAAGCGCAATACATGCTGGGGAACGCCAAGCTCGTCGGCGGCCTCGGAGATGGTTCTAAAGGCGTGGGGGCCCTTGGCCACCGGCGCGGGGGCCCTTTAGTCCGCCATGGCGCGGTCGACGCGCGCCTTCATCACGTGGCTGGCCCGGAAGCCGATCACGCGACGGGGTTCGATCTCGGCCGGTTCGCCGGTCTTGGGGTTGCGGCCCATGCGGGCGCGCTTGGAGCGAACCTGGAACACGCCGAATCCGGAGAGCTTCACCGTCTGGCCCTCTTCCAGGGCCTCGGCGACGAGATCGAGCGTCCGCTCGACCAGCTCCGCGCAGTCCTGGCGGGTGAGACCGACTTCGGTATGGACGGCCTCGCAGAGATCCGCCCGGGTCAAGGTCGCGCCTTTCATGGGATGCCCCCTATCCTCATTAAGGTTTCGGTCGCACGCCGCGAATATGGCGTCAAGTCAAAGGCTTCGGATAAAGCCCTGACCTTCCCTCGGAAGCGCTATCCGCTCTCAATACCGTATGACGCAGGCGCCCCAGGTCAGGCCGCCGCCCATGGCTTCCAGCAGCAGCAGCTGGCCACGTTGAATGCGGCCGTCCTCGACCGCCTCGGCCAGGGCCAGCGGGATGGAGGCGGCGGAGGTATTGGCGTGGCGGTCGACCGTGGTCACCACCTTGGCCTCATCGATGCCCAGCCGATTGGCGACGCCGTTGAGGATGCGAAGGTTGGCCTGGTGCGGGATGAACCAGTCGACGTCCGAGACCGCGACCTTGGCGTCGGCCGCCGCGGCGGTGACGGCCTCGGCGATGTTGACCACCGCGTGGCGGAACACCTGGTTGCCCTGCATCCGCAGCTTGCCGACCTGGCCGTCGGTCGACGGGCCGCCGTCGACATAGAGCAGATCCTGCTTGGTTCCGTCGCAGCGCAGGGCGAAGCCGAGCAGGCCGGCATCGTCGGTCGTCCCCTCGCCTTCCTGAGGCACCAGCACCACGGCCCCGGCCCCGTCGCCGAACAGCACGCAGGTGCCGCGGTCGGACCAGTCCATCAGCTTGGTCATCTCTTCGGCGCCGATGACGAGGGCGCACTGCGAGCGCCCGGCGGCCATGAAGCCGTCGGCGACGCTGAGGGCGTAGACGAAGCCCGAACACACGGCCTGGACGTCGAAGGCGATGCCGATCGGCGCGCCCAGCTTGCGCTGCACGATGGCCGCGGTGGCCGGGAAGGTCAGGTCGGGCGTAGTGGTGGCGACGATGATCAAGTCGACATCGGCGGCGGTCTTGCCGGCGGCGGCCAGCGCCTTGTTCGCGGCCTCGACCGCGAGGTCGGAGGTGGCGACGCCCGGGTCGGCGCGGTGACGCTGGCGGATGCCAGTGCGCTCCACGATCCATTCGTCGGAGGTGTCGACGATCTTCGCCAGATCGTCGTTGGTCATCACGCCCGGCGGCAGATAGGCGCCGACGCCGGCGATGACGCTACGCAATTGACCCACTCTACGCTGCTCCTTGCGCCCCGGCGGCTTCGACGGCTTCCGCCGCCGCCGTGGTGAGACGCTTCATATTCCTGTCGATTTCAGCCGAAAAGTCGCTGCGCGCCAGATCGGCGGCCACGCGGATGGCCGAGGCGAACCCGTTGGCGTCGGCGCCGCCGTGACTCTTGACCACGATGCCGTTGAGCCCGAGCAGCGGACCGCCATTGACCCGGCCCGGATCCAGCCGGCGCTTCATGCCCTTGAGAGCGTGTGAGGCGATCAGGGCGCCCAGCATGGCGAAGGGGCCGGACTTGAAGGTGTTCTTCACCTCGGCGCCGATGAAGCGGGCCACGCCCTCGGCGGTCTTCAGCGCCACGTTGCCGGTGAAGCCGTCGGTCACCACCACGTCGACGGTGCCCTTGGCGATGTCATTGCCTTCGACGAAGCCGTGGTAGTCGAGATCGAGGCCCAGCTCACGCAGCATGCGGTGCGCCTCGCGAACATCCTCGTGGCCCTTCTGCTCTTCCGAGCCGACGTTGAGCAGGCCGACGCTGGGCCGATGAGCCGGATCGCCGCCGCCGTGAACCGCGTGGTGGAAGGCCGCGCCCATGATCGCGAACTCGACCAGCTGCTCGGCGTCGCATTCGATGTTGGCCCCGACGTCGAGAACGGCGGTGACGCCCTTCATGGTCGGCCAGGTGGCGACGATGGCCGGGCGCTCCAGCCCCTCGGCCATCCGCAGGATCAGCTTCGACATCGCCATCAGGGCGCCGGTGTTGCCGGCGGAGACTGCGGCCTGCGCCTCGCCCTGACGCACCGCGTCGATGGCGTTCCACATGCTGGAGCCCTTGCCGCGCCGCAGGGCGGCGCTGGGCTTCTCGTCCATGGCGATGGACTTCTCGGCCGGGCGCACCTCGCAGCGGCCGCGAACCTCGGCCGGCAGGCGGGCGATCGCCGCCTTCACCTGGGCCTCGTCGCCGTGCAGCAGGATACGCAGGTCGGGATCACGCCGGAGCGCAAGACCGACACCCGGCGCCACCACGGGCGGCCCGTGATCGCCGCCCATGGCGTCGACCGAGATAACGAGGGATTTGGGCAATGCGACTCTGGATGGCGTTCGCCCCGTCGCGTCGGGACGTGTGATAGATACTACCGCAGCGACGCTATGCAAATGGAGGCCCGCTGCGACCAAGGGTCTGCGGCGTCAGCTCGCGCCGCCCTCCCCCGGATCGGCCTTGCGCAGGGCGGCCAAGGCGGCGAACGGCGAGAGCGAACCAGGCTCCTCCGGCTGCTCGAAAACCGCGCCCGGCTTGCGCGGGAACGGGTCCAGCTCCAGCGCCAGGTGCTCGACGACATAGCCGGAGACGTCGATGACATCGTCCTCCATCACGTCCGGCGCATCCTCCGCCTCGGCGTCGATTTCGATCTCCACGCCTTCGTACTGCGGGATGTTGGGGCTGTCGGGCGGCACCAGCCGCAGGGAGAATCCGGCGTCGATGTGCGAATCAAGCGGCTCGGCCGTGACCGAGCAGGTCTGGGTGACGGTGGCCTTGATCCAGCCGGTCCGCT
>JAFKGN010000089.1 GCA_017307205.1 Caulobacterales bacterium
GACGCCCTGCGCGCCATCAGCGTCGAGACCCTGCGCGAGCTCGGCTACACGGTGCGCCACGCCCACGACGGCCCGGCCGCCCTGGCCGTGCTGGAGGAAATCGGCGCGGTCGACCTTCTGTTCACCGACATCATCATGCCGGGCATGAACGGCCGCGAACTGGCCGAGGCGGCCGTGAAGCTGCAGCCGAACCTGAAGGTGCTCTACACGACCGGCTACACGCGCAACGCCGTGGTCAACAACGGCGTGGTCGACGCCGGCGTCTCCCTGCTGAGCAAGCCGTTCACGGTCGAACAGCTGGCGACGCGGGTCTACGCCGCGTTGCGCGACGACTAACCGACCAACGAGACCCGTGTCGTGCGGCCTACGCGGAGCGTCGGCGGTAGGGCCTCGAGGAGCAGCGCGGCCTTATCCGGGGCCAGTTCGGCCAGGCGCTCGGCGACCTTCTGCGCATCGAACAGGTGGGCCGGCGTGCGGTGGCGCAAGGCGAACATGGCGGCGGTCTCGATCGCGACGCGGTCTTCCGGTTCAGCCAGGGTCGCGGGCGGCGGGATGCGCATGTCGTCGAGACTGACCGTCGACCGGCATAGCTCGCGAAGGCGCTCGCCGATGGCGGCGTTGTACTCGGGCTCGCCGCTGCGATTGATGTCGACCACGGCGTGGGCGTGGGTCAGGCCGTGCAGGGCGGCGGCGCCCCACATGTAGGCGATGAGGAAATAGGTCTCTTCCGGCGCCATCCCCTGCAGCATGACGCGGTGACGGTGCTTGGGCTTGGTCAGGCCGGCGCGCCAACCCGTCGGCCACGGCAGGCGCTCGAACACCGGGGCCATCGTCGGGTCGTTGCGATTGCGCCAGACCACCTGCAGCCAGTTGCCGAAGAACGAACGCCCCGCCTCCCCCTGCTGCACGCAGGAGCGCCAGACGTCGAGCGGCGCCCGGTCGAGGTGGATGAGGCGCATGTCGAGGCGTTGGCGACCAACCCAACCGAGACGCAACGGCGCACGCACACAGCCGAGCACGGCCTGGCGCTGCTGCGAGCGAGCATGGGCGATCAGGTGGTCGATGTAGCGTGCCAGGCGCGGATGCTGCTCTGTCGGGCGCAGGGCCCAGCGATCGTGCGCCAGATCGGCGGAGAAGCGCGGCACGCCGCCGAACGGGCGCAGCAAGGGGGCGTACTCGGAGAAATAGGGCTCGGCCAACGCCGGATGACGCAGGCTGGCGATCTGGCCCGGCGTATCCTTGGCGATGCCCGCGCGGGTCATGGTCGCCAGGCCGTCGTGCAAGGGTTCGTAGAAGCTGCAGGTGGCCGGATCGGCCCGGAACCGCGACCAGACATAGGTCGACCCGCTCCGCCACAGGCTGCTGAGGAAGACCGGCGGACGGTATTCGGTCACGTGGCGACGCCCCTGAATCGTCACTACGGCTGTGACGATATCAAGGTGACGCTTGATCGTCGCGGCTCAATTGCCGCGACGTGTCCCAATGTATCAGAAAGCGCCGCTACGGCCGCGCTTCCGCCCCCGTTCGACGACCCGCGTTAGCCGAGGGCCGACATCAGCTCCGGCACGGCGGTCTTGTAGTCGGCGACCCAACCGTAGTCGGCGACCTGGAAGATCGGGGCTTCCGGGTCCTTGTTGATGGCGACGATGACTTTGGAGTCCTTCATCCCCGCCAGGTGCTGGATGGCGCCCGAGATGCCGATGGCGATGTAGAGCTCGGGGGCGACCACCTTGCCGGTCTGGCCGACCTGATAGTCGTTGGGGGCGTAGCCGGCGTCGACGGCCGCGCGGGAGGCCCCGACCGCGGCGCCCAGCTTGTCGGCCAGGGGATCGATGACGGCGTTGAATTCCTCGGCCGAGCCGAGGGCGCGACCGCCGGAGACGACGATCTTGGCGGCGCCGAGTTCGGGACGGTCCGACTTGACCTTTTCCTCACCGACGAAGCGGCTATGGGCCGACCCGGCCCCGGCGTCGATCGCCTCGATGGCGGCCGAGCCGCCGCCTTCCGCCGGCTTGAAGGCGGTCGGGCGGACGGTGATCACCTGCTTGGCCTGGGCCGACCTGACGGTCTCCAGCGCGTTGCCGGCGTAGATCGGGCGCACGAAGGTGTCGGGCGCGACGACCTCGACGATGTCCGACACCTGGCTGACGTCCAGCTTGGCGGCGATGCGCGGCGCGAAGTTCTTGCCCTGCGAGGTCGAGGGCACCAGCACCACATCGTAGTTGGCGGCGAGCGGCACGATCAGGGCCTCGAACGCCTCGGCGAGGCCCTGGCCGAGGGCCGGGCTGGAGGCGGTGAGCACCTTGCGGACGCCCGCGAGCGCGGCGGCGGCCTTGGCGGCGTCGACGTTGTCGCCGGCTACAAGGATATCGACATCGCCGCCGATGGCCTTGGCGGCGGTGAGGGTCTTGGCGGTGGTGTCTTTCAGTTCGCCGTTCTCATGGTCGGCGACGAGGAGGATGGCCATGATCAGAGCACTCCCACGGACT
>JAFKGN010000059.1 GCA_017307205.1 Caulobacterales bacterium
GGGCCTTTTCGGCGTCGGTGCGGCCGGCGTCGGCCACAGCGGCCGTGACGGCGGCGGACGGCGCCTGGGCGTGCGAAATCGTGGAGAGGCTGGTCGCGGCGAGCAGGCCGGCGGCCAGGGCGATGGCGATGCGCATTCGAGGCGCTCCCTGAGGTTCTTCCCTGCCGGCACCTTTACCGAGAAAGGGGCGGCGCGCCATAGCCTATGGTTATAAGCGCGACCGATCGGCCTCACATGTTGGGGTAGTTCGGCCCGCCGCCGCCCTCAGGCGTGGTCCAGACGATGTTCTGCGACGGATCCTTGATGTCGCAGGTTTTGCAGTGGACGCAGTTCTGGGCGTTGATCTGAAAGCGCGGGTTCGCGCCCGCCGCGTCGTAGAGCACCTCATAGACGCCGGCCGGGCAGTAGAGGCGCGCGGGCTCGCCGTATTTCGGGAGGTTGACGTCGATCGGGATCGACGGATCCTTCAGCTTCAGGTGCGCCGGCTGGTCTTCCTCGTGATTGGTGGCCGAGAGGAAGACACTCGACAGCTTGTCGAACGACAGCTTGCCGTCCGGACGCGGGTAGACGATCGGCGCGTAGTCCTTGGCGAGGCCCGTGGAGGCCGCGTCGGTCTTGCCGTGTTTCAGGCTGCCGAGGAACGAGAAGCCGCCGAGCAGGGTGGTGCACCACATGTCGATGCCGCCGAGCAGGACGCCGAGGACGGTGCCGAACTTCGACCACAGCGGCTTGACGTTGCGGACGCGCTTGAGGTCGCTGGCGATCCACGAGGTCTCGACGCCCTTCTGATAGGCGACGAGCCGATCGCCCGAGCGGCCCTCGGCGATGGCGGCGACGACGGCCTCGGCGGCGAGCATGCCGCTCTTCATGGCGTTGTGGCTGCCCTTGATGCGCGGCACATTCACGAACCCGGCCGAGCAGCCGATCAGGGCCCCGCCCGGGAAGGCGAGTTCGGGCACCGACTGGTAGCCGCCCTCGGTGATGGCGCGGGCGCCGTAGGCGATGCGTTCGCCCCCTTCGAGGTGCGGTGCGATCGAGGGGTGGTGCTTGAAGCGCTGGAACTCGTCGAACGGCGAGAGCCAGGGGTTCTTGTAGTTGAGGTGGACGACGTAGCCGACGGCCACCTGGTTGTCGTCGAAGTGGTAGAGGAACGAGCCGCCGCCGGTCTTGTTGTCGAGCGGCCAGCCGAACGAGTGCTGGACGAGGCCCTTCTGGAAGACGGCGTCCGGAACGCGCCAGATCTCCTTGATGCCGATGCCGAACTTCTGCGGCTCGCAGGTCTTGTCGAGTTCGTATTTGGCGATGATGCCCTTGGCGAGCGACCCGCGAACGCCCTCGGCGATCAGCACATACTTGCCGTGCAGTTCCAGGCCCGGCTGGTAGTCGCCCTTGTGATGGCCGTCCTTGGCGATGCCGAAGACGCCGGCGACGATGCCCTTGAGGGCGCCGGCCTCGTCATAGACCGCCTCTGAGGCGGCCATGCCGGGGTAGATCTCGACGCCGAGGGCTTCGGCTTGCTCGGCCAGCCAGCGGCAGAGGTTGGCCAGCGAGCCGATGTAGCAGCCATGATTGCTCATCAGCGGCGGCATCGGCAGCCAGCTGATGTTGAGCTCGCCCATCGGGCCGAGCGCGAGGAAGCGATCCTTGGTGACGGCAGTGGTCAGGGGCGCGCTGCGCTCCTTCCAGTCAGGGAACAGTTCGCTGAGGCCCTTGGGGTCGATCACCGCGCCGGAGAGGATGTGGGCGCCGACCTCGGAGCCCTTCTCGACCACGGCGACGGTGAGGTCGGCGTTCAACTGCTTCAGGCGGATGGCGGCCGAAAGCCCGGCCGGACCGGCGCCGACGATGACCACGTCGTACTCCATGGCCTCGCGTTCCACGCCGTCGCTCATATGCCCACCTCTTGAGTCCTTACTAGCGCCATGGTTACGCCGCCGCGCGGCGGATGACGAGACTCGTCGCGGAGGTGGCGGCGACGCGGGCGCCACGGCATAGTGGCGGTGATGACCACCGCCGATCCCCGGGCCGACCTGAAGGCCGTCGAAAGCCTGCTCGCCTTCTGGGCCGAGGCGGGCGTTGACGCGGCCTATGCCGAAGAGCCCATCGACCGGGTCGCCGAGGGCAAGGCGCGGCTGTTGGCCCGCCCCGCCGCTCCGGCGCCGCCGGCTGCTGTCAGCCGAGGACGCGCCGCCGCCCCGCAGCCGGACATCGCCGCCGGCCTGGCCGAGGCGCGCGCCCTGGCGGCGGCGGCCGGAGATCTCGAAGCCCTCGCGGCCGCCATCGCGGCCTTCGACGGCTGCGGCCTGAAGCGCGAGGGCGCGACCCAGGCCGTGTTCGCCCGGGGCAATCCGAACGCCGAACTGATGATCGTGGGCGAAGGCCCCGGCGCCGACGAGGACCGCCAGGGCAAGCCGTTCGTCGGCCGCGCCGGGCAATTGCTGGACCGGATGCTGAAGGCGGCCGGGCTGGAAGATCGCGTTTTCATCACCAACACCGTGTTCTGGCGCCCGCCGGGCAACCGCACTCCGACGCCGGCCGAGCAGGCGGTCTGCGCCCCGTTCGTGGAGCGCGCCATAGAACTTGTGAAGCCGCAGATGCTGATGTTCGCGGGCGGCGCCTCGGCCAAGGCGATGCTGAAAGTCGACGAGGGAATCCTGTCGCTGCGGGGCCGCTGGTTCGACTGGAAGGCGGAGACCGGCGACGGCCACGCCCTGCCCGCGATGCCGACATTGCACCCCGCCTTCCTGCTGCGGCAGCCGGCAGCGAAGAAGAAGGCGTGGATAGACCTGCTGACGCTGACCGAGAGGCTTGATCGCCCCTCCCGGCCCCACTAGGACTCGCCTCTCCGTCGGGTTGGGACTGCGCGCGTTCGCCGCGCAGGCGAACATTTTGAAGCTTGCCGCCGCTCTCACCGCCGCCGTCGCCGTCCTGGCGCTTGGCCGGCCTGCCCTCGCCGCCGAGGTTCCGGCGCCGCTGAGCGCGGCCGACATCAAGCTCTACAGCCAGGCGTACGAAGCGGCCGAGAAGGGCGACTTCACGGTGATGGACGAGCGTCTCGCCAAGGTCAGCGATCCGACGCTGGCGGGCGATCTGGACTACGCGCGGCTCATGCACCCGCGCCACAGCGCGACCTACGCCGAGCTGACGACCTGGCTGAAGGAGCACGGGGACGAGGCCGGGGCCGACCGCATCCACGCCCTGGCGGTGCGCCGCAAGCCGAGCGGCGTCGCGACCCCGAGGGCCCCGCTGTTCGTCGCCGCCCTCGCCGCCGCCGACAAGCCCACCGCGAGCCCGAAGGCCGCCGCGGCCAAGGGCAAGGGCCGCAAGGTCAACAGCGCCCAGGCCGCCCGCGACGCCTACTATTCCGGCGACGTGCGCCGCGCCCTGACCCTGGCCACCGCCGCCGGGGAGCGCTGGATCGCGGGGCTCGCCGCCTTCCGCCTGGCCCGTCCGGCCGACGCCTTCGGCTATTTCCGCGCCGTCGCCGACAACCCCAGCGAGGACCCGTGGCTGCGTTCGGCCGCCGCCTTCTGGGCCGCGCGCTCGGGTGGCGTGGCGGGCGTTCCCGACGCGACGGACTATCTGCGCGTCGCCGCCCAGGCGCCGCACACCTTCTACGGCATGATCGCCGAGCGGCAGCTGGCGCTGCAGGGCACGGCGGTGGCCGCCGGCCTGCAGCCGGCGCTGAACCTCGGGTCTGACCCGATCGCCGACCTGATCACCCGCGCCTCGCTGCGGACGCCCGTGGCCGCCGCCGCGACCCCGCCCCTGCCGACCGACGCCCGCGCCCATCGCGCCGAGGCCCTGTTCCAGCTCGGCCACAAGGACGAGGCCCGGGCCGAGGCCAAGATCGGCATGGCCCTGGCCAAGACCGAAAGCGCGCGTGAGCGCTGGCAGGCGCTGGCCGACGCCTTCAGCCCGCCGGCGGCCAAGCCCGCGACCTTCGCCCGCGCCTCGGCGACGCAAAGCCTGATCCCGCCCCTGAAGACCTCGCCGGTCTCCCTGCCCGCGCCGGACCTGACGCCGCTGGGCGGCTTCACCATCGACAAGGCCATGGTCTACGCCCTGGTGCGCCAGGAGAGCGCCTTCAACCCGCTGGCGCAGTCCGGCGCCGGGGCTGTCGGCCTGATGCAGCTGATGCCGGAAGCGGCGGCCCGGGCGGCCGGCGACGACAAGCTGAAGGCGGACGTCACGCCGCTGTTCGACCCGGCGTTCAACCTGCGGGTCGGGCAGGACTACTTCACCTGGTTGATGGAGCGTGGCCTCGCGGCCAACGCCGCCGGCGGCTACGACATGCTGCGGACGGTGGCGGCCTACAATGGCGGGCCGAGCGTGCTGCTGAAGACGGTCGCCCAGCTGGGCGAGGACTGCGACAGCCTGCTGCTGATCGAAAGCCTGCCCGCTCAGGAGACCCGCAACTATGTCGAGCGGGTGGCCGCGGCCTACTGGCAGTATCGCCGGATGTTCGGCGGCGAGACCAAGACGCTGGACGCCCTGGCGACCGGCCAGAAGCTGGCCGACTTCCGCCTGGATGACGGCATCCTGGCCAGCAGCCTGACCTACAGCCTGGCGGGCAACTAGAGGCGGGCGATCCGCCCCAGGCGTTTAACGAGGTCGGCTTCCGCCGCCTCTACATCGCGAAAGCCGCCGGCCGCGTCATAGGCCGTGCGCGGCACGAGCAGACCGCGCGGGCGCGCGCTGAACCCATCCAGCAGACCCCCGGCGAAACGGGCGGGCCCGCCCTTGTTGAAATGCCCCTCGACGCGCGGGCGCCAGTCGACGGGCAGGCCCGCTGGAGCGAGCAGCCAAGGGGACCGGGCCAGGGCGGCGGCGGCGGCCAGACGGCGGCCGAGCGAGCCTTCGCCCGAAACGATCTCGGCCCCGGCGTCCTCGGCGAGGATGGTCAGGACCGGCTCGGGGCCGACCGAGACGACGACCTGGCGGACGAGGCCGTCGATGGCGGACGGCACCAGGACTTCGAGGGCTTCCGCCAGAGACTTGGGATCGTCGGCGGCGAGAAGCACGGTGAGCATGGGGCGGTTCAAGCCTTGCCGTGCGCTCGGGTCAAGCACGGCGACGGATCAGGCAGACGCCGGTGGCGATCAGCCACAGGGTCAGCCCCATGAAGCCGACGATGGTGACAACGGCGAACAGCGCGCCCGAGCGGCCGAGGGCGATGGCCAGCCCCTCCCCCGTGCCGACCATGAGCGTGAAGGCGGTAAAGAGGCCGAGGGCGGCGGTGATGCGGGCGCGCTCGCCGAACTGCATCAGGGCGGCCTGCGCCACGAAGGCGGCGGTGAGCAACTGGCCGATATGCTCGCCGATAGCCACGCCGCCCCAGGCGTTGAGCAGGGCGAAGGCCTGGGCCGAGGCCGGATCGGCGGGGTGGGCCGCCAGGGCCGGGACAGCGAAGATCCAGCGGGAGAGGCCAACGGCCTGGGCGAGGCCCGCGAGGGCGCCGGTCACCGCAGCCCCGATGGCGAGACCGGGTCGGGCGGCGATGCGACCACCGCTGACCGCGAGGCCCGGCGCCATCACGGCCAGGGCCAGGGCCGAGAGCATGAAACCGTACCAGACGAGGATGAGGTCAGGGCCGGCGGCGGCGAACATCGCCAGCGCCTCCCCGGCCGGGCGTCGCAGCACGTTCGGATAGTCGAACATGGCGGCGAGCAGGGAGAACGGCACGTTGAAAGCGACCGCCAGGGCGATGGCGGCGACGCCAAGGCCGAGATAGGGCCGCGCGGCGCGGGCGGCTTGCGGTTGCGACAGGCCGACAGCGGCTGAAGGGGCGTTCGAAAGCATCTCTGATCTCCATGTCTCCGGTTGGTGACAAGCGATTTATCACCGGCCGGTGACATGTCAATCAATTTGTCACCGATGCGTGACTTGATGTCTGGACACAGGCTGAGCCAGGCCCTAGGCAGACGAAATGAGCGACGAGCCCACAGCGAGAGACAGCCGGTCGCGCGACCGGGCCCGCACCGAGGCCGACATCCTGGCGGCGGCCCGCGTGGTGCTGGCCGAGGACGGCTTCCAGGGGTTCGGCGTCAACGCCGTGGCCCGGCGGGCCGGCTGCGACAAGCAGTTGATCTATCGCTATTTCGGCGGACTGGATGGGCTGGTCGACGCCATCGGGCTCGATCTGGCGGGCTGGCTGGAGCGCGAGCTCTTGAGCGAGGACGCGCCGCCCCGGACCTACGCCGAGTTGGTCGAGCAACTGGTGCTGCGCTTCCTGGCGGCGCTGCGGGCCGACCCGCTGGTGCAACGGATCGCCATCTGGGAGCTGGCGGCCCCCTCCCCGCTGGTCGCGCGACTGGCGGCGGCGCGGGGCACGGCGATGATGCGATGGGTCGCGAAAACGCGGGGCGCGTTGACGCCGCCCGAAGGCGTCGACGCCCCGGCGTTCAATGCCTTGCTGATCGCCGCCGTGCAGCAACTGGTGCTGGCCGGCGCGGCGGTGGGAAGCTTTTCGGGCCTGCCGCTGCAGTCGGACGCCGACTGGGCGCGCGTGCAGGCGGCGGCGGTGACGCTGGTGCGGGCGGTCTATTCGGAGGGCTGAGCGCCCGCTTCCAGCCGGGTCAGCTTCTCCGGATTGCGCATGACGTAGATGGCGGCGACGCGGCCGTCCTCGATAAGGAAGGCGGTGGTCTGGAGCAGGCCGTCCGGCTCGCGGGAGATGAAGCCTGGAAGGCCGTTGATCAGGCCGTAGCGCACCAGTTCCGACCCGCCGAGCCGCAGGAAGACCCGCTCGTAGAGGGCGGTGTGGACGGTCATAACCTCGGCGACACCCACGAGGGTGCGGTAGAAGGCCGAGCGCAGGCCGCCGCCGTCGGCGTATATCGCCACGTCCTCGGCCAGCAGCGACTGCAGGCTGGACATGTCGCCGGTGCGGGAAGCGGCGAAGAAGGCCTCGGCGATCTGCATGCCGCGCTCGGGCGGCGTGGGGAAACGCGGGCGGGCGGCGCGCACATGCGTGCGGGCGCGGCTGGCGAGCTGACGGCAGGCGGCGGGCTCACGGCCCAGGGTCTCGGCGATCTCCTCGAAGGCGACACCGAACACGTCGTGCAGCAGGAAGGCGGCCCGCTCGAGCGGCGAGAGACGATCGAGCGCCAGCATCAGCGGCAGGGTGATGTCGTCGGCCAGGGCGTCGGCGTCCTGCTCGGCGTCGACGACGGGCTCGGGCAGCCAGGGGCCGACATAGACCTCACGCTTGCGGCGGGCGGACTTCAGCACGTCGAGGCACAGCCGGGTGACGGTGCGGGCGAGGTAGGCCCCCGGCTCCTGCACCGTCGCCCGATCTGTAGCGAGCCAGCGCAGGAACGCCTCCTGCACCACGTCCTCGGCATCGGCGAGGGAGCCGAGCATACGGTAGGCGATGCGGGTGAGCCTCGGCCGCAAGGGATCGAAGCTGAGGGCGGCGTCCTGCGCTGTCATGATCAGGCGGCCTTGGCCGGCGGCGCCCGCAGCGGCGCGCGCTGGAAGCCGACGCCGATGCGATTGAAGGCGTTGATGGCGTTCACGAGCATGGTGAGGTGGACGACCTCCTCCTCGCTGAACTCGGCGGTGACGGCGGCGTAGGCCTCGTCGGAGACCCCGTCGTGGCCGAGGCGGCTGAGGGCTTCGGTCCAGGCCAGGGCGGCGCGTTCACGGGGCGTGTAGAACTCGGCCTCGCGCCAGGCGTCGAGCAGATAGATGCTCTCCTCGCGTTCGCCATCCTTGCGGGCCTCCTGGGTGTGCATGTGCAGGCACATGGCGCAGCCGTTGATCTGGGAGGCGCGGATTTTCACCAGGTGCTTCAAGGCCGTGTCGAAGCCTTCGCTGATGGCCATGGAGTAGTCGACCAGCATCTTCATCTGGGCGGGGGCGGCGGACCAGGGGTTCAGGCGGTTCATCGTGCATCTCCTTCGCGGGTTGATGCCGACAAGACGAGGCGGCGGCGCGCCGTGTGACACGGCGCGGTGATTTTTCTTCAGGCGCGCCTGCGGTGGCCGGCTCCGGCGACCACGGCAAGGAGGATCCAGCTCCAGCGCGCGGCTTCGACATTCCATAGGCTGACGGCGATCGACAGCAGGAAGACGCCGGTGGTGGTGAAGGCGCGGAGCGAAGCGACGGTGAGCGCGCCCTTTCCGCCATCCTCCCGATCGAGGCCGGCCGTTTGGACGTGCAAACCCATCACCCCCAACAGGAGCGAAGCGAGCGCCATGACCCCGGCATAGAGCTGCACTGCGGTGGCGCCGCCACTGGAGGCCAGCAGGCTGGTCGTGAAGGGGACGAGGCCGATGACCAGCAGGAACGCGAGGTTGAGCCAGAACAGGCGGCTGGAAGGTCGCACGAGATTGCGGAAACGCTGGACGTGGATCAGCCAGAACAGGCCGACGACCAGAAAGCTCATGGCGTAGGCGGCGACCTGCTCGCGCACGGCCAGCAGCTGGGGCCAGGAGACCGGGCCGTGGGCGATGGCTTCCGGCAGGCGGATATCGAGCATCAACAGGGTCATGGCGATGGCCACGACGCCGTCGGTGAGCGCGGCCATGCGGCCGTTGAGGTTCTCGGACATGGCGCGCCTCCCCGGCCGTCAGACTAGGGGCGCGGCGCAGCTTCCGGCAATGGCCCCTCAGGGCGCGCGCTGGGTCCAGGCCTCGATGTCCGGCTCTGCGGCCATCATGGCGAGGCCGGTGGCGATGGAGACGAGTTCGCCCCCGGACTCGACCTTGCCCTCCCCGAAGCGCTCGACGAACAGGCGGCGGACGGCGGGGACGAAGGAGGTGCCGCCGGTGAGGAAGACCTTGTCGATGTCGCCGGGCGCCAGACGGGCGGCGGCGAGGGCCTGATCGACGGCCCCGGCCATGGCGGTGAGTTCCGGGGCGATCCAGCCCTCGAAGGTCGCGCGCTCGACCTCGCGTTCGATGACGATGCCCCCCTCACGGAAGCTGAAGGTCGCGGCCTCCCGCGCCGACAGCGCCTCCTTCAGACGCGAGACCGACTGGTAGAGGCGGTAGCCGTAGTTCTCGTCGAGCAGTTCGACGAGGCGCGCGATCTTCTCCGGCTCGACGGCGTCGCGGACCAGGCTTTCGATCTCGCGCATGGTCTTGGCGGTGCGCAGCAAGGCCAGCTGCTCCCAGCGGGCGAAGGCGCTGTAGTAGCGGTTGGGGATCGGGAGGATCTTCTCGAACGACCGGTACTCCGAGCCCTTGCCGAGGGCGGGCGAGACCAGGTTGTCGATGATCCGGTAGTCGAAGGCGTCGCCGGCCAGGCCGACGCCGGCGTTGCCCAGGGCCGTAGACTTCAGGACGCCGCCCTCGCGCTCGAAGCGGACGATGGAGAAGTCCGAGGTGCCGCCGCCGAAGTCGGCGACCAGAACGGTGGCGTCGGCCTGGAGCTGGCGGGCGAAGAAGAAGGCCGCGGCGACCGGCTCATAGGCGTAGAGCACCTTCTTGAAGCCGAGGCGGGCGAAGGCGTCCTGATAGCGGGTCAGGGCCAGGCGCTCGTCGGGCGAGCTGCCGACGAAGGTGACCGGACGGCCGACGACGACGCGGGGCGGCAGGTCGTCCAGCGCGCCCTCGGCATGGTCGCGCAGCTTCAGGAGGAAGGCGGCGAGCAGGTCCTCGAAGGTGAAGCGACGGTTGAGGACGCGGGTTTCGGTGAACAGGGCGCTGGCGGCGTAGGACTTGAACGACTGGATGAACCGCGTGCCGGCCGGGTCCTCGAGATAGGCGTCGATGGCGAAGGGGCCGGCCTCGATGGTGCGTCCCGAGGCGGCCGAGGCGTTCTCGTAGAACGACAGGGCCGAGCGGAAGGCGGAGATGCGCCCGTCGCCGACCGGGAAGTCCACCAGGCGCGCCCCGCCCGCCCCATCGCCGCGCGCGACGACGGTGTTGGTGGTGCCGAAATCGATGCCGATCGTCTGCATGGGAAGCCGGGCAGCCTGGGAGGGGCGCGGCTTCTAGCCCGGGGTGGAGCCAAGGGCAAATGTTCTTGTTATGTTCGCACTGGGGCGTTACGAGGTCGCCATGGCCCTCCCCCCGAACGGCCGCGGCGCGCGGTCGAATGTCAGCAGCCGGTACGACTCCCAGCAGCGCGAAAGCTTCGACGATGGCTGGAAGCCTGAGGATGTCGATCCGCCGAAGCTGACCACAACGGTCAGCCCGATGAAGTCGAAGACGGTGATCGCCCGGAACGACAGCCCGGACATCGGCTTCGACAAGTCGATCAATCCGTACCGGGGCTGCGAGCATGGCTGCATCTATTGCTACGCACGGCCGGCCCACGCCTATCTGGGGCTGTCGCCCGGGCTCGATTTCGAGAGCCGCCTCTACTTCAAGCCGGAGGCCGGGCTGCTGCTGGAGAAGGAGCTTTCCAACCCGCGCTACAAGCCCTCGACCATCCACATCGGCGGCGACACCGATCCCTACCAGCCCGTGGAGCGGACGCTGCGGGTGACGCGGGCGGTGATCGAGACACTGAGCCGGTTTCGCCACCCGTTCTCGATCATCACCAAGTCGGCGCTGATCACGCGGGACATCGACCTGATGGGGCCGATGGCGGCCGAGGGTCTGGCGCACGCCTCGGTGTCCATCACCAGCCTCGACCGGCGGCTGGCGCGGAGCATGGAGCCGCGGGCGGCGACGCCGGAGCGGCGGCTGGACGCCGTGCGGCGGCTGGCGGCGGCGGGAATACCCACCAATGTGATGTTCGCCCCGATCATTCCCGGGCTGAACGATCACGAGATGGAGGGCGTGCTGCAGCGGGCGGCAGAGGCCGGGGCGATGTCGGCGCACTATGTGCTGCTGAGACTGCCGCTGGAGATCAAGGACCTGTTCGGCGAGTGGCTGGAGACCGATCACCCGGACCGCGCGCGGCGGGTGATGAGCCTTGTGCGGCAGACGCGCGGCGGGGCGGCCTATCAGAGCGAATTCGGCAAGCGGATGCGCGGCGACGGCCCGGTGGCCGACCTGATCGCCGAGCGCTTCCGCAAGGCGCGCAAGCGGTTCGGCCTGGACCGCCCTTCCCCGCCCTATGATCTGACGAAGTTCCGCGTTCCGCCCAAGGCGGGCGACCAGATGGGGCTGTTCGACTAGCGCGAGAAGACGCCGACCAACTCGACGTGGGGCGACCAAAGGAACTGGTCGACAGGCAGGACGCGGTCGAGGCGGAAGCCGGCGTCGATCAGCACGCGGGCGTCGCGGGCGAAGGTGGCGGGGTTGCAGGAGACGCCGACCACGCGGCCGACCTTGGAGACGGCGATGTGTTCGACCTGCTCGGCCGCGCCAGCGCGCGGCGGATCGAAGACCACGACATCGGTCTTGTTGAGTTCGGAGGCGAGCAGCGGACGGCGGGCCAGGTCGCGCGCCTCGGCGGTGATGGTCTTCAGGCCCGGCGCGGCGCCTGCGGCGCTGTTGAGCGCGGCGATGGCGCCGGGGGCGCTGTCGGCGGCGTGGACCGGGGCGATCTCGGCCAGGCGGAAAGTGAAGGAGCCCACGCCGCAGAACAGGTCGGCGATGCGGCGGGCGCCGGCCGAGGCTTCGACGGCGAAGGCGGCCATGGCGGCCTCGGCCTCCGGCACGGCCTGCAGGAACGCCCCCGGCGGCAGCGACACGACCGCCTGGCCAATCTTCACGATGGCCTGCCGCTGCATGTAGACCGCCTCGCCCCCCAGGGTGACGCGGGCCATGTCGCTGGCCTGGGCGACCTCGGCCATCTGCAGGCGGGCGTCTGCCGACAAGCCGCCGCTACGACGCTCGACGCCCGTGATGTCGACATCGAGGCCGGTGGCCGTCCAGGTCACGTGAAGGGTCGGAGCCGACTTGGCGTTTTCGAACAAGGGGGCGGACAGGCGGCGGAGCGCCGGGAAGGCGGCGACCAGGCGCGGGTCGGAGATCGGGCAGGCGTCGATCTCGGCCAAACGCCACGACTTGCGGGCCTTGAAGCCGATCACCGCGGCGTCGCGCCCGCCCTTGCGGGCGTGCAGGGCGAGGCGACGGCGCGAGGCCGGCGGCGAGGCGAAGGGGGCGAGGATTTCGGTTTCGATGCGCTCACGCGCCAGGGCGGAGCGGACCTGATCGGCCTTCCAGGCGAGATAGGGCGCGTGGTCCCAGTGCTGCACGGCGCAGCCGCCGCAGTCGCCGAAGTGAGGGCACGGCGGCGCGACGCGTTCCGGGCTGGGGGTCAGGACCTCGAGCAGTTCGCCGCGCGAGCCATCGAAGGCGGCGCGGACGCGCTCGCCGCCGAGGGTGAGCGGCACGAATAGCGGGCCGCCTTCGTCATCGGCCACGACGCCGTCGCCCTGGGCGCCGACGCCACGGATGTCGACCTCGCGCGGCGGGCCGAGCTTCGGCGCGGACGGCTGCTGCGGGCGGGCCTGAGAACGGGAATGCGGTCGTTGCGGGCGCTGCGCCATGGCGGAACTTTTCTTTCGGGTCAGCCATTACCGGCGGCGAAGCGGGGGCAGTAGCACGGCTCGCGCGTTTGAAGATGAACGAAGATGAACGATCCGCTCAACAGGCGTTCAGGATTGGCGGCCTAGGTTCAGCGTGCAACGTGGCCAACGGTCTCCGATGCAGTCCGGGGAGCCCTCCGCTGGACAGGCGTCGGCCCCGATTAGGCCGCAGAGTTTTTCTAGCTTAGAGTCATTCGCTCCAAGGGGAGGCATCTCATGACCATCCGTTCGAACCTGGCCAAGGGCCTGCTCGGCGTCGCCGCCCCGATGGCGACCCTGACCGCCGCCAGCGCCGTGCAGGCGCAGGCCTATGGCGGCGCCTACGACCAGCGCGGCTATTCCTACGACCCGTGCGCCCGTGACACCACGGCCCGCGGCACCACCGGCGGCCTCGCCGGCGCGGCCCTGGGCGCGGCGATCGGCGGCAGCGTGGCGGCCGGCGGCGCCAAGACCGAAGGCGCCGTGCTCGGCGGCCTGCTCGGCGCCGTGGCCGGCAATCGCATCGGCAACGCCTCGGCGGCCTGCGCCCCGGGCTATTCCAGCGCCCCGGCCCCGACCTACTACGCGCCGGAGCCCCCGCCGCCGCCTCCCCCGCCGCCGAGCGCCTACTACCAGGCCCCGGCCGGCGGCGCTTACGCCCAAGGCAGCTACTACGATCCCTGCGCGCGTGACCGCACTGGTCGCGGCACCACCGGCGGTCTCGCCGGCGCCGCCCTGGGCGCCGTCGCGGGCGGCAACATCGCGGCTCGCAACGCCCGCACCGAAGGCGCCGTGCTCGGCGCCCTCGCCGGCGCCGCCCTCGGCTCGAAGGTCGGCCGCGACAGCGCCGCCTGCGCGCCGGGCGCTTCGCTTCCGCCGCCGGCCTACGGCTACCAAGGCAGCTATGAGCAGCCCTACGCTCAGGGCGGCTACCAGAGCTACGACAGCCGCTACCCGCGCGGCCGCGATGACGGCTACACCTACGCCCCGGTGGCCGACGCCCGCGCCGACGTGAACGGCTGCACCCTGGCCGAGAGCCCGATCTACCTGCCGGACGGCCGCACCCAGAAGCGCTTCGTGCGCGTCTGCCCGGACGCCAACGGCCGCTATCAGGTCGTCGACTAAGGGTTCAGCCTCGCTGAACTGAAGGAGCCGCCGATGCGAGAGCGTCGGCGGCTTTTTCGTGGGCGGAGCATCGGTGCGTCCTTCGACACGGCCGCTCGCGCGGCCTACTCAGGATGACGAGGGTGGCGGATGCTAGTCGGGCTTGCGCGCCCAGACGAGGTGCTCGACCGCGCCCTCGCCGCCCAAGATCGGGCTTTCGGTTTCGGCCTGCACCGTCCAGCCGGATGCGGTCAGGAAGGCGAGGACGCCGTCGACGGCCTGGCGGCGGGCGGCGGGATCCTTGACCAGGCCGCCCTTGCCGATGTGTTCGCGGCCGAGTTCGAACTGCGGCTTGATGAGGGCGACGAGATCGGCGCCCGGGGCGGCCAGGGCCAGCGCGGCGGGCAGCGCCTTCGCGAGCGCGATGAAGCTGACGTCGGAGACCACGAGGCCTGGGGCCTGGGGGATCAGCGCGGCGGTCAGATTGCGGGCGTCGAGGCCGGACAGATCGGTGACGCGGGCGTCGGAACCGATTTTGGTATGCAACTGGCCGTGCCCGACATCCACCGCGTAGACGTGCGAAATCCCTTTGGACAAAAGGACTTCGGTGAATCCACCAGTAGAGGCGCCGACATCAAGGCCGATTCGCCCCTCGACGGGGATCGGCCAGAGGCCGAAGGCGTGATCGAGCTTCAGGGCTCCGCGACCGACCCACGGATGGGCCGCTTCGGCGCGGATCTCCGCCGCCTCGTCGAGCGTCTCGGAAGCCTTGGCGACCGGTTTGCCGTCAGCGAAGACGCCGCCGGCCGCGATGGCGGCCTGGGCCTTGGCGCGGCTGTCGAACAGGCCGCGCGCCACCAGCAACAGGTCGGCGCGCTGGCGGCCCATCGGGGTCAGCCCACTGCGGCGAGGCGAGCCAGGGCCGACTCCAGCTTGGACTTGGCGGTCTCAGCCTCAGCCAGCTTCTCGCGATTTTCCTCGATCACGGCTTCCGGCGCCTTGGCGACAAACTCCGGGTTGCCGAGCTTACCGTTGAAGCGGGCGATCTCCTTGTCGAGACCGGCGAGCTCCTTGGCGAGGCGGGCCTTCTCGGCGGCGAGGTCGATGAACTCGGCGACCGGCAGGGCCAGCGTCGCGCCGTTGACGACGAAGGGGATCGCGCCCTCCGGCACGGCCGGCTCACGGCGCACTTCGCTGACGCGCAGCAGCTGGGCGACCAGGGCGGCGTTGGCGTCCAGCGTCGAGAGCTGCCAATCGGCGCCTTCGATCACCAACAGCGCCGGCTTGGCCGAGGCCGGGACGTTGAGGCCCTGGCGGACCGAGCGGCCCTCGGTGATGGCGTCGATGACGAGGCCGATCTCACGCTCGGCGACCGTGTCGACCAGCGACAGCGGCAGCTCCGGCCAGGCGGTGGACATCAGGAAGCCCTCGCGGTCCGGCCCGCCCTCGGCGGTCTGGGCCCACAGCTCCTCGGTGATGAACGGCATCACCGGGTGCAGCAGGACGAGGCACTGGTCGAGCACCCAGGCGACGGTCGCCCGCGTCTCGTCCTTGGCGGCGCCGTCCGGGCCGTTGAGGATCGGTTTGGCGAGCTCGACGTACCAGTCGCAGACCGTATTCCAGATGAAGCGGTAAAGGCCGTTGGCGGCCTCATCGAAGGCCGCGGCTTCGAGTGCCTTGGTGACGAGCTCGGCAGTCTTGGCGGTCTCGCCGACGATCCAGCGGTTGACCTGCTGGGTCGCCGCGGCGGGATCGTAGCCGGCGACGCGGACGCAGCCATTGCGCTGGCAGAAGTTCGCGACGTTCCAAAGCTTGGTGCCGAAATTGCGATAGCCTTCAATGCGCTGCTCGGCGAGCTTGATGTCGCGCGCCTGGCCGCTCATGGCGGTGAGCGTGAAGCGCAGGGCGTCGGCGCCGTATTTGTCGACGAGGCCGAGCGGGTCGACCACGTTGCCCTTGGACTTGCTCATCTTCTGGCCCTTGGCGTCGCGCACCAGGGCGTTGATGAACACGCGCTTGAAGGGGACCTCGCCGGTGAAGTGCAGGCCCATCATCATCATCCGGGCGACCCAGAAGAAGATGATGTCGAACGAGGTGACCAGGGTGTTGGTCGGATAGAAGCGCTTCAGATCCTCGGTGTTCTCCGGCCAGCCCATGGTGGAGAACGGCCAGAGGCCGGAGGAGAACCAGGTGTCGAGGACGTCCTCGTCCTGGCGGATGGACTTGTTGCCGGCGGCGGCCTGGGCGGCCTCCTCGGTCTCCTCGACGTAGACGCCGCCGTCGTCGTCGTACCAGGCGGGAATGCGGTGGCCCCACCAGAGCTGGCGGCTGACGCACCAGGGCTCGATGTTTCGCATCCACTCGAAGTAGGTCTTCTCCCAATTGCGGGGTTCGAAGACCATGTCGCCCTGCTCCACCGCCTTGATGGCGGGCTGGGCCAGGGTCTTGGCGTCGACGTACCACTGGTCGGTCAGGAAGGGCTCGATGATGACGCCCGAGCGATCGCCGTAAGGACGGGCGATCAGCTTTTCCTCGATATCGCGCAACAGGCCGAGGGCCTCGATCTCCTCGAGGACCATCTTGCGGGCTTCCTCGCGCGGCTTGCCGAGGTAGCGCTCGGGGATCGGGCCGGCCATGCGGGCCTGCTCGTCCATGATCGAGAGCAGCGAGAGGTTGTGGCGGACGGCGACCTGGAAGTCGTTGAAGTCGTGCGCGCCGGTGATCTTCACGGCCCCCGAACCCTTCTCGGGGTCGGGATACTCGTCAGCGATGATCGGGATCAGACGGTCGGCGATGGGCAGGCGCACCATGCGGCCGACGAACTTCTTGTAGCGCTCGTCGTCCGGGTGAACGGCGACCGCGCCGTCGCCGAGCATGGTCTCGGGACGGGTGGTGGCGATGACGATCTCGCTGACCCCATCGATCGGTTCCCCTTCGAGGGGATAGGCGAACCACCACATCTTGCCCGGCTCTTCGCGGGTCTCGACCTCGAGGTCGGAGATGGCCGTCTGGAACTGCGGGTCCCAGTTGACCAGGCGCTTGTCGCGGTAGAGCAGGCCCTGCTTGTAGAGCTGGACGAAGACCTTGCGGACGGCGGCCGACAGGCCCTCGTCGAGGGTGAAGCGCTCGCGGCTCCAATCGCAGGAGGCGCCCAGGCGGCGCAGCTGCTGGACGATCTGATCGCCGCTCTCGGCCTTCCATTCCCAGACCTTGGCGACGAAGGCTTCGCGGCCCATGTCGCGGCGACCGATATTGCCGGCGGCGGCGAGCTGGCGCTCGACGACCATCTGGGTGGCGATGCCGGCGTGATCGGTGCCCGGCAGCCAGAGCGCGGCCTTGCCGCGCATGCGCTGGAAGCGGATCAGCACGTCCTGCAGGGTGTTGTTCAGCGCATGGCCGATGTGCAGGTTGCCGGTGACGTTCGGCGGCGGAATGACGATGCTGAACGGCTCGGCCGCCGGATTGTCGGTGGGCTGGAACGCGCCGGAAGCCTCCCACGCGGCGTAGAGGCGCGGTTCGGCGGACTTGGGATCGAACGTCTTATCGAGCATGGGCGGGTTCTAGAGCCTGGATGGCCGGTTTCGCTAGGGCTTTGAGGCCACGCGGCGGCCTGGAAACAGAAAAGGCCGCCCGCCGGAGCGGACGGCCTTCTGATCGGGATGCGCTGACGCGGTCTAGCGACCGGCCTGAAGCAAGACGGCCTAACGGCCTCTGGCGATGCGCTGGACTTCTTCTTCTACCTTGGCCTCGACGATGCGCGGCAGGTGCTCGTCCAGCCAGGCGGCGAGCAGCGGCTTGAGCAGCTCGCGGGTGACGTCTTCGAGCGTGACGCCCGAGGCCGGCATGGCGATGTGAGCGGCGAGGTTCGAGAAGGCCGAGGCGCTGGCGCGCGCGGCGGGCTCGCCGACAAGGCCATTGTCGGTCGGCCAGGAGACCGGGGCCGCGGGGGCCGGGCGGGGCGCAGGTTCAGGCGCAGCCTGAACGACCGGCGCCACGGGCTCGGGCGTATAGATATCGAGGTCGCCGTGCGTCTCGGTCGAGGAAGCGGCGGGAATCGGGTCGGTCAGATCGAGGATGTCGTCATCCTCCTCTTCGTCCTCGATTTCCTCCACGGCCGCAGGCGCGGCGGCGACCGGCGTGGGCGTGTAGGCCTCGGGCTCCGGCGCGGGTTCGGGCGCCGCCTCCGCAACAGCTTCGGCCTCCGGCGCGGCGTCGTCGGCCGGTGCGTCGTCTTCGGAGATGATCCGCCGGATGGAGGCGAGAATTTCCTCCATCGTCGGTTCCTGGGCGTTCTGATCGGACATGCGCGCTCGCCGTTCGGGAGAATCGAGTTTGCGCCAAGCCTATGGCGCCGCTGCATCATCCAGCAATTACGACAATTTTCGCAAGCGCTGGATTCGCCAGACAGGCGAATCCTGGCGTGCGGCGTATCGCTGCGGTCCGATCAGGACGGCAAGCGGCGCGGGCTTGCACTCCGCCAGTGCCGAGATCGGGCTCGCCTCCGCCAGGCCTTCATCGCAGAAGATCAGCACCCGTTCCGGCGCCAGGCCCGAGAGCGCGGCTTCGAGCGGCCGCTCCGGCTCGATCTGCGGCAGGCTCAGGATGCCGCATTGTTCGGCCGCCTCGACGGCATTGGCGCGCATCCGGTCGAGGTTCAATCGCGAAACCTGAGTGCGCCGGGTCAGGACGGGCTGCAGC
>JAFKGN010000060.1 GCA_017307205.1 Caulobacterales bacterium
CCACCCGCGATCAGCAGGTGGTGGTCGCGCGCATGGACCATGAACTCTCGGTTGTTGGTCTTCAGCTTGATGCCGATCAGCAGGCCCTTGCCGCGCACATCCTCGACGATGTCGGGGAAGCGGTGCTTCAGACCCTCGAGCTGCTGCACGAAGTAGCCGGCGACGGCGTTGACGTTGTCGAGCAACTCCGGCGCGTTGATCGCGTCGAAGGCCGCGCAGCCGACAGCCATGGCCAGCGGGTTGCCGCCGAAGGTCGAGCCGTGGACGCCCACGGTCATGCCCTTGGCCGCCTCGGCCGAAGCCAGGCACGCGCCGATCGGGAAGCCGCCGCCCAGAGCCTTGGCCACGCACATGATGTCCGGCGCGGCGCCCTCGGCCCATTCATAGGCGAAGAGCTTGCCGGTCCGGCCCATGCCGCACTGGATCTCGTCGTAGATCAGCAGCACGCCGGTCTCGTCGCAGAGCGCGCGCAGCGCCTGCAGCTGGGCGGCGTCGAGGGCGCGAGCCCCGCCCTCGCCCTGCACCGGCTCGATGATCACCGCGGCGGTGGTCGGGCCGATCAGGGCCTTGAGGCCTTCGAGATCGCCGAAGATCGCCGAGACGTAGCCCGGCAGGCGCGGGCCGAAGCCTTCGAGATAGCCGGCGTTGCCCGAGGCGTTGACCGCCGCGATCGTCCGGCCGTGGAACGAGCCGTCGAAGCCGATGATGTCGATCCGCTCCGGCTGGCCGTTGGCGAAGTGGTAGCGGCGCGCGGTCTTGATCGCGCACTCGACCGCTTCCGTCCCCGAGTTGGTGAAGAACACCGCGTCGGCGAAGGTGGCGGCGCACAGCCGGTCGGCCAGGGCTTCCTGTTCCGGGATCCGATAGATGTTGGAGACGTGCCAGAGCTTCTCGCCCTGGGTCTTCAGCGCCTCGACCAGGGCCGGGTGCGCGTGGCCCAGGCCGTCGGTGGCGATGCCCGCCACGCAGTCGAGGTAGTCGCCGCCGTCCGTCGAATACAGGCGCGCGCCTCGGCCTCGCTCGAACGCCAGCGGAGCGCGGTTGTAGACGCCCATGATGTGGTGTTGCGACGAGACAGACGCGGTGTTCGCGGACAAATCGGCCCCTCCAAAAGGCATTAGTCCCCGGGCGCGAACCCGGGGACGGAAAGGCTGAGCGTTTTCGTCGGATGACGCCCCGGTGTCAATGCAACCGTGAGCCCGTCACCAAAGCTTCATCTGCGGGATTTCGCTCAGGATTTTCAGGTCTTCAGACGGTAGCCGCGCTTGAAGAGCATGTAGCACCAGACGAACAGCCCGACGGTCAGGGCGGCGGTGACCACGGCGCCCACCGCCAGCGAGCCGTCGGCGTGGCCGATGAAGCCGTAGCGGAAGCCGTCGATCAGATAGAAGAACGGGTTGAAGTGGCTGAGCGTGCGGAACGGCTCGGGCAGATGGTCGGTCAGATAGAAGGTGCCCGACAGGAAGGTCAGCGGCATGACCACGAAGTTGGTCGCCCCGGCCAGATGGTCGAACTTCTCCGCCCACAGCCCTGCAAGCACGCCGCCCATGCCGAGGATCAGCGAGGCGCCGATCAGGAAGTAGAGCGCGACGCCCCAGTGCTGGATGTGGATGCCGGCGTCCGGCAGGAAGGCGATGGTCAGGGCGGTGACCAGACCCACCACGATGCCGCGCGTCGCCGCGCCCAGGGTGAAGGCGCTGACCAGCTCCAGCGGGCTCAGCGGCGGGGTCAGGAAGTCCGGTGTCAGACCCATGATCTTGGCCTGGATCAACGAGGATGAGGCGTTGGCGAAGGCGTTGTTGAGCACCGACATCATGATCAGGCCGGGCACGACGAAGCGCACGAAGCTGACCCCATCGACCGGCTGCCGGTCGGCCCCGACCGCGACCACGAACACCAGCATGTAGAGCAGGGTCGTCACCACCGGCGCCGCCACCGTCTGGGTGCCGACCTTCCAGAAGCGGCGGACCTCGCGCTTGTAGAGGGTGAAGGCCCCCATCCAGTTGAAGCCGGCGAAGTCGCGCGGCTGCGGCGGCCTAATGTCGCTGCGGGCGCCGCCGTTGGCGAGGTCAGTCATGCAGGAATCCCCTGAAAGTCCTTGCCCCATGTGCGCTTGCGACCCCCTAGGCGCAAGGCGCCCGCAGGCGGCGCTGTCGATCAACATCTAGTTCCTGTGGACGGACGGCATGGCGCCTATTGTGCGCTTTAATCGCTTGGTTACGATATGTTGTAGATCGGGGCCGGCGGACGGCCCTGGACCACTAGATATTGAGCTGGGAGGCGGGCATGAGCTGGACCGACGAACGGGTTTCGACCCTCAAGAAGCTTTGGCTGGACGGGCTTTCGGCCAGCCAGATCGCCAAGCAACTCGGCGGCGTCACCCGCAACGCCGTGATCGGCAAGGTGCACCGCCTGGGCCTCTCCGGCCGGGCCGCCCCGTCGCAGCCGAGCCGCCCCGTCTTCAAGGCGCCCCGCCCCGCCCGTCCGGCCCCCGCGCCCGCCGCGCCGCGCCGTATCGAGAGCACCATCAGCGCCGCTCCGGTCGTCGCCGCCCCGACCCCGGCCCAGGTCTATCGCACTGAAGAGCCCGGCTCCGCCACGGTGCTGACGCTCGGCGCGCACATGTGCAAGTGGCCGATCGGCGATCCGTCCAGCGACAGCTTCACCTTCTGCGGCCGCCGCCAAAGCGAAGGCCCCTACTGCGGCGACCACGCCCGCATCGCCTACCAGCCGCAGCAGACCAAGAAGAAGTCGAGCGCCAACGAACTGGCCCGCAGCCTGCGCCGCTACATCTAGTTCTCAGCTTACGGGGGCGTAAGCGAACCCTCTCCCGGCGACGGGGGAGGGTTTTCTTTTGCGCATCGTCATGCCCCGTTGACAATGAGCAAGTGGTCAGTCATTTATTCAATAACGACGGAGACCGGCCATGGCCAGACCCCTCAATGAAGACCGGCGTAACGCCCTGCTGATCGCGGCGATGGAATTGGTCGCCGAGAACGGTCTCGGGGCCTCCACCGCCGATATCGCCAAGCGCGCGGGCGTGCCAAACGGCTCGCTGTTCACCTACTTCGAGACCAAGTCCGACCTGCTCAACGCCCTGTATCTGGCGCTCAAGCAGCACCTCACCGAACAGGTGCTGCGCGATCTTCCGACCGGCGACGACAAGGCCGCCCTGCGCCACCTCTGGACGGTGTGGATCGACTGGGGCCTGCAGCACGCGCCTCGCCGCAAGGCCCTCGCCCAGCTCAGCGTCTCCGATCAGATCTCCGACGTCAGCCGTCGCACGGCCTCGGAGTTCGCCGGCCCCACGGTCGAACTGGTTGTGCGCATCAGCGCCACCGGCGCGCTCCGCGGCGCCCCCGCCCGCTACATCGGCGGCCTCGTCGAGGCGGCGGTTGGCGTCACCACCGAGTTCATCAGCGCCCACCCGGAAAACGCCGAGGCCATCGCCGACGCCGGCTTCGAAGCGCTGTGGAAGAGTCTGTCCTAGTTTTTAATCTTTTAATGACTGTCCACTCACTCATATAGATAAGGAGCCCTGTCATGTCGCAAGTCTGGTTCATCACTGGAAGCTCGGTCGGCCTCGGCCGCGCCATTGTCGAAGCGGCGCTCACCGCCGGTCACCGCGTCGTCGCCACGGCCCGCAGCGAAGCCGCCCTGGCCGACCTCGCCACGCAACATCCCGAGCAGTTGCTGGTCACTTCGCTCAATGTCGCCAGCGAGAGCGCCTGGTCGGCGGCGATCGACACCGCCATGGGGCGCTTCGGCCGCATCGACGTGCTGGTCAACAATGCCGGCTACGGCGGCCTGGGCTCGGCCGAGGACATTCCCATGAGCCTGGTCCGCGACCAGTTCGAGACCAACTTCTTCGGTGCAGTGCTCGCCGCGCGGGCCGTGATCCCAGCCATGCGCGCCCAGGGCGGTGGTCGCATCCTGCTGATCTCGTCCATCGGCTCGCGGATCGCCACCGCCGGCACATCCGCCTACTACGCCTCCAAGGCGGCGGTTTCCGCCTTCGCCGAGAGCCTGGCCCTCGAGGTGGGGCCGCTTGGGATCAAGGTCACGGCCATCGAACCGGGCGCCATGCGCACCCGCTTCGCCGAGGCGGGCTCGATGAAGATCGCGCCGTTCGACCATGCTTACGACGCCACCGTCGGCGCCACCGTCGCCATGCTGCGCACGCCCGAGTATCAGGCCGCGCTTCGTGACCCTGCCGGCCACGCCGCCGTGGTTCTGGCCGCGGCGGATCTCGACGATCCGCCGACCCGGCTCCTTGCCGGCGCGGACTCCTATGACTACGGCGCCGCCGCGCTGACCGCCCGCGCGGAAGCAGACCAACATTGGTCGGCGCTAAGCCGCATCGCCTGACCAAGACCTGGGACGCCGACCTGACACGACTCATGTCGGCGTCCTATGTTGCCCCCGTGACCGACACACCGACCGACACCGCGCCCGCCTCGACCAACGCCCCGGCCTATTCGGTCTCCGAGCTGGCCTTCGCCCTGAAGCGCACGCTGGAGGACGCCTATGGCTTCGTGCGCCTGCGCGGCGAGCTGTCGAAGGTCACCCATCACTCCAACGGCCACGTCTATCTGACCGTGAAGGACGACAAGGCCAGCATCGACGGCGTCGTCTGGAAGGGCTCGGTCCGCAACCTCTCGGTTCGTCCCGAGCAAGGGCTGGAGGTGATCGTCACCGGGCGGATCACCACCTACCCGGCCGGCTCGCGCTACCAGATCGTCATCGAGAGCATGGAGGCCGCCGGCATGGGCGCCCTCCTCGCCCAGCTGGAGCGCCTCAAGGCGCGGTTGGCCGGCGAGGGTCTGTTCGAGGCCTCGCGAAAGCGGCCCCTGCCCGCCAGCCCCCGGGTGATCGGCGTCGTCACCAGCCCGACCGGGGCGGTGATCCGCGATATCCTGCATCGCATCCGCGACCGCTGGCCGTGCCACGTGGTCGTCTGGCCGGTGGTCGTGCAGGGCGACAAGGCCGCCGCCGAGGTGCGCGCCGCCGTGGAAGGCTTCAACGCCCTCACCGGCGAAGGCCCGATCCCCCGCCCTGACGTGATCATCGTCGCTCGCGGCGGCGGCTCGGTGGAGGATCTCTGGCCGTTCAACGACGAAGCGCTCGCCCGCGCCGTCTCGGCCTCGACCATTCCGCTGATCAGCGCCGTCGGCCACGAGACCGACACCACCCTGATCGACTTCGTCGCCGACCGCCGCGCCCCGACCCCGACCGCGGCCGCCGAGCTGGCTACCCCCGTGCTGGCCGAGTTGCGCGCCGCCATGGCCGACTACCAGCGTCGCATGGCCAACTGCTCGGGCCGCATGCTGGAGGATCGCCGCGCGCGCCTGGCCGGGGCCGCCCGTGGCCTGCCCCGCCCCGCCGACATCCTGGCCCTGGCCCAGCAGCGCTTCGACCTCGCCTCCGGCCGCCTCGGCGCCGGCCTGCAGCGCAACGTCGCCGTTCACGCCACACAGTTGGCCCGCATCGCCTCGCCACTGAAGCCCGGCCTGCTCGACCGGCCGCGCGCCCTTAAGACCCAGCGCCTGGCGGAAGTCTCGGCCCGCATGGCTCCGGCGGTGGACCGACGGCTGGAGCGCCTGTCCGACCGGCTCGCCAACCTGGACAAGCTGCGGCTGTCGCTGAACCCTGACGGCCCGCTGGCCCGCGGTTTCGCCCGCGTCGAACGCGCCGACGGCCATCTGGCGCGCTCGGCCGCCGGCCTCGAAGCCGGCGAAGGCGTCACCCTGGTGTTCGCCGACGGCAAGCGTGGCGCGGTGATCGACGGCGAACCGGCCGCCCGGCCCGCCCCGGTCGCGCCCGCGCCGAAGGCCCCCAAGCCGAAGCCGGCCGCACCGGGTCAGGGCGACCTGTTCTAGCCGCGCCATCTGCACTACATTGCCCGCCATGAACGCTGTCGACCGCGACCTTGGAAAATCGAACGACCTCGCCGTGCTGCACTACGGTGACGGGGAATTCGTGATGTTGAAGCCGGGCCGCTACGTGCTGTGCGCCGTGACCGGCGAGAAGATCTCCCTCGACGCTCTGCGCTATTGGAATCCTATCCATCAGGAGGCCTACGCCGGCCCGGCCGAAGCCCTGCAGCGCTGGCGTGAGCTGAACCCCTGACCTCGACGGCGGTGGACCGCCGGGCGTTGCTCGTCGGCCTCGGGGCCGCCGGTCTCGCCGCGCCCGCCTTCGCCGCCGCCCCCGGCCTCGACCTGCACGGCCGCTATCAGCAAGGCGGTTTCGCCTTCGGACGTACCGCGCCGCGCGCACGCCTGACCGTCGATGGGGAAGACGCCGGCCTCGCCTCGGCGGCCGGCTATTTCGTGGTCGGCTTTCACCGCGACAGCCCGCCGACCTGCCAGATCACCGTCGCCAACGACGAGGGCTCGGCCAGCCATGCGGTGACGGTCGTGCCCACCGAGTACGACATCCAGCGCGTCGACGGCCTGCCGCAGAACACCGTCACCCCCACCGAACCGGCCCTGCTCCAGCGCATCGCCGCAGAGGTGGTCCGCAAGAACGTCGGCTTCGCAAGCCACGCCGACAGCGATGACTTCAAGTCGGGCTTCGTTATGCCGGTGAGCGCCGTGCGCGTCTCCGGCCGGTTCGGCGGCCAGCGCATCCTCAACGGCGTGCCCGCCACGCCGCATTTCGGCACCGACCTCGCCTGCCCCACCGGCACGCAGATCGTCGCCCCCGCCGCCGGTCTGGTCTGCTTCGCTGAGCCCGACATGCATTACGAGGGCGGCCTGACCATGATCGATCATGGCCAGGGCCTGATCAGCCTCTACCTTCATCAGTCCCGCGTCGACGTCGCCGCCGGCCAGCGCGTCGCCCAGGGTCAGCCCATCGGCCTGGTCGGCATGAAGGGCCGGGCGACCGGCCCGCACCTCTGCTGGCGCCTGCGCTGGCGTGGTCGGCAACTGGATGCGTCCTACCTCGTCGGCGTTCGCGCGCCCGGCGTCGCCTGAGTACGGAGCCGATCATGGCCAAGACCCCCGCCGAACCCGCCCGTCGCAAGGGCGTGCAGTCGGTCGGCACCGGCTTCAAGGTGCTGGAGATCATGGCCGGCATGCGCGAGGCCGCGCCGCTGGGCGCCATCGCCCAGGCCTGCGGGCTTTCCGCCTCCCAGACCCACCGCTACCTCGCCAGCCTGATCGCCGCCGACATGGTGCAGCAGGACGCCGCGTCCGGCCGCTACGACCTCGGCCCCGGCGCCCTGAAGCTCGGCCTCGGGGCGTTGGCCCGCATCGACGCCTTCCGCATCGCCGACGCCGCCGTCGGCGACTTCGCCCGCCGCAGCGGCCGCACCGTGCAGATCGCGGCGCTGGGACCGCTGGGGCCGACCGTGGTCCGCTGGATCTTCGGCGCCCCCGCCGTGGTCACCTCCCTGACCGTCGGCTCGGTGCTGCCCCTGCTGCGCTCGGCGACCGGGCGCATCTTCCTGACCTTCCTGCCCGAGCATGAGGTGCAGCGCTTCGTCGACGCCGAGCTGGCGGCCGGCGGCGCCCTGAAGCCCGTCGACGTCGAGGCCATCCGCGATCAGGTGCGGGCCGACGGGTTCGCGGCGGTCGACGGCACCGTCACCCCCGGGCTGCGCGCCACCGCCTTTCCGATCTTCGACCTGCAGAACCGCGCCATTCTCAGCGCCACCCTGCTGGCCTCCGACAGCTTTGACACCGCCTACGACGGCTCGGTGCGCGAGGAGCTGAAGGCCGTCTGCGCCAGCGTCAGCGCCGCCCTGGGAGCCCGGCCAAGTTAGCCGCGCTGCGTTGCACACTGCGGAATGGATTTGACAATGCGCAAGCAGGCGACCATTCCCACTGCAGCCTCTTTGCGCAGGAGCGTCCGATGAGCGCCCTTCCGAACGATCAGCGGTCCCAGCTCGAGCAGCTCTATGCGGAGATGGAGCCGGCGCACCTCACGCCGCTGTGGGAAGTGCTGCACGCCCTTGTCGCCCCGACGCCCAACTCGCCCGCCATCGCCCACGCCTGGGACTATGACGATAGCCGCACCTACCTGATGCGCGCCGGCGACCTGATCTCGGCCGAGCAGGCCGAGCGCCGGGTGGTCATTCTCGAAAATCCCGGCCTACCGGGGCAATCGGCGATCACCACCAGCCTCTACGCCGGGCTGCAGCTGATCCTGCCCGGCGAGGTCGCCCCTGCCCACCGCCACGCGCAATGCGCCCTGCGCTTCGTGCTGGAGGGTGAAGGCGCCTATACCGCCATCGACGGCGAGAAGGCGATCATGCGCCCGTTCGATCTGGTGCTGACGCCCGGTTGGCAGTGGCACGACCACTCCAACCCCACCGACAAGCCGATGATCTGGCTCGACGGGCTCGACATCCCTACCGTCCGACACTTCGACGCCAGCTTCGCCGAGAAGTGGCCCGAGAAGCAGTATCCGGAGAGCGTACCGCCGGGCGACAGCCTGGCCCGCTACGGCCGCAATCTGCGCCCGATCAGCGGCTCGACGGCCGACCGCCGGCCCAAGCACCAGCCTCTGTTCCACTATCCCTACGCCGAATGGCGCCCGGCGCTGGACGCCCTGGCCGCCTCGGCCGAGACCGACCCGCACCTCGGCCACGCCCTGGAATTCCTCAATCCCGCCGATGGCGGCGCGATCATGCCGACCATCTCGGCCCATGTGCGCCTGCTCCCCGCCGGCTTCGCCACCCGCCCCCGCCGGTCGACCGACGGCACGGTTTTCGTGGTGGTGGAAGGCGCGGGTTCGGCCATGATCGATGGCGTGACGATCCCGCTGACGCCCCGCAAGATCGTCGCGGCGCCCTCGTGGCGCTCGGTCGAATTCAAGGCTGATACCCCGCTCGTCCTGTTCGGGTTCTCCGACAAGACGGCGCAGGAAAAGCTCCATCTGTACAAAGAGGACTGCGCGTGAACCTGCCCACCGCCCAAGCCCCGACGCTCGCCAAGACCAGCGACGGCCGCGACTTCCCCGTGCGCCGCGTGTTCTGCGTCGGCCGCAACTACGCCGCCCACGCCCGCGAAATGGGCCGCGACCCGGATCGCGAGCCGCCGTTCTACTTCGCCAAATGGGCCGAGACCGTCGTGCCATCGGGCAGCAAGGTCACCTACCCGCCGAAGACCGCCAACTATCACTATGAAGCCGAGCTGGTGGTCGCCATCGGCGTCGGCGGTCGCAACATCTCGACCGAGAGCGCGCTGGAACACGTCTGGGGCTACGCCACCGGCCTCGACATGACCCGCCGCGACCTGCAGCTGGAAGCCCGCGGCCAGGGTCGCCCCTGGAGCACGGGCAAGAACTTCGAGCAGTCGGCGCCGCTCGGCCTGATCCACCCGGTCTCGGAAGTCGGCCACCTGGCCAAGGGGCCGATCGAGCTGACCGTCAATGGCGAGACCAAGCAGAAGGGCGACCTTGAGGAGCTGATCTGGCCGGTCGAGGACGTGATCGCCAACCGCTCGACGCTCTACACCCTGCAGCCCGGCGACCTGATCTTCACCGGCACCCCGGCCGGCGTCGGCCCGGTCGTGCCCGGCGATGTGGTCAAGGTGACCATCGAGGGCCTGAGCGACACTGTCATCACCATCGTCCCGCCCGAAGCCTGATGATGAAGCTGCACAGCTTCTTCCGGTCGGGCGCCAGCTATCGCGTCCGCATCGCCCTGGCCCTCAAGGGCCTCGCCTATGAGACCGTGGCGCACAACCTGCGCACCGGCGAGCACAAGCAACCGGAGTTCCTGCGGCTGAACCCGCAGGGCTTCGTGCCGGCGCTCGAACTCGACGACGGCACGGTGCTGACCCAGTCGCTGGCCATCTGCGAGTACCTGGAAGACGCCTTCCCCGCCGCCCCCGCCCTGCTGCCGGCCGATCCGGCCCTGCGGGCGCGGGTGCGGGCGTTCTGCGATGTCATCGCCTGCGACACCCACCCGGTGCAGAACCTCAAGGTGCTGGGCCGCCTGCGCGCCGCTGGTCTCGACGAGGCCGGCGTCAACGGCTGGGCGGCCAAGACCATCGAGGACGGCTTCGCCGCCTGCGAGACCCTGATCGCCGACCAGCCCGGCCCGTTCTGCTTCGGCGATGCGCCCACCCTCGCCGACGCCTTCCTCGTGCCGCAGTTCGTCAACGCCCGCCGTTTCGGCGCCAAGCTGGACGCCTTCCCGCGCCTGCTGGCCGCTGAGGCCGCCTGCCTGGCCCTGCCCGCGTTCAAGGCGGCGGCGCCGGAAAGCCAACCGGACGCCGACTAGGCGTCCCAATCATAAGAAAAGCCGTCAGGGAGGAACCCATGGCCAACACGGTCCAGCTTGCCGAGGTCATCGACAACCGTAAGCTTACCCCGTTCCAGATGGGCCTCTTCGCCCTCTGCGCCCTGGTGCTGTTCTTCGACGGCTTCGACGTGCAGGCCATCGGCTTCGTCGCCCCGGCCATCATCAAGGACTGGAGCCTGCCGCCGGGTGAGCTCGGCCCGGTGTTCTCCGCCGGCCTGTTCGGCCTGATGCTCGGCGCCCTGCTGATCGCGCCCCTGGCCGACAAGGTCGGGCGCAAGCCGATCATCCTCGTCTCCGCCGCCCTGTTCGGGGTCTTCACCCTGGCCACCGCCTGGGCGGACTCGGTCGCCAGCCTGCTGGCCTTACGCTTCCTCACCGGCCTCGGGCTCGGCGGCTGCATGCCCAACGCCATCGCCCTGACCTCGGAGTATGCGCCCGCTCGGCAGCGCGCCTTCCTGATCACCATGATGTTCAACGGCTTCAGCCTGGGCTCGCTGGTCGGCGGCGTGCTGGCCGGTCAATTCATCCCGACCTACGGCTGGCGCGCGGTGTTCATCGTCGGCGGCGCCCTGCCGCTGCTGGCCCTGCCGCTGTTCCTCTTCGCCCTGCCGGAGTCGGCGCGCTTCCTGGCCCTGGCCGGCAAGGCGCCGGACAAGGTCGCCAAGATCCTGCGAAAGCTCGACCCGCGCCTGCCCGCCGACGTCGCCCTGGCGCCCGAGGCGGTCTCTGGCGGCCGCATGTCGGTGGCGGAGCTCTTCCGCCACGGCCAGGCCCCGCGCACCCTACTGCTGTGGCTGGTGTTCTTCTGCAGCCTTCTGGTCATCTACATGATGGTCAACTGGCTCCCGACCCTGATGACCTCGGTGGGCGCCAGCATCCGCCAGGCCGTCACCCTCGGCATCTGGATGCAGGTCGGCGGCATCGTCGGCTCGCTGGTTCTCGGCTGGATCATCGACCGCAAGGGGCCGAGCACGGCCCTGATCCCCGCCTACCTGGGGGCCGCCGCCTGCGTGGCCGGGGTCGCCTATCTGGCGGGCGGCGGGCTCGGGGTGCTGGCCCTTGTGGTGTTCGGCGTCGGCTTCGGGGTGATCGGCGGCCAGACCGGCGCCAACGCCGTGGCGGCCACCGTCTATCCGACCCACGTTCGTTCGACCGGGGTGGGCTGGGCGCTGGGGATCGGCCGCATCGGCTCGATCGTCGGCCCGGCCGTGGGCGGGGTGCTGATCTCGCTGCAGGCGCCGGTGAAATCGATCCTGCTGCTCACCTCCATCCCGGCGATGATCGCCGCCCTGGCCGTGATCGCGCTGGGACTGCTGCCTAAGAAGGCCTAGACGCCCTCTTCCTCCGCCAAGGCCGCGTAGACCTCGTTGGGGAAGCGGCGGTGGACCCAGAACCACTCCTCGGGTCGCTCGCGGATGCGCGCCTCCATGAAGGCGTTCACGGCGTCGACCCCGGCCTTGATGTCGGCCGACCGGTCGCCGGTGTTCGGCACTTCGATGGGATCGTGCACCACGGCGCGGAAGGTCGCCCCCTTCAGCCGCTGCACGCTCATCGGCTGCAGCACCGTGCCGAACCGCAGGGCGAGGCGTGTGGGGGCCGGGGCGGTGTGCACCAGATGGCCGAAGAAGGTCCCGGCCAGGCCGTTGTTGAACTTCTGGTCGTTCATCAGCGCCACCGAGGCGCCGCGGTTCATGCCCATCAGCAGCTCACGCGAGCCGTCGCCGCCCTTGGGCGCGAACAGCTTCACGCCGTAGCGCGCCCGGCTCTGCTTCCAGCGTTCGTCGATGTAGGGGTTATTGGCCGCTCGGTAGGTCATCTCGCAGATGACGCCGGAGTCGACGATGGCGGCGGGCATCACCTCCCAGTTCGATAGGTGGCCCGAGACGAACACCACCGGCTTGCCGCTGGCGGCGATCTCCTTCAGCCGCTCGCCGTTGACCAGCTCGACCCGTCCGGTCGACGGCCGCAGTTTGTCCATCATCGGGAATTCGGCGAACGTCCGGCCGACGTTTTCCCACTGCGCCTTCACGATACGCTCGTGCCAGGCCTGGTCCTTCTCCGGGAAGGCGAGCTTCAGATTGCGGCGCACGACCTTGTCCGTGCCGCTCAGCGGCCCGATCAGCTTCAGCAGCCAACCGCCGAACGCCGAGGCCGCTTCGACGCCCAAAAGCCTTACGGCGCCGGTGAAAAGGTCGTAGCCGATCGCCTCGAGGCGCCAGGCCAGACGCTGGCCGAAAGAGTCGCGCGGGGCGGTCATACGCTTCTCTAAGCCGCGTCACGCAGCACGCGCAATCCTGGGCGCATAGTTCGCTTGGCGCGCGACTTGCGACCACCAGTCCAGACCGTTCCGTTCCGGGACAGCACGACACAGGATTGGGAGCAGACCCCATGAGCAACGACATCGACGTCCACCTCGGCCGCCGTCTCCGCCGCCGCCGCCGTCTCCTCGGCCTGACCCAGCAGCAGCTGGCCGGCACCGTCGGCGTTCGCTTCCAGCAGATCCAGAAGTACGAGTGCGGCGCCAACCGCATCTCGGCCGCCCGTCTGTGGCAGCTGTCGGAAGCCCTCGAAGTTCCGGTCGGCTACTTCTACGACGGCCTGTCGGAAGCCGCCCGCCGCGAAATCGCCGGTCAGGCCCAGAACGTCGAAGCCGAGGGCGGTGAAATGTTCGCCCGCAAGGAAACGATGGATCTGATCCGCGCCTACTACCAGCTCGGCGAGCGCCCGCGCCGTCGCCTGCTGGACCTGGCCAAGTCCCTCAACGGCGGCGACATCGAAGCGGCCTGATCTCGGTAGCGGATCATGGCGGAGGCCGCTAAGCCTCCGCGTATGACCCTCGCATCCGACCGCCTCGAAACGCTCGACACCTTCCTCGTCGAGCTGAACCGCGCCGCCGCCGGCGCCATCCTGCCGCTCTTCCGGGCCGATCACGGCCTGGAGGACAAGGGGACCGCCAAGGGCATCGGCTTCGATCCGGTCACCGAGGCCGACCGCGGCGCCGAGGCGGCCATCCGTCGGCTGATCACCGAGCATTTCCCCGACCACGGGGTGATCGGCGAGGAGTATGGCGAGGACCGGCCTGACGCCGAGTTCGTCTGGGTCCTGGACCCCGTCGACGGCACCCGGGCCTTCATCGCCGGCCTGCCGCTGTGGACCACCCTGATCGCCCTGCGTCATGAAGGCCGCCCGGTGCTCGGCTCCATCGGCCAATCCTATCTCGGCGAACTCTACATCGGCCATGCCGGCGGCTCGCGCCTGATGGTGCGCGGCGAGCAGCGCGCCCTGGCCGTCCGCCCCTGCCCTGACCTCGCCCAGGCGATCATCGCCACCACCGACGCCGACGCCTGCTTCAACGAGGTCGAGCGCGCCGCCTGGACCAATCTGCGCGCCGCCAGCCGCCTGGCCCGTTTCGGCTGCGACGCCTACGCCTACGCCATGGTCGCGGCCGGCACGATGGACCTCGTCGTCGAGGCCGGGCTGAAGAGCTGGGACGTCGAGGCGGCTGTGCCGGTTCTGGAAGGCGCCGGCGGCGGCGTCACCGACTGGACCGGCCAACCGATCGGCCGCGACGGCGGTCAAATGGCCCTGGCGGGCGATCCGGCCTGTCTCGAAGCGGCATTGGAATTCCTGCGCCCGGCGGCGAGCGAATAGCCGGCCTCAGCCGTCGAGGATGATCGACGGCAGGCGGCCCAGCGCGCGGCCGAAAATCGCCGCATCGCCCACACCGCGTGCGACCACCAACGAGCCCTGCAGCTCGACCAGCACCTGCTCGGCCCGCAGCTTCGCCTCAATGTCATCCGCTCCGGCCTCCCGCGCGACAGCGCCCAAGGCGGTCAGCAGCCGCTGGAAGGTCGTGGCGATGGCGTCGCCGCAGGCGTTCGCCTCGTCGCGCGGCGGCTGCAACATGTTCAGCAGGCAGGACTGCCGGCCACCGGCGTAGAAGCCGTCCATCACTCGGACGAACGCCCCGATCTTGTCAGCCGGCGCGCCCTCCGCCGCCAGCAACGGAAACACCTCCGCGTCCAGAACCCGCGCGGTCTCGGCCATCACCTCCTGCGCCATCTGCGCCTTCCCGTCCGGAAAGCGGTGGTAGAGGCTCGACTTCTTCAGGCCGGTGGCATCGGACAGCGCCGCCAACGAAGCGCCCTCGTAGCCGACATCCTTGAACGTCCGCGTCAACCGCTCGAGCAGCACGTCATCCCCGACCTTACGAACCTGCGGCATGCGGAACTCCTTCGCCCCCAACTTAATCCGAACGATCGGTACATTTCAAGCTTGACGCCACCCTGCGCACTGCCCTAGCCATATTTATACCGAACGTTCGGTATACTTCAACGCGAAGGACACCTTCCATGGCCCGCCTCAACGTCGTCACCCCGGAAACCGCCAGCCCCGCCCAGCGGGCGATCCTCGATCAGACCGCCGGCAAGTTCGGTAAGCACCCGATCCTGCTGTCAGTGCTGACCAACTCCACCGCCGCCATGAACAGCTATCTGGCGCTGTTCCAGAACCTGACGGACGGCCGGTTCTCCAAGCAGCTCGCCCGCAAGATCGGCCTCGCCATCGGCGAGGAGAACGGCTGCGAGTACTGCATCTCCCTGCTCGCCGCGATCGCCAAGCTGCAGAAGCTGACTGACGAGGACATCGACCTGGCGCGCCGCGGCCGCTCGACCGACCCCAAGGAGCAGGCCCTGCTCGACTTCGTGCTGCTGCTGGTCCGCCACAAGGGCGACCTGACCGACGCCGAGGTTCAGGCGGTCAAGGACGCCGGCTGGTCGGACGAGGACGTCACCGAGGTGTTCGGCCACCTCGTGCTCAACTTCATGACCAACTACCTCTGGAAGGTGTCGCGCAACGACGTCGATTTCCCGGTGCTACGTCTGTTCGACCAGAGCAAGATCGCCCGCGGCGGCCACGCTTTCAAACAGGTCGCCTGATCGCATGCGAGGGAGCGCGTCGCCGACGCGCTCCTTTCACGCCAGCGCCTCGAACTCGCGCCAGAACGCCGCCCGCAGGTCGTCCGTCTCCTGCAGGATTTCGTGCCGCGCGCCAGGCACGGTCACCAGCTTGCCTTCGGGCAGGCGCTCAGCGGCATAGGCCTGGGCGGCGTTGTCGACGATCTGGTCTTCGCCGGCCGAAAGGATCGTCACCGGGATGCGTACCCGGGCCAGCAGTTGCGGGCGTCGCAGCCGCTGCATGGCGTTCAGCGCCGAATGCAACCAACCCCAGGTCGGGGCGCCGAGCGCCAGATCGGGACAGGCCTCCAGCGTCGCCGCGATCCGGTCCCACCGCCGACGGTCGTGGGTCAGCAGATTGCCGTCGAAACGCTCGTAGAACACATCGCCGTTGCGGCCGGTCAGCCCCCCGCCGCGCCCGACCCAGGTCAGGGTCGCGCTGAGGCTTTTGGCCAGCCAGAGCGGCTCCTTGATCACGATGCCCAGCATCGGCGCGCAGAGGATGGCCGACTTGAAGCGGGCCTCGCCGTCGACGAGAGCGGCCAGGACCAGGGCGCCGCCCATCGAATGGCCCAGCATGATCCAGGGCTTCGGCAGCCGCGCCTCATAGGCGTCGAGCATGGCCTGGTAGTCGTCGACGAAGGCCTCGAAGCCGGCGGCGTGGCCGGCCAGACGGTCGGCGAGGGTGCGCTGCGACAGCCCCTGCCCTCGCCAGTCGTGGATCAGCACCGCATAGCCGCGCGCCGTCAGATCGCCGGCCAGCTCCAGGTACTTCTCGATCGGCTCGGTCCGCCCGGGGCTGACCACGACCGAACCCTTGGCGGCGCCGCTCGCCGGGAACAGCGCCACGCGCAGGCGCGCCCCGTCGCGCGCGGCGAACCACTCGGCCGCCGCCCCGGTCGGAACCGGGGCCTCGGGCAGGCCGATCAGCGGCGCGGCGTCAGACAAGTTCGATCAGCGAACGCGCTGGAACAGGGCGATCAGCTTGGGCTGCAGGGCCATGGCGGCCATCATGTCCGACAGCTGCAGACGCCCGCTCATCACCGCCGAGGTCGCGTCGAGCCGGCCGGCGGCCAGCTCCTGCAGATCGGACATGGTGGTGGTCAGGGTCAGGTCGGCCGGGGCGTCCTCGTTGGTCACCGCGCCGCCGTCAATGTGGATGAAACCGTCGCCCTTCAGGTTGAACTTCAGGCTCTTGCCCAGACCGCTGTCGCCGCCCACGGCGTCACGGATCTTGTCGGTGATCTCTTGCAGGGTCGCCATGGCCGTTTCCTCCGCCTGTTGTGCGACTTGGATAGGCCGGAGGCTTGTGGCGGGCAAGATCACGCAGCGGAAGGCGCCGCTACTTGTCGGCCTCGAAGCGGATGCGCGTCGGGGCCTTGAGGAAGCGCACCGCCCGCGCGCCCTTGAGGGCGACCGGATCGAAGGTCGGCCCCTCCTTGGCCATGGGCAGATCAACCTCGCGGCCGTCGGCCATCACCGCCTTGCCCGACGGGACGCCGATGAAGGTCACGCGGTTCACCTTCGGCACCAGCGAGGCGAGCATGCCGAGCTTGCTGGTCACGCCGGCGTTGACCTGCGCCAGGGCGGGCGAGAACTGAGCCGTGGGCATCTCGGCGGCGGGTTTGGCGGTCGACTCCACCAGCATGCTCACCGCGATCTTGCCGACGCTGTCATCGACCCCGACCTGAGGCTTGCCGGCCAGCTGGGCGGCGGTGGGCAGGCGGGTGAAGCGGCCCTCGGCATCGACCGGCAGGGGCGTGCGCTTGCCGTCGGACTCGACCAGGGTGACGTCGGCGACCACCGGCTTGCCGCCCTGGCGCAGGGCGTAGCCCATGGTGAACAGGTTGCGCTCGGCCGGGGTCAACGACTGATAGGCGCTCAGAAAGCCGAACACCTGCCGCGCATCGACGAGCCGCTCGGCGGCCTGCGCGCCGGAGGTCAGTAGGCTCAGAGCCAGGACCGTGGCGGCGAGCCGTCTCACAGCGGCTTCTTGAAACGCAGGGTCATGCGGTCGCTCTCGCCGATGGCGTCGAACTTGGCGTGGTCGAAGGGCTCGTGGGCCGGCTGGCCGCGTGGCGCGCTCAGGCGCGTGGGCGGCAGGGTCCAGACGCCGAACGGGTGGTCCTTGGTGTCCTTCGGATTGGCGTTGATCTCGCTGGCGCCGTCGGCGACGAACCCGGCGTCCTGCGCCAGCTGGGTCACATAGGCCTGCTGCACATAGCCCGAGGCGGCCAGCACATCCTGCACCGCGCCCGGATCGCCGCGATGCTCCTCGATACCCAGCACGCCGCCCGGCTTCAGGGCCACGAAGGCGTCGTGGAACGCCTTGTCGATCTCGCCCGCCGCCATCCAGTTGTGGACATTGCGCAGGAACAGCACGCGGTCGGCCGTGCCCGCCGGGGCCACCGGACCGCTGGTCGGGCCGAAGGCGGTGACC
>JAFKGN010000061.1 GCA_017307205.1 Caulobacterales bacterium
CCATTTCCGTACCGCCGAGGACCTGACGGCCGGCGCGGTGCGCGGCCAGGTGATGGCCATGGCCGCCCCCGCCGAGAACCCCTCATGGCGCCCGCGCACCAACATGCTCACCGTCGAGCAGCTGTTCGACGGCATCGCCGACTACGCGGTGACCGAACGGCCCTGGGGGCCGTCCCTGCGGCGGCGGCACCTGTTTCTGGCGGCGGTGCGCCGGCCCGAGCTGGCCGCCTCGGCGGCGGTGATCCGCTTCGCGCACGGCGGCACCCTGGGGCGCAATCTGGAGGAGCTGTTCGAGGTGCCGCCCGCGCTTCGATCGCTCCACGCCGGATCGATGTCGCGGATCATCTCCTCCAGCTGGTTCGCCTGCGCCGTCGATTCCGAGTCTCGGGTCGAGCAGCGGCGTCTGCTGGAAGCCATGTGGCGGGGAGCTTTGGCCGCCCTGCCGCAACGACCGACGCCGGTCGACTGATTTCCTCCGTCGCTCGAACTTACTGTGCGCGACACAGTAAGTCTTGACACTGTGCGACACACAGTGTATGCCGCACAGCACGATGCCGAACGAGACCGACATTTTCGAAAGCCTGCGGCTGGAGCTGCGGCGGGGGTCCCTGATCCTGGCCGTGCTCGGCCACCTGCGATCCGAACACTATGGCTACAGCCTGCGCACCGCGCTGGCCGAAGCCGGGGTCGAGATCGACGAGGGCGCCCTCTACCCGATGCTGCGCCGACTGGAGGCCCAGGGCCTGCTGGTCAGCGAATGGCGCGAGGAGGAGCGGCGCAACAAGCGCTTCTACCGTCTGTCTCCTCTCGGTTCCGAAACCCTGGCCCGCCTTGTCGTTGAATGGCGGGCCCTCAACCGATCCCTCGACGGGATCCTCGACGGGGAGCTCTAGAATGGACCTGCTCGACCGCTATCTCGCCGCCGTGGGCCGAGAACTGCCCGAGGCCCAGCGCGCCGACGTCGTCGCCGAGCTGCGCGACGACCTGCTCTCGATGATCGAGGCGGAAGAGGACCGCCTCGGCCGGCCGCAGACCCGCGCCGAGTTGGAGGCCATGCTGGTCGCCTTCGGCCATCCCCTGCGGGTGGCGGGGCGCTATCGCAAGGTGCAGCACCTGATCGGCCCGGACATCTTCCCCTTCTGGTGGGCCTGGCTGCGGGCGGCGCTGATCATCGTGGCGACGGTCTACGTCGTGCTGGCGGCCGTCCAGGCGTTCAGCCGAGGCGACTTCAGACACTTCTTGCAGGGGATCGATGTGTCCCTGGTCGAGGTGTTGGTCTTCACCTTTGGGGCCGTGACGCTCGCCGCTGCGGCCGTCGAACGATGGGGCGGCAAGGCCAAGGTGCTGACCCAATGGAAGCCGAGCGAGCTGCCGCCTGTGCGCGGCAAGCCGCCTTCGCAGTTCGAGCGCGTGCTGGAGCTGGCGATGAGTCTCGTCTTTCTCGGCTGGTGGGCCGGGGTCGTCCATTTCCGCAACTGGATGCCCAACGACGTGCGCCTGGAGATGGCGCAGGTGTGGGCCGCCTGGTTCTGGCCGATCCTGGTCTATGCAGTGTTCGAGTGCTTCTGCCGCTTCGTAGCCCTGGTGCGGCCGGGGCGGGTGCGATCCATCCTGGTGCTCAACATCGTTCGCAGACTGACCGCCGCCGCCATCCTCGGCGCCGTGGTGCAGGCCGGGCATTTCGTGAATGTCGTCGGTGCGCCGGAGGCGGTGCAGGCCACGGTCGACCGCGGGATGGTGATCGGCTTTAGCTTGGGCGTGCTCGGCTGCGTACTTGGCGCGGCGAAGGACGCCTGGCGGCTATGGCGGGTCCAGCGCGACGACGCGCTGCTCGGCCAGCCGGCCTAGCCGCCGGCCTTTAGGATGGCTTCGAGGCCTTCGCGGTAGCTCGGATACTGCGGCTGCCAGCCCAGCTCGGCCTTGGCGCGGGCGTTGGAGACCCGGCGGTTCTCGGCCCAGAAGCGGGCGGCTCCGGCCGACAGGGGTTCGGCGTCCCAGGCGACCGCCGGCGGCGGCTCCATCCCCAGCAGGCGGGCGGCGTAGGCTGTGACTTCCTCGGAGGGCGCCGGCTCGTCGTCGCAGAGATTGTAGGACGCCCCGGCGCGCGGTGCGGCGATGGAGGCGGCCAAACCGGCGGCGATGTCGTCCACGTGGCAGCGGCCGAACACCTGTCCTGGCTTGACCGGGCGGCGGGCAACGCCCTCGCGGAGCTTGTCGAGGGCCGAGCGGCCGGGACCGTAGATGCCGGGCAGGCGGAAGGCGCAGACCGTCAGGCCCATGCCTCGGCCGACCTGACGCCAGTCGCGCTCGGCGCCGACGCGGCGCGCGCCCTCGACCGACTGGGCCGAAAGCGGGCTGTCCTCGAACACCCAGCGGCCGCCGCGATCGCCATAGACGCCGGTGGTCGAGAGATAGCCGATCCAGTCCGGGAAAGCCTGGGCGAGCGCCAGGGCAGGAACCATCGATTCCAGGCCCGGACAGCCGGTCGATGTGGGCGGGGCGGAGATCAGGATGGCGTCGGCGTCGGCCAGGGCGTCGGCCGTCCTGAACCGGTCGGCCGGGTCGACGGCCTCGTGGCCGGCGGCGCGCAGCGCCTCAGCCTGCGACGGATCGCGGGCGGTGACCGCGAAGGACCAGCCCTCGGGCGCGAGGCGGCGCATCAGCGCCTGGCCGGTATAGCTATGACCGAACAGAAAGAGCTTCACGGCCCCTAGGGTGCATGAAGCGTGCCGGAGAGGGAACCTTCCACCCACAATCCTTCGTCATCCTGAGTAGTGAGCAAGGCTCGTGTGTCGAAGGACGCTTTGCATCGCCGCCGTGCGTCCTTCGACACGTCCGCTGCGCAGACTACTCAGGATGACGCCGATCTTGGATTGCAGGAGAGCAGTAGGCTCCGCCCGCCGCTACTCCACCGTCACCGATTTCGCCAAGTTCCGCGGCTGATCCACGTCCGCGCCCTTCAGAACGGCGACGTGGTAGGCCAGCAGCTGGATCGGGGCGGCCATGACCAGGGGCGAGATCAGCGGATCGGACTCCGGGGCGGTCATCACCACGCGGGCGCCGGGCGGGGCGTGACGGGCGCCTTCGGGGTCGGTGATGAACACCACCGGGCCGCCGCGGGCCATGACCTCGCTCATGTTGGACGCCGACTTCTCGTAGTAGCTGTCGAACGGGGCCAGGATGATGATCGGCGTCGCCTCGTCGACGAGGGCGATCGGGCCGTGCTTCAGCTCGCCGGCGGCATAGCCTTCGGCGTGGATATAGCTGATTTCCTTGAGTTTCAGGGCGCCTTCCAGGGCCAGGGCCGACATCGGGCCACGGCCGAGGTAGAGCACGTCGCGCGCCTTGGCGACCTCGGCGGCGACTTCGCGGACGGCGTCCTCCAGGCCGATGGCCTCCTGCATCAGGCGCGGGGCCTCCAGCAGCACGCGGACAAGGCGCTTTTCCTCGGCGTCATCGATCTTGCCGCGCGCGTGCGCGGCCTTGATGGCGAGGGCGGTGAGCACGGCGACCTGGGCGGTGAAGGCCTTGGTCGAGGCGACGCCGATTTCCGGGCCGCAGTGGATCGGCCACACCACGTCGACCTCGCGGCCGATGGTCGATTCGACGGTGTTGAGCACGGCCCCGCTCTTCATGCCGCGCTCGGTGCAGTAGCGCAGGGCGGCCAGGGTGTCGGCGGTCTCGCCCGACTGCGACATGGCGATGGCCAGCGAGGTCGAGCGGATCGACGGTTCGCGGTAGCGGAACTCGGAGGCGATCTCGACGTCGACCGGCAGGTCGGCCAGCTTCTCGATCAGATACTTGCCGATCACCCCGGCGATGTAGCTGGTGCCGCAGGCGACGATCTGCACGCGTTCCAGGCCGGCCCAGTCGATGTCGCCGGCGACCTTGGTGCGCGAGGTGATCGGATCGACGTAGGCGGCGATGGTGCGCTGGCACCCCTCCGGCTGGTCGTGGATCTCCTTCTCCATGAAGTGGCGGTAGTTGCCCTTCTCCATGAGCACGGCGCTGGCCGAGAGGATGGTGATCGGGCGCTCGACCGGCTTGCCGTCCGGGCCGAAGATCTTGGCGCCGGTGTGATCGATCAGCGCGTAGTCGCCGTCGTGCAGATAGGCGATGCGATTGGTGAAGGGGCCCAGCGCCATGCCGTCGGAGCCGACGAACATCTCGCCGTCGCCGTAGCCGACCGCCAGGGGCGGGCCGTTGCGGGCGCCGAGGATCACCTCGTTCTCGCCGCCGATCAGCACGCTCAGCGCATAGGCGCCGGACAAGCGGTCGAGCGTCGCCTTGAAGGCGTCGAGCGGGGCGAGGCCGGTGGCCAGTTCGCGATTGAGCAGGTGGGCGACCACCTCGGTGTCGGTGTCGCTCTCGAACACGGCGCCGGCGGCCTGCAGCTCGGCCTTCAGCTCGGCGAAGTTCTCGATGATGCCGTTGTGGACCACGGCCACGCGGCCGGCGATGTGGGGGTGGGCGTTGCGCTCGGTCGGGCCGCCGTGGGTCGCCCAGCGGGTGTGGCCGATGCCGGTGGTGGCGACGAGGGGGTTGGCCTCGACCACCTTCTCCAGTTCGCGCAGCTTTCCGGGAGCGCGGCGGCGCTCCAGCTTGCCGTCCACCTGGGCGGCGACGCCGGCGCTGTCGTAGCCGCGGTATTCAAGTCGGCGAAGGCTGTCGATCAGCCGTTCGGTGACGGGCTTGGTCCCGACGATGCCGATGATGCCGCACATGGGCCTTAGTCCTTTGATTCGTCGCCGAGGCTGCTTAGCCTTGGTCTTGTGGTGAGCGCCTTTATCATTCGACAACAGGGCCGCACATAAATCCGCATTTCCGATCGTTTCGGCGATGCGGCGGAGAGTCTCGATGAGCAAGCGCACCTACTTCGGCACCGACGGCATTCGCGGGCAGGCCAACAAGCACCCGATGACCGCCGAGGTCGCCCTTCGGGTGGGCCTGGCGGCGGGCAAGCTGTTCCGCAGTCGGGACGACCGCCGCCACTTGGTGGTGATCGGCAAGGATACGCGGCTGTCGGGCTACATGATCGAGCCGGCCCTGGTCGCCGGCTTCGCCAGCGTCGGCATGGACGTGCGCCTGTTCGGCCCTCTGCCGACCCCGGCGGTGGCGATGATGACGCGCTCGATGCGGGCCGATCTCGGGGTGATGATCTCGGCCTCGCACAACAACTTCGCCGACAACGGCATCAAGCTGTTCGGCCCCGACGGCTACAAGCTCTCCGATGAGCAGGAGTTGGGCATCGAAGCCTTCATGGATGAGGGCCTGCAGGAGGGCCTGGCCGAGCCGCGCGCCCTCGGCCGCGTGCGCCGCATCGACGACGCCCAGGCCCGCTACGTCGAGATCGTCAAGGCGACCTTCCCGCGCGACCTCAGCCTGTCCGGCCTGCGCATCGTCATCGATTGCGCCAACGGCGCCGCCTACAAGGTGGCCCCGACCGCCCTCTACGAACTCGGCGCCGATGTGATCCCGGTCGGGGTGACGCCGGACGGCACCAACATCAACGAGGAGTGCGGCTCCACCCATCCGGAGGCCATGGCCAAGGCCGTGCGCGAGTATCGCGCCGACATCGGCATCGCGCTGGACGGCGACGCCGACCGCCTGACCATCTGCGACGAGAAGGGCCATGTGGTCGACGGCGACCAGATCATGGCGCTGATCGCCGGAGCCTGGGCAGACGCCGGCACCCTGCGCGCGGGCGGGGTGGTGGCGACGGTGATGTCGAACCTCGGCCTCGAACGCTTCCTCGCCCACAAGGGCCTGGCCCTGCACCGCACGGGCGTGGGCGACCGCTACGTGATGCAGAAGATGCGTGAGGGCGGCTTCAACCTGGGCGGCGAGCAGTCGGGCCACCTGATCCTCTCGGACTTCTCGACCACGGGCGACGGCCTGATCGCGGCCTTGCAGGTGCTGGCGGTGATGCAGCGCTCCGGCCAGCCGATGAGCCGGCTGTCGCGCCAGTTCGAGCCCGCGCCGCAGAAGCTGGAGAATGTGCGGTTCGCCGGCGGCAAGCCGCTGGAGAACGACAAGGTGCAGGACGCCATCAAGACGGCGGAAGCCAAGCTCGGCGACAAGGGCCGCATCCTGGTCCGCGCCTCCGGCACCGAGCCCCTGATCCGCATCATGGCCGAGGGCGACGACGAACGCCTGGTCGCCAGCCTGGTGAAGGACATCGCCGGGGCGGTGAAGAGCGCGGCGGGTTAGGCCGCTCACCCTACTGAGATCGTCATCCTGAGCAGCGGACGCAGGCCGCGTGTCGAAGGACGCGTGGCGGCGCCGCTGTGCGTCCTTCGACATGGCCGCTGCTCGGCCTGCTCAGGATGACGAAAGCTTTGCGCCGCGGGGCGCTTGACTCCTCACGCTCACGAGAATAACCACTAGGTTATATCACCTAGTGGTTATTACTAATGACGCCCGACACCCTCGACGCCGCCTTCGCGGCCCTCGCCGATCCGACCCGCCGGGCCATCCTGCTGCGTCTCGCCGAGAGCGAGGCCTCGGTGATGGAGTTGGCTGAGCCCTTCGCCATGAGCCAGCCGGCGATCTCGAAGCATCTGAAGGTGCTGGAGAAGGCGGGGCTGGTGTCGCGCGGCCGTGAGGGCGCCAGGCGGCCGGTGAAGGTGGAGCTGGCGGCCTTCAACGAGGTGATCGGCTGGCTGGAGCGCTACCGCGAGATGTGGCGCCAGCGGTTCGATGTGCTCGACGCCCTGCTCGACGAACTGAAATCCCAAACCCCGAAGTCCTGAGGAGAGAAGCCATGCCCAAGCCGCTGGAAGTCAGTCTGATCTCGGACACCGAGATCCGCATCGTCCGCGCGTTCGACGCCCCCGCCGCCCTGGTGTTCCGCGCCTGGTCGGAACCGGCGCTCGTCCAGCGCTGGCTCTCCGGCCCGCCCGGCTGGCGGTTCACCCGCTGCGAGATCGATGCGCGCCTCGGCGGCGAGTATCGCTTCGCCTGGGCCAATGAGGCGGGCGTCGAGTTCGGCCTGACCGGCGTCTATTCCGAGATCGACCCGCCGACCCGCTGGGTCAGCGTCGAGCAGTTCGAGGGGGCGCCGACAAAGTCGACGGTGACCACTGAGCTGGTCGAGACGAACGGCGTGACCAACAGCGTCATGACCCTGGCCTACGAAAGCAAGGAAGCGCGCGATCGGGCCCTGCAGAGCGGCATGACCGACGGCATGGAGCACGGTTACAAGCAGCTCGACGCCGTGCTGACCGAGGAGCAGGCCTGATGTTCCGCAAAGTTGCCTTCACCATGTACCCGGTGGCCGACATGGCCCGGGCCCGGCGCTTCTACGAGGAGACTCTGGGCCTGCCGCGGGGCACGGGTTCGACCGAGCATGGCTGGGTCGAATTCGACCTGCCGGGCGGCGGCTGCCTGGCGATCACCGTCCACGCCCGGAGCGAGCCGAGCGCGGCGGCGGGCGGCACGATCGCCTTCGAGGTCGAGGATCTCGACGCCCTGGTCGAGGACCTGAAGGCCAAGGGCGTGGATTTCCTGACGCCGGACCTGATCCACAGTCCGGTCTGCCGGATGTCGATGATCAAGGACACCGAAGGCAACTCGATCCTGCTGCACCAGCTGAAGCCGAAGGCGTAGGTGTCGGAGCGCGGTTCCCGCGGCGCTCCGAAATCTAGTCGCGAGCCTCAGCCGGGACGAAAATCTGCTCGCCTTCGAGGTCGAGACCGCTGGGAAAACCCCTCGGATCAATCGTGCCGCTGACAACACCGGCGATGAAATCCGTAAGATCGCATTCGAACAGTTCGACCTCTTCGCCTTCGATCCACTTGTGATCCCAGACGACAATCGGCCATTCGTCCACGGGGCCTCGCGTCAGCCAGAACAGCGTCAAGCCGACATCAACGCTGCCACAGGCCAGCAATCCTCCCGGCTGTGGAAACATGCGGACTGATGGATGCTCCTCTACGAAGAACTTCTGCCTTTCATAGATCTCGGGGACAAGCAGACCGTAGGGGCCTGAACCAATCGGCATGTTGATGCCGAAGCAATCCAAGAAATAGCCATCGCCATAGACGCGTGCGAGCTCCTTGTAGTCCTGCGGCAGAGGTGTGCCGAGCTCTGCTTCAATCGGCTCCCAGGGACCATCGAAGGTGTACGTCGGAGCAGCCGGCGGCGGCAGGACTTTCAGAAGGTTCTGGATGGTCACGGCTGGCGTATCGCTGGACTAAGAGTGACTGCGGTCACCGAGAAGTACGCGAAGAACAAATATAGAACCCGGCATTTCGTCAAGACTGCAGAGACATGAAAAAGGGCGCGGCCTTGCGGCCGCACCCTTCAAACTTCCAGTCCTGCGACGGGCTCAGACTTCCTGGTTATACGCGCCCACTTCCGGGTGCTTGGCGAGGCGCGGCTTCACTTCCTCGCGGAACAGGGCGCGCATGTCGTCGGCGCTCTGGGTGCTTTCGACCACGACGACCATTTCCGGCTTGTTGGACGAGGCGCGGACCAGGACCCACGAGCCGTCCTCCAGCGCCACGCGGACGCCGTTGACGGTGATCACGTCCTTGATCTTGCGGCCCAGGATCGAGCCGCCGGCGGCGAACAGGTCCTCGTATTCCTTCACGATGCGGGCGACGACGTCGTACTTCACCTCGTCGGCCGCGTGCGGGCTCATGGTCAGGGAGGTGTAGGCGACCGGCAGGGCCTTCTTGAGGTCCGACATCTTCTTGCCGGGGTTGCGCTCAAGCATCATCAGGACGGCGGCGGCGGCCACGAGGCCGTCGTCGTAGCCGCGGCCCAGTTCACCGGCCAGGAAGAAGTGGCCCGACTTTTCAAAGCCGGCCAGGGCGCCGACCTCGGCGGTTTTGCGCTTGATGTAGCTGTGGCCGGTCTTCCAGTAGATCGTGGTGCAACCGTTCTCTTCGAGGATCGGGTCGGTGGCGTAGAGGCCGGTCGACTTCACGTCGACGATGAAGGTCGCGCCCTTGTGCAGCGGGGCCAGGTCGCGGGCCAGCATCAGGCCGATCTTGTCGGCGAAAATCTCTTCGCCCTCGTCATCGACCACGCCGCAGCGATCGCCGTCGCCGTCGAAGCCGAGCGCCAGATCGGCGCCGTGCTTCTTCACTTCCTCGGCCATCGAGACCAGCATCTCGTGGTCCTCGGGGTTCGGGTTGTAGCGCGGGAAGGTGTAGTCGAGGCTGGTGTCCATCGGGATCACCTCGACGCCCATGCGGGCGAGGGCCTCGGGGGCGAAGGCGCCGGCCGTCCCGTTGCCGCAGGCGCAGACCACCTTCAGCGGGCGGGTGATCTTGGCGCGGCTGGCCGCGTCGGCGATGTAGGCCTCGGTGACGCCCTCGACGCGGGTCAGCTTGCCGCCGGCCTTGGGCTTGAACTTGCCGCCGAGCACGATGTCCTTCAGCGCGCCCATCTCGTCGGGGCCGAAGGTGAGGGGCTTCTGGGCGCCCATCTTCACGCCGGTCCAGCCGTTCTCGTTGTGGCTGGCGGTGACCATGGCCACGCACGGCACGTCGAGGTGGAACTGGGCGAAGTAGGCGGTGGGCGACAGGGCCAGGCCGATGTCGAACACCTCGCAGCCGGCTTCGATGAGGCCCAGGGTCAGGGCCTGCTTGATGCTCAGCGAATAGGAGCGGAAGTCGTGGCCGACCACGATCTTCGAATGGCCGAGGTCCTGGATGTAGGTGCCGAGGCCGAGGCCGAGGGCCTGGATGCCCAGCAGGTTGATCTCGGGGCCGAACAGCCAGCGGGCGTCGTACTCGCGGAAGCCCGTCGCCTTGACGAGCGGGATGTTCTCATAGGCGGCCGTGTTGGGGACGAGATCGGCGCGGGGCGTGAAGGTCATAAGGACTCGCTTGGGAACTCGTTGAAGAGGAATGCGCTGCACAGCGCGAAACTAGGCCGTTAGTTCCTAACTTTTCAGACGACGCCTGCACGAAGCAGGTCGTGGACGTGGATAACGCCCACGGGACGGGCGTCATCGACCACGAACAGCACGGTGATGCTGCGCTCGTTCATGATCCTCAGGGCCTCGGCGGCGAGGGCGTCGGCGCCGATAGTGAGGGGGTTTCGGGTCATCACCTCACCGGCCGAATGACCCATCAGGCCGTCCATGTGCCGGCGCAGGTCGCCGTCGGTGATCATGCCGGCCAGGCGGCCTTCGCCATCGCGCACCGCGACCGCGCCGAAGCGACCCTTGGTCATCGCCAGCAGGGTCTCGGCCATCGGCGTCGCGGTCTCGACCAGCGGCAGCTCGGCCGCGCCGTGCATCAGGTCGCCGACCGTGCGCAGCATGGCGCCCAGCTTGCCGCCGGGGTGGAACAGCCGGAAATCCTGCGGGGTGAAGCCGCGACGTTCCAGCAGGGCCACAGCCAAGGCGTCGCCCAGGGCGATCTGCAGGGTGGTGGAGGTGGTCGGGGCGTTCAGCGCCTCGGCGGCCTCGGGGGCGTCGGGCAGCAGCAGCAGGATGTCGGAGGCGCGGCCGAGGGCGCTGCCGGCCGAGGCGGTCATGCCGATCAGCGGGATGGCGAAGCGCTTGGCGTAGGCGATCACATCGGCCAGCTCGCGCGTCTCGCCCGTCTTGCTGAGGGCGAGGACCACGTCGTCGGTCCCGATCATGCCGAGATCGCCGTGGCTGGCTTCGGTGGCGTGGACGAACATCGCCGTGGAGCCGGTGGAGGCCAGGGTGGCGGCGATCTTGCGGCCCACGTGGCCGGACTTGCCGACGCCGGTGCAGATGATGCGGCCCTTGGCGTTGAACAGCGTCTCGACGGCGCGGACGAAGCTGTCGTCCAGGGCGCCGGCGAGGGCGGCGAGACCCTCGGCCTCGACGGCCAGCACGCGGCGGCCGACTTCGATGGCGTCGAACGCGCTCATTGTTGGGGCGGCCGCAGGTTGGGGGCCATGGACGGCGCAGCGGGCGCGACGGGGGCTTCGCCGGCGGCCTGACGACGGGCCTGTTCCTGACGGCGCATGGCGCCCTCGTGCTCACGCTTCATGGCGGCCCTCATCTCGGGCGTTTGCTGGATCGGCACGTGGCCGAAGGGGGCGGGCGACCAGTCGCCGTAGCCCTGGGGCCAGGCCATCGCCAGGGCGATCAGGGCGACGGCCAGCACGGCCAGACCCGTGAAGAAGACGCGATCGGGGATCATCGAGGCTCCTATAGCCGCCTTGACGCCCGCTTCGCCAGCGCTTAGCGCCCCGGGGACCGCCAGCCCCCGGGAGTGTCTCGATGTCCGTCCTCGTTCTGCTTCGCCATGGCCAGAGCCAATGGAACCTCGAAAACCGCTTCACCGGTTGGGTCGACGTTGATCTGACCGCCGAGGGCGAGGCCCAGGCCAAGCGCGGCGGCGAGCTGATCGCCGCTGACGGGCTGAAGTTCGACCGGGTCTATTCGTCGGTGCTGACCCGCGCCAACCGCACCGCCGAGATCGCTTTGGCCGCCGCCGGCCAGGGTGACCTGCCGATGGTCAAGGACTGGCGCCTGAACGAGCGCCACTACGGCGGCTTGACCGGCCTGAACAAGGCCGAAACCGCCGCCCTGCACGGCGAGGAGCAGGTGAAAATCTGGCGTCGCTCGTACGACGTGCCGCCGCCGGAGCTGGCCCCGGGCGGCGAATACGACTTCTCGGCCGACGCGCGCTACGCCGGCCAGACCCTGCCGAGCACCGAGAGTCTGAAGACCACGCTCGACCGCGTGCAGCCCTACTGGGACGCCGAGATCGCGCCGAAGTTGAAGGCCGGCGAGACCGTGCTGATCGCCGCCCACGGCAATTCGCTGCGCGCCATCGCCAAGCTGCTGTTCGGCCTGTCTTCGGATGAGGTGCTCAACCTCGAGATCCCCACCGGCAATCCGCTGCGGATCGATCTCGACGCCGATCTGAAGCCGACGGCGGCGCGCTATCTGGACACCGCCCGCGCCGAGGCGCTGCCGGCCGTCTAAAGTCGGCCGCCCGACACAGAGGCCTTTGACTCTGCTGGTCTTTTACCGGGCGGGTAAGGCCTCGTTAAGCATGTTGCGCCAGTCTGCGGCCATGCAAGCGACGCCGGATCCCGCGCGATGACCGCCCTTGCGCCGGACGAGGCGCGCCGTCGGCTGACCCAGCAGGAAGTCGACCTCATCTGCGCGCGCCATGATCGCCTGTGGACCGCCCGCCCGGGCGGGGCGCGTGCGGTGTTCACCTTCGCCGACCTGTCAGGCCTGAGCCTCAAGGACCGCAACCTCTGCGACGCCGACTTCTCCGGCGCGCTGCTGGACGGGGCCGACCTTTCGGGCGCGCGGCTCGATAACGCCAATCTGTTCGGGGCCGACCTGCAGGGCGCGAAGCTCGTCGGCGCCTCGCTGCGCCGAGCCGATCTGCGCGGCGCCTGCCTGCGCGGGGCCGATCTTTCCGGCGCCGACATGTTCGAGGCCGATCTGCGCGAGGGCGCCATCGCCGCCGCCGACAAGGCCCGCGGCTATCGGGTGCTGGAGCACCTGCAGCGGGCCAGCCATGCCCATGGCGCGATCTTGGCCGGCGCCAACCTCGAGCGTTCTCGCCTGACCGGCATCGTCGCGGTCTCGGCCGACTTCACCGACGCGGTGATGAAGGACTGCAAGTTGGTCCGCGCCAACCTCAAGGCGGCGACCATGACCGGTGTGAACCTTTCGGGGGCGGACCTTTCGGGCGCCGACCTCTCGGGGGCGGACCTCCGCGACGCCGTGCTGACCGGCGCCAAGACCGTGGCGTGGAACGTCAGCGCCGCGAACCTCGCCGGGGTGCTGACCGACCGGCCGGCGGGCGTGGCCGTGACCGACATGCCTTATGAGCAGATGATCGAGGATCACGCCCTGTGGTGTGAGACCGGCGGACGCCAGGGGGCGCCCTCGGTGTTCAACAACGCCGACCTGCGCAATCTGAAGTCGGTCCGGGGCTTCAACCTGACCGCCCTGTCGGCCAAGGGCGCGGTGTTCTACGGCCTCGATATGGAAGGCGTGCAGCTGCAGGGCGCGCACCTGGAGGACGCCGATCTGCGGGCCTGCAACCTGCGGCGGGCCGACCTGCGCGGAGCCCGCCTGGCCCGCGCCAAGCTCTCCGGCGCCGACCTGCGTGATGCGCAGATGGGGCCGCTGATGATCGCGGCAGAACGCTTCCTGCCCTGCGACCTCACCGGCGCCGTCCTGAAGAACGCGGACCTCGCCCGCGTCGACCTGCGGCGCGCGACCCTCGTGGGCGCCGACCTTTCCTGGGCCAACTTCACCAACGCCATGCTCAAGGACGCCGATCTGACGGGCGTGGAGCGTACCGGCGCGCGCGGCCTGGACGACGTCATCTGACGCGTTTTCCCTTGTCGGTTAACCGTTCGGTCGCGGTTTGACGGCTAGCTTCCCCGCCAGTTTGGGGGAGATCTTTTAAGTCGATGAGCGCACTCGCAAGCGTCGCGGGCCGTCGCCGTTTGACTCAGGCCGAATTGGACCTGGTGATTACGGCCCATGAACGATTTGTCGCCGGCAAGCCCGGCGGCAAGCGCGCATCGCTGCGTTTCGCCAACCTTTCCGGTCTCGACCTTTCCAACCGCAACCTGACGGAGATCGACCTGTCGGCCTCGATCCTCGACGGCACGCGGCTGATCCGCGCGCGGCTGGAGCGGGCCAATTTGTTCGGCTGCGATATGCGCAAGGCCGACCTGCGGCAGGCGATCCTGATCCGCGCCGATCTGCGCGGCTGCTGCCTGCGCGGCGCCAACCTTTCCCAGGCCGATTTCACCCAGGCCGACTTCCGCGAAGGCCAGGTGGCCATTCCTCACGCCCGCAAGGGCCTGGCGTCCCTGACCCACGAGAAGCGCATCGGCGAGGCGGACGAGGTGAACTTCTCCGGCGCCACCCTCGACGGGTCGCAGATGACGGGCATGTCGGCGTTCGCCGCCGATTTCACCGACTGCTCGATGCGCGGCGTGAAGCTGTTCGGCGCCAATCTGAAGGACGCCAACCTGTCGGGCGCCGTGCTCGACAACGCTGACGTTCGGGGCGCGAACCTTGAGGGCGCCAACCTGCAGGGCGCGGTGGTCTCCGGCAGCGATCTGGCTACCGCCCGCACCTCCGGCGCCAACCTGACGGGCGCCCTGGCCTCGCCGACGCCCCAGGCCTCGGCCCGGGCGAAGGATCTGTTCGAGCTGATGATGGCCAATCACGCCTGGTGCGAGAGCGGCGGCAAGCGCGGCACCCCGGCTAAGCTCGACGGCGAAGACCTTCGTCCCCTGGCCGATAAGCTGAAAGGCGTGCGCCTCACGGCGATGAGCGCCAAGGGCGCTTGCCTCGTCGGCCTCGATCTTTCGGGCGCGCATCTGCAGGGCGCCAATCTGGAGGGCGCCGACCTTCGTTGCTGTGATCTGCGTCAGGCCGACCTGCGTGGCGCCCGCCTGGCCGGCGCCAACCTGACCAAGGCTGATCTGCGCGGCGCGCATCTTTCCCCCCTGCCTTTGGGCGTGGGGCGCACCACCGCCGCGGGCCTCGCCAGCGCGCGCCTGCGCTACACTCAGTTCCAGGTCGCCGATCTCACCCAGGCCGCCTTCGACGACGCCGACCTGCGCGGGGCCGACTTCACCGGCGCCAAGCTCGCCCAGGCCAGCCTGCGCACCGACATCACCCAGGCAATCGGCCTGAAGCCTTGACCGAGATCCCCGCGCCGCGGGATGTGAATGCACTCGCGGCCGAAATCCTCAGGCTCCACCGCGACGGACATGCCGAGGCGGCTCGGGAACAAGTCGCCGTGCTGGCCGCCGCGGCGCCGGAAAATCCGCTCCCGAACTGGGCCTTGTTGGCCAAGGTGCTTGGCGACATCGGTGATGTCGCCGGCGCGCGCGCTGCCTGGGGGGAGGTGCTGCGGGTAGCGCCGCAGGACCTCAACGCGCAACGCCACCTTGCGACCCTTACCTACTATGGCGCTCTTCCAAGCGAGGCGCTTCCTCACCTCAAGGCGATCACAGCCGCGGCGCCTTCCGATCTGACCGCGTGGCGACGGCTCGCCAATCTGCTGAGCCAGGTGCGGGATCTCGACGCCGCCCGAAAGGCATGGGCCACCGTCCTGCGCCTTGCGCCCGGCGACGCCGCCGCCATCAAGGCGTTGGAAGCGCTGGAACTGGAAAGTGACGAGCCGCCGGCGCCCGCCGTATCGGCGCGGCCGCCCATTCGCGTCGTCGCGGCGAGCAATGTGAAACATATGTTCCGGCTCATCGAGAGCGACCGGTTGCACGTGTCGTCGGTGTTCGGACCTCAGGCGGATCGCGCCGACATCTTGTTGTTGCCCTGCGGCACGGCCCAAGCGCTCCGGCAAAGCTGGATGCTGGCCGCCGCCCTGCCGGAGCCTCTCCGGCGGAGGATTGTCGCCGGCGAGACGTTGGTGGTGCTGGATGCTTCGACCGAGGGCGAAAAGCCCCGCGAAGATCGTACCGCTGCGCTGCACGGACTGATCGAGCGCCTGGGAACGAGACCGAACCGCGCGGTCTATGTCACCCAGGATCGCGGCTACGCGGCCGAGTACGCCGACCAGAGCGGTCTCGCCACCGATGATAGGATGCAGGTGATCCACTACGATCTGTGGATCTGGCGCTTCCACGCAGCCTTCCGAGAGAGCGGCGAGGCTGTGTTCGAAGAGCGGCTGGCGGCTTTTGAGCGACGTCCGCAGCAGCGTGACCGAAGGTTCATTTCATTGAACTTCACGCCTCGGCCGCTGAAGGTCGCCTATCTGCTGAGCTTGATGCGTGATGGGTTGTGGGATCGGGGCTTCATCTCGTTCGGCGGCTTCGATGACTACTGTCGAGCTATCGGCCTGTCGTTGGAAGCCTTTCCTGAGCATATCGCCGCAGAGCCCGGCTTTGCGGACCTCGCCGCTCAGCTGGCGCCGCAGATGCAGGCGCTGTCGGAGGTGGGGCGGGTATTCCTTGAGACGGGCCTGAGCCCGCGCAAGGCGCCGATCAGCGACGAGACACACCCGGCCTACGGTCAGTCGTGGTTCAGCGTTGTGACCGAGACGGAAATGTATGACCGGCCGCAGCGGATCACCGAAAAGCCATTCAAGGCGCTGCTGAACTTCCACCCGATCATCGTCTTTGGAAATCCGAGCGCCCTGCGGATGATCCGAGAGTTCGGCTACGAGACCTTCCCGGAAATCGTCGACGAGCGGTACGACGACGAATGGTCGGCTCGACGTCGTTTCGATCACGCCTACGCCGAATTTCTGCGGCTGGTGAGGCTGGACCAGCCGGAGCTTGCGCGGCTCGAAGCCTCGGTCCGGGAGAAGTTGATCCATAACGCGCGCTGGGGGCTCACCCGTTTCCCTCGTGAGCTCAAGGCGCGTCACGACGCAGAGCTGATCGATCGCCTGCTGGACTCTCTACAGCGACTGAAAGCCTGACCTTCGCCCACGAAAAAGGGCGGCGCATCGCTGCGCCGCCCGAAGTCGGGGGGAGAAATCTGGAAGAAAGGCTTAGGCCGCGGTCTGGCCTTCGATCGCCGGTTGGGTCGCCGTGGTCGAAATCTCGACGCGGCGGGCCTTGAGGGCTTCCGGCACTTCACGCTGCAGCGACACCGACAGCAGGCCGTCGGCGAGGGCGGCGTCCTTCACCACCACGTAGTCGGCGAGCTGAAAACGGCGCTCGAAATTACGCTCGGCGAGGCCGCGATGCAGGAAGCGGCGGGTTTCGTCGTTGGCCGTCTTGCGGCCCTGGACGGTGAGGAGGTTCTCTTTGACCTCGATCGAGAGCTCTTCGGGCTTGAAGCCGGCGACGGCGATCTCGATGCGGTAGGCGTTCTCGTCGGTCCGCTCGATGTTGTAGGGCGGATAGCCGGTCGGGCCTTCGCTGGCGGCGGCCGCGTCAAGCAGGCCGGCCAGGCGGTCGAAGCCGACGGCGGAACGATAGAGGGGGGTAAGGTCGATGCGCATGTCGCGATCCTTCTCATCAAGCAAGGTTCGTTGTGGCGAGCCATGGCTCGGTCCCCGAGAGGCCCCGATCTGCGGCTCGGAAGGCCCGGTCATCCAGCGCCTTCGCATTACGAGATAGGGGGCGGCTTCCGCGGTTCAAGGGGCTGCGACCGCCCCGCTTTGACCACATCGACGGTGCAGTCTAAGCCCTTCGGGAGGCGGAAGTTGCGCAAGGACTGCGGATGACGGATCGGCGGCTACACTGGTCGCGGCGCGCGATGCTGGGCGGCGTCCTGCTCGGCGCGACCGGCCTCGCGGCCTGTCAGCGCAAGGGCGAGGCTCAGAAGGCCGCCCCCGCCGCGCCGGTGCGCTCGGCCCGCCCGACAACCCTCGAAGCCGCCGTCGCCGGCGAATGGCGCGCCCCGGCCGACAAGGCCCGCGACCAATGGCGCCACCCCGTCGAGACCCTGAAATTCTGGGGCGTCGAGCCCGGCATGACGGTGGTCGAGTTCTGGCCGGGGGCCGGCTGGTACAGCGACATCCTCGCCCCGTTCCTGGCCGCGACCGGCGGCAAGCTCTACGCGGCCCAGCTGCAGGCCGACGATCCCAGCGAGCCGGCGGCGGGCGAGATCGTCGAGGCCTATCGGGCCAAGTTCACCGGCCGGCCGCGCATCTACCGCGAGGTCG
>JAFKGN010000090.1 GCA_017307205.1 Caulobacterales bacterium
CAGGCGAGGCTGAGGGCGTTCATCGAGACGATCTCGAAGAGGTTGGTCCAGGCGTTGGGGTTTTCGAACGGGTGGGCGGAGTTGGCGTTGAAGACGCCGCCGCCGTTGGTGCCCCACTGCTTGATCGCTTCCTGGCTGGCGACGGGGAACAGGGCGATGGTTTGCTTGGCGCCCTCCACCGTGTGCGCGCCGACGTTGGCCAGAAGGCTCTGCGGCATGCCGAGCGCCACATAAAGAAGCGCGGTGACGAGGCTAATCGGCAGCAGCACGTAGAGGCTGATGCGGGTGAGATCGCGCCAGAAGTCGCCCAGGCCCTCGGCGCGGTCGGCGACGAACGCGCGGGCCACGACGGCGGCGAGCGCCATGCCGGCGGCGGCGGAGAGGAAGTTGTGCGAGGTCAGGCCGGCCATCTGCGAGAAGGTCGAGACGACCTGCTCGGGCACATAGCTCTGCCAGTTGGTGTTGGAGACGAAGCTGACCGCGGTGTTGAACGCCAGGTGCGGCGACAGGCCGTCAAACCCTTGCGGATTGAGCGGTAGCAGGTTCTGGAAGCGCAGGATCAGGTAGAGGACGAGGAAGCTGGCCGCCGAGAAGGCGAGGAAGCTCATCGTGTAGGCGATCCAGCTTTGATTGCTGTCAGGCTTGACGCCGCCGGCGGAGAGGATCGCCCGCTCGATGGGGCGCAGCACCGGATCCAGCCAGGTGCGCTCGCCCATCCAGACGCGCGAGAGATAGAGGCCAAGCGGCCAGGCGACCGCCACCGTGACGGCGACGGTGAAGAGGATTTCGAGCCAGCCCTGCGCGTTCATCAGAAGCGCTCCGGCTTGACCAGGGCGACCAGCATGTAGCCGCCGATGACGAGGGCGCCCGCGCCCCAGATCAGCATCTCAACCATCGTCGCCCTCACAGACGCCGGAGGGCGGCGGCGTAGACGCCGAAAAGCGCGAAGGCCGCGAGGCCCAGCGCCAGATAGACGAAATCGAACATTTGAAGTCTCCGGCCGGCTTTTCGCCGACGTGCGGAGACTCCCTCAGAACCGCATCAGGGTTCGATGCGCCATGCGGGGCGGCGGCATAAGGATCGCATAAGGGCGGGGCGACCCTGTGGCTGGCTTCGGTATTGGCGGGGGATCGGGAGAGGAAGCCGTCGCAGCAATGTTTTGATACGCTGCGTATATACTAAGTAATAAGTGTGCTGTTTTGGCCGCGATGCTTCGCTCGACTCTGATTGTCTAGGAAACATCACAAACTTACAGAAAAACCTGCAAGCCCCAGCCTTAACCGCTGCGCCCAGAAGACCGCCAAGGGGATCTGGGCAAAATGTCGAATAAAACCAACCTTCGTCTGGCCATGCTGGCCGGCGCCGCCGCGATGGCGGCCACCGCCGTTCCGGCCTACGCGCAGGACGCCGGCGCGCTGGAAGAGGTGATCGTCACCGCCACCAAGCGCGAAACCGATCTGCAGAAGACGCCGATCGCCATCGCCGTGGTCAACGCCGAGAGCATGAAGGCCAGCCAGGTGCTGTCGCTGCTGGATATCGCCGGCAGCATCCCGACCCTGCGCATGTCGACCTTCGAGTCGCGCCAGACGGCGCTGACCGTCGGCATCCGCGGCATCGTGCCGAACGACGCCAACCAGCCCGCCCGCGAACAGGGCGTCGGCATCTACCTGGACGGCGTCTACCTCGGCCGCCAGCAGGGCCTGAACGCCAGCATGCTGGACCTGGAGCGCGTCGAAGTGCTGCGCGGTCCGCAGGGCACCCTGTTCGGCCGTAATACCGAAGGCGGCGCCGTGAGCATGGTCACCCGCCGTCCGACCGGCGAGTACGGCCTGCGCGCCACGGCCGGCGTCAGCAACTTCAACGGCTACAACGCCGAAGCCCACCTCGACCTGCCGGAAGTGATGGGCGTGGCGGTGAAGATCGACGCCACGACGCAGCGCCACGACGCCACCACCGAGAACCCGATGTCGGGCCAGGAAGGCTGGAACTACCTGAACCGCCGCGGCCTGCGCGTCTCGGCCCTGTGGAACCCCACCGACCGCCTGGAAGCGATCTACGCCTATGACGTCGGTCACAGCGAATCGACGCCGTTCATCAGCCAGCTGGTGAACTACAACCCGCTCGGCCTGCCGGTCTCGAGCGTCTTCCCGCGTCCGGCCGGCACGATCTCGCCGCTGCCGCCGAACGTCTCGGTGCATCCGAAGCGCCAGGATCGCGCCGACATCGGCGTGCCGCAGCAGCCCAGCGTCGACGAGATCTCGGGCCACATGCTGCGCGTGAACTATGACCTGACCGACGATCTCGAACTGCGCTCGATCACCGCCTTCCGCGACGTGGCGGTGCAGCAGTACGACAACGCCGGCGGCCCGAACCGTCCGCCGGTGTTCCAGCCGAATGCGCCGGAAGGCAAC
>JAFKGN010000062.1 GCA_017307205.1 Caulobacterales bacterium
ACATTACGAGGGCAAGCTGCGCTACGAATTTGCCGGCGGCGCCGACCTGGTCTTCCAGACGGTGCACAACAACTACTTCGACTACGACAGCCCCTCGATCACCAAGGCGCAGTACGCCGGCACGGCGGGCGACATCTTCGGCCGCAGGGGGCGTAACTTCTCCTACCTGGGCGTGGTGCCGACCCCGACGCCGTTCGGCACGACCGCGACCCTGGCCAGTCTTCCGGCCGTGCAGGATGGGCCGACTTATTCCAACGCCAACTACAACCAGTATTACAAGTTCGCAGTGAACCACCGGATGGATCACCTCTACGGCCTGACGCTGAACGTCCCGATCGGCGAGAACATCAAGCTCGGCGGCACGGCCTATTACGAAGAGAAGGGCGGCTACGGCGTCTCGCCGGAAGCCTACGCCACGTCACTGACCAACCATCGGGCCGAACTCGGCATCGTGCCCGGTCTCGTCGCGCCGCGGGGCATCCAGTACGGCCTTTCGGGCATCGACGGCACACGCCAGGGCGTGACCACCCACGGCGAGTGGATCGTCGGCGCCAACCGCCTGGAAGCCGGGGTCTGGGTGGAGAAGGACGACTATCACCGCACCCAGGCGCGCTACAACGTGCAGGACGGCAACCCGGACGGGGCGCCGCTGTTCAACGAGCCCGTCCACCTGCAGCGCAACTACGTCTCGACCCGCGACACCGTGGAGTTCTTCCTGAAGGACACCATCAGCCTGCTGGACGACGCCCTGAAGATCGAACTGGGCTTCAAGTCCCTGGACATCGACTACAACATCAGCGGCAAACGGCTGCCGTCCGACTACATCAACCTGCGCTCGCCCAGCATCTCGACCAACTGGACGGATAACTTCCTGCCGCAGGTCGGCGCCGTCTGGTCGATCGGTCGCGACCAGGTCTTCACGTCCTATTCGGAGAACATGGCCCTGCCGCGTGGAGCCGACGACATCTTCTCCGCCGCCAGCCCGGCCGTGCCCGCGCCGCAGGCCGAGACCGCCAAGAACCTGGAGCTGGGCTATCGCGCCAACCGGCGGACCTTCAACGCCTCGGTCGTGGTCTACAAGACCACCTTCGAGAACCGGCTGCAGTCGTTCGCCCAGATCGTTCCGGGCTCCACCCAGACCGAAACCTTCTTCGCCAATGTCGGCGGCGTCGAAGCCCACGGCGTGGAGTTCAGCGGCCAGTGGAAGCCGGAAGCCCTGGGCGGCAAGATCTATTTCAACGGCAACCTGTCGTACAACAAGTCGGAGTTCCAGGATAACTTCGCCACGTTCCTGATCGCCGGGAACGCGGTGCCGGACTTCCCGGAATACGTCTTCCAGGGCGGGGTGACGTTCGAGCCGGTCGAGGGCGCGGTGATCAATCTCTCGGCCCGCCGGATCACCGATCGTTTCACCAACTTCGTGAACAACGAGAAGACCGACGGCTACACGATCTGGAACGCCTACGTGGATCTCGGCGACGGCTTCTCGGCCGGCCCGCTGAAGTCGATCAAGGCGCGGGTGAACATCGATAACCTCACGGACGAGGATTATCTCGGCACCATCACCACCACGACCAATACGCCCGCCACCTTCCGTCCCGGTTCGCACCGGACCGTTCAGGTCACCTTCTCGACGGCGTTCTAAGCGGGGAGGGCGCGCAACCCCACCGGTGGCGCGCCCTTACCCCTTACTTGCGGCCGAGCAGGCCCGAGGCGAGCCCGCCGAGCAGATCGCCGGCGCCGCCCTGATCCTTCAGCATGTCGGCGAAGCGGGCGAGGGAGCCTTCGCCGCCGATGTGGCCGATGATCTCCTGGATCTTGTCCAGCGGCAGGCCGGTGGTCGCCGCGGCGCTCTCGGCCGTGTCGCCGGGCTCGTGGTGCGCGACGCCGAGCGCCTGCACGGCCTGTTCAACATGCTCCGGCGACAGGCCGATCTTCTGAGCGAGGTTCTCGATATCTACGTTCTCAGCCAGTTGGCCGAGCAGTCCGTTGAGCAGGTTCATGGCGAACTCCTTTGGAGACCAGCGAGCCTAAGGCCCCGCTTGCGACCATATTACGACGGAGCCACGACGGGCGGGAGACGGAAGCTCAGATCGGATAGATGATCGAGTTGGCGATCAGTTCGTTGTCATAGACGACCAACTTCGAGGCGAACTTCAGCCCGCCGTCGGTCACCACCACCTCGTCGATATAGCGCCCGAGGCTGAACACCGTCGGCAGCTCGGAAAGCTTGGTGCGCAACACCGCGTAGTTGGCCTCGCACGTGATGCGCTCAGCCGTGGCCGCGTGGATCAGCGGCGCCCCGATGACATGCCGTTGATAGTAGGGGTCGTGAAACAGGGTCTCACGGATGCCGTAGACCCGATCCTGCAGCATGCCCTTGCTCTCGAACATCAAGGTCGCCAGCGGAAAGCCGCGCTCGTGGTTCTCCCGCGGGATCAGTTTGTAGAGGCAGTCCTCGACGAAGAACTCCGGCCATTCGTCCCACCGCGCCGCATCCAGGGCGGCGGCGTAGCGGGCGTAGAGCTGGCACAGCTCGGCGTAGTCCGGCCCGCCCATCACAGCCCCATCACCTTGCGCCAATAGCCGTACATGCCCCGGATCAGGGTCTCGGTGATCATGTGGTCGCTGTCGGCGGCGTCGCGGCCGCCGAGTTCGGCGACCGTGCGATGGAATGGCTTCTGCTCGAAGCCCATTTGCGACAGCTCGATCACCTCGCCGTCGTCGGCCGAAACAAAACCCGCGGGGCCGAACAAATTGGCCTGCCGCAGCCGGCGCTGGGTCATCGCCTCGTCGTCATCCTCGAAGCCGAAATGGGTCCAGACGAAGTCGAACGCGCCGTGGCCGCGCGGCTGGATATGCCGGGTCGAGACGCTGTTGACCTGCTGCTGCAGGATCACGCTGGGAAACAGCGTCATCATCACCGCCGTCGGTCCCTTCCACCAGGGCTCGGGCACGATGTCGAGAAAGCGGGCGTCGTTCAGCTGCATGCTGGCCTTGAAGCTCGACACCTGGGTCACCTCGGCGGGGGCCGCAGCGGCGGCCTGGCCTCGCGTGGAGATCATCGCCGCGTGGCGGTGATGGGCGTCCATCTTCAGCTCGGACTTGTTGTCCGCCCGCCAGAGCCCGAAGGTCACGAACCAGGTGTGCAGCAGCCCGGGGTGGTATGGGTCCTTGATGTTCTCCTGCATCAGCTTCCAGTTGCCCGGAATGCGCTGGCGATTGTAGCCGAGGATCTTCAGCATCCGCCCGTCGAACAGGCGGTCGAAGTAGCCGAGCATCTCCGGCCCCAGGAAGTCCTCCAGCGACTCCACGTCCGGATCGAACGACGCGAAAATCACGCCGCCGCGCGTCGCGACCTTCAGCTTGTTGAGGCCGTGATCGCTGGTCTTGAAGTCCGGCGGCATGCCGCCCTGCACCTGGCCGTCGCGCTTCAGCCCGCGCAGGAACGGCACGCCGCGCAGGTCGCCCTGCAGCGTGTACTTCCACTGGTGGTAGGGGCAGGTGAACCCTTGATCGAGCCGGTTGCCGTGTCGCTCGCGGCAGAACTGCACCCCGCGGTGAGCGCAGACGTTCTCGACGACATTGATCGCGCCCTCATCGTCGCGGACCACGATCACCGAGCGCTCGCCAACCGCCGTGCGGATGAAATCGCCCGGCTCGGGGATCTCGGCTTCAAGCCCGACGTAGCACCAGTGGTCGCGGTAGAAGAACCGCTCCAGCTCGGCCTTGTGAAACTCCGGGTTGGTGTAGGCCAGGAACGGTACACGGCCGACATCGCCCGCCGGCCAGGTCATCTCGTCGGGAAACACCGCTTCCGCGCCGTCCATCCGTTCCTCCGCGCGCCGGACTTGAACCTGTCAGGCCTTGTTTGACCCGACACTCCCATCAAGGGCGGGGGTCTCGCAAACTGAAATGGGGGAGGAGCGTCGCTTGGAGCTACTGCCTCGCGGTCGGCCCGGACTTCGCGAGGGCCGCCAGCCTGACGAGGTTGGCGCCCACCATGCCCGCCTGATCAGGGTCCAGGGCGAGGAACAGCTCCGCGCCGCTGGCGAGCTTCACGGCCAGGGCCACGTCCCCGGCGTTGTTGAGCGCCGCCTGGCCGCTGACGGCCTTCAGCGCCTGGGCGCTGTCCGACGGCCCCAGCCGCCCCGCCTCGGTGATCAGGGCCACGGCGACCGTGGTCGAGACGCCAGCGGAGAACGGCAGGTCGATCTCCTGCCCGTTCTCGGTGCGAAGCCGCAGCAACACGGTCTTGGTCTCGGCGTGTCCGCCGCCACCCATCAGGGCGCCGATGCGCCGGCCTTCAAAGGGATCGCTCATGGCGGGGACGATACGCACGGCCGACGTGACTCGTCACCACTGACATGACGATGAAATCCCGATCATCAGGACGATGACAAAACATGTACGCGGGATTACGCTTCGTTACCGGAGGCGATCATGCTCGAACCCACGTTCGCGTTCTACCTGGCGGTGCTGGTGCCCGCGCTTTCCCTGGTGTGGGGGCGCGCCAATATGCAGCTGTTCGATTTTCTACCGTCCCCGGCGCGCGTTTTCGCGGCTTACGGCATGCCGGGCGTCGCCCACGTGTGCATCCTGTCGTTGTCGGCCAGCGTCGAGGGCGCGCCGCCGTATCTCGGCGCGGCGGTCGTCGCTGCCTGGACCGCCTGGCTCTGCCGCATCGAAGTGCAGCAGGCCGAAGGCCACGCCTGAGGGCGACGCAGGCCGGCCTGGCCCGAACGACAGCGCCGCCCGGCGGCTACTGGAAATTCAGCCGATTGCCGATGACATTGGCGTCCTTGCGACCCAACGCCTGTTTCAGGAGCGTTTTCGCCCCCGAGGGAACCATGGATTTCAGGCTTTCCAAGGCTGTCGGGCGGTGAACCGGAGCCTTGCCGGCGATGACAAAGTCCTCCCAGCTCGGCGAGCCGTCGATCGGCGTCGAGTTGTACCAGAGGTTGCCGTAGAGCTGCGTCCGCTGCGCTGAAAGGTGGTCATAGTGCGTCTTGACGCCATGCATCGTGTCGTTGTTCGGCGCAAAGATCACCACGCTGTTGTTTTCGGTTTGCTGTGAAACGGTGTCGCACCAATCCCACGGCACCCAGCAGCGCTCCTGCAACAGGTTCTCTTCCCAGAATGACTGGACGTAGCGATACGCCGGCTTGAACCGCAGGTAGTGCGTGTGGTGGTCGAGCGCGCTGGCCGCGGCGTGCGGATTGATGTTGACCATATAGGTCAGAGCCTTACCCCGGACGTCTGGATGGGGGCTGATCTCATAGCCATCCAGATACTTTTGGATGCCGGTGTCAGGGAAAACTCTCCCCAGTTCGATGCCGAACTTCTCCCCCAGGGCGTCGCGGAACATGTCGCTGACCAGGAATTCGTTCAGCTCGACAATGATCGGCGTTTGCGGCTCCATCAGCCGCAGGACCACACCGAAACCCTCACAGGCGGTGTTGGTGACGTTCCGCTCGACGCGGCGATCCCTGTGCCAGCGGATGTATTGCTTGCGGTCAGTGACGCAGCCCGGAAAGTCGATGATCTTGTAACCGGCGTCGAACAGAGTGTCGAAAACCTCCGTGTCGCTGGCGGCCGCGGGCGGAGCTATCTCGCGGGACTGAGTGATCGCGGCGAAGTGCGCTTCGGAAAAGAAGTCTCCGATGTAGACATGTTTGAACGGCGTCGTCGTGAAGTCCGCCGCACGGACCTTCTCGATCAAATAGTTGAAGCTCACTGCACCCCCCGATGGCCACATACCCGCGTTACTCGGCACACCCACCATGCAGGTTTCAGGCCAAGGGTAAAGCGGCGCGCCATCCGGGATGAGCCAGCTCGATGCTGGCGGACAGGGTGGGATTCGAACCCACGGTAGGCTTCCACCTACGGCGGTTTTCAAGACCGCTGCCTTAAACCGCTCGGCCACCTGTCCCTGCGCGGAACCGGCCTCTTAGCAGGGGCGGGCAGGGGGACGCCACCCATCGTCGGTAGCCTTAACAAGTCCTGAACCTGCTTGGCTCATCCTACCCTTCGGATTGGCGTCGGAGGGCGGCATGCGACAAGCGGCGCGCTGGATGCGAAGCGGAACGGTGGCGGTGCTCGCCTCGGCGGGTCTTGCGGCCTGCGCCACGCCGATGGCGACGCGTATGCCAAGCTCCGGCGTCCAGGCCTCGCGGCCGCCAAGCGGGGGCGCCAACACCTCCGGGGCGCGGATCCCCGGCACCATGCGGCCCTATCAGATCCGCGGCCAGTGGTACTATCCGGCGGAAGACCCAGACTACAACGAGGTCGGCATCGGCTCCTGGTACGGCGAGCAGTTCCACAACCGCACCACCTCGAACGGCGAAATCTTCGACATGGACCGCATCACCGCGGCTCATAAGACATTGCCGCTGCCCAGCCTGGTGGAGGTGACCAACCTCGACAACGGCCGCAAGCTGGTCATCCGGGTCAATGATCGCGGCCCCTTCGTCGACGGCCGCATCATCGACCTGTCGCGAGCCGGCGCCGAGGCCCTCGGCTATCGGCAGTCCGGCGTGGCCAAGGTGCGGGTGCGCTACATCGGCCCCGCGCCGAAATCGCCCTTTGACGGCCAGCGCCTCGCCGAGGCCAAGCCCGCGCCTCTGCCGCCGCCGCCCGCCCTGCAGCCCTATGCCCCACCGCCCGCGCCGACGCCGACCTATGTCGCGGTCGCCCAGCTTCCGCCCGCCGCTCCGGCGTCATCGCCTATGGCAGGGCCGCCGCTGCGATTCCCCCTGGCCAACGCCGGAGTCTACCGCGTCCAGGCCGGCGCCTTCGCCAACCGAGACAACGCCGAACGCGCCGTGGCCATGCTCGGCCAGGCGGTCATCGAGCCGACCACGCGTGACGGCGTCGAGATCTACCGCGTGATCCTGGGCCCGGCGGCCGACGAGCCGGCGGCCTGGGCGCTGCGCGATCTGGCTGCGTCGCAGGGCTTCGTCGACGCGCGGGTGCTGCGGCCCTAGTTCCCGCGTGACAAGCGGCCCGATCCATCGGATTTGAGAGCCGTGGCGCGCGGACGGTTCATCACATTCGAAGGCGGGGAGGGGGCCGGCAAGTCCACCCAGATCCGCAGGCTGGCCGAACGCCTGAGCGCGGCCGGCCATGACGTCGTGGTCACTCGCGAACCCGGCGGAAGCCCCGGGGCCGAGACCATCCGCGACCTGCTGGTCAATGGCGCGACCGATCGCTGGTCCGCCACCACCGAGGCGCTGCTGATGTACGCCGCGCGGCGCGATCACCTCGAACGCACCATCCGCCCGGCGATCGAGCGCGGCGCGACCGTGCTCTGCGACCGCTTCGCCGACTCGACCCGGGCCTACCAGGGCGCGGGCGGCCAGCTGTCCCTTGAGTCCATCGCCGCCCTGGAGGGCTTCGCGCTCGACGCCGCCGACTGGCCGGACCTTACATTGATCTTCGACCTGCCCGTGGCCGACGGCCTGAATCGCGCCGCCTTGCGCGGCGGCGGGGAAGCCCGCTTCGAGGCCAAGGGCCTGGCCTTCCACGAGCGTCTGCGCGCCGGCTTCCTGGCCATCGCCGAACGTGAGCCGCAGCGCTGCGCCGTGATCGACGCCGCCGCCGAGATGGACGCTGTGACCGAGGCCGTCTGGGCCGCGGTCTCTTTGCGGTTGGGTCTCGCCTGATGGCCTTCAACCCCGCCGATCTGCCGCACCCGCGCGACACCTTCAGCCTGGAGGGCGTCGAAGCCGCCGACGCCGCCTTCCTCGAAGCGCTTTCGCGTGGTCGCCTGCACCACGCCTGGCTGCTCACAGGCCCGGAAGGCGTCGGCAAGGCCAGCTTCGCCTATCGCGCCGCCCGCCGCCTGCTGGGCGCGCGGCCGGACCCGCTTTATGGCCCGCTCGGCGTCTCGCCGCATGATCCGGTCAGCCGCCAGGTGTCGGCGCGCTCCCATCCCGATTTGATGGTGCTGGAGCGCATCGGCGAGGACGGCAAGCCGCGAAAGGTCATCCCGGTCGACGAGGCCCGCCGGCTGCCGGAATTCTTCTCCAAGGCGCCGGGTTCAGCCCCTTACCGCGTGGCGATTATCGATGCGGCCGACGACCTGAACGTCAATTCCGCCAACGCGGTGCTGAAGACTCTTGAGGAGCCGCCGGAGCGCGGCGTGCTGTTCCTGATCTCCCACACCCCGGGCGGTCTGCTGCCGACCATCCGCTCCCGTTGCCGCCGTCTGGCCATCGCGCCGCTCGACGAGGCCCGCGCCGCCGAGCGCACCGCCGCCATCACGGGGGTGTCCGACGAGGACGCCGCCGCCCTGGCCCACATGGCGCGCGGCGCCATCGGCCAGGCGCTCAGGCTCTCGGCCTCCGGCGCGTTGGAAGCCGATCGCGAGGCCCGCGAGATTCTCCGCGCCCTGCCGGGTAGCGATCCCGCCGCCCTTCTGGCCCTGGCCGACAGCTTCCGGGGCGGGGAGGGCATGGCCCGTTTCACCCAGCTGTTCGAACGCCTCGCCGATCAGGTCCACGCCATGGCCACGCGCGACGCGGCCGAGGGCAGGGGGGAGGGGCTGGAGCGCTGGGCCGAGGCTTGGGCGTTGCTGCGCCGCATGCCCGAGGAGGCCGAGGCCCTGAACCTCGATCGCGCCGACAGTCTGTTCACCGCCGTGCGCGAACTGCGCCGCGCCGCGTCCTGAGTTCCGCCATGTTGATCGACAGCCACGTGAACCTGCACGCGCCGCAGTTCGCCGAGGATCAGGCCGAGGTCATCGACCGCGCCCGCGCCGCCGGCATCGGCCTGATGGTCACCATCAGCGACAAGGTCTCGTCCTTCGAGGCGGTCCATGCCATCGCCATGGCCCATGACGACATCTGGGCCACCGTCGGCACCCATCCGCATGAGGCGAAGGAAAATCCTGGGCTCTCGGCCGAGACCCTGATCGCTCTCGCGGCCCGGCCCAAGGTCGTCGGCATCGGCGAGTGCGGCCTCGACTTCCACTACGACCTCAGCCCGCGCGACGTGCAGGCCCAGGTGTTCCGCGCCCACTGCACCGCCGCCCGCCAGACGGGCCTGCCGCTCGTCGTCCACACCCGCGAGGCCGATGAGGTCATGGGCGACATCCTGGAAGACGAGATGGGCCGCGGCGCGTTTCCGCTGCTCATGCATTGCTACACCAGCGGTCCGGAGCTGGCGGCGCGGGCCGCCGCGCTCGGGGCCTATTTCTCGGTCTCCGGCATCGCCACCTTCAAGGCCGCCGCGGAGGTGAGGGCGGTGATCGCCGACATGCCCGCCGACCGGATCATCCTGGAGACCGACTGCCCGTACCTGGCGCCCGTGCCCATGCGCGGCCGCCGCAACGAGCCGGCCTACCTGCCGCACATCCTGGCCAAGTTGGCCGAGATCCGCGGCTGGACGCTGGCCGAGGCCGAGCACCGCACGGAAGACGCCTTTTTCCAGCTTTTCCATACGATTCCACGACCATGAGCGGAACTCTGGAAGTCACCGTCCTTGGATGCGGCTCATCCGGCGGGGTGCCGCGCGTCGATGGTGACTGGGGTGTCTGCGATCCGTCCGAGCCGAAGAACCGGCGTTCACGTTGTTCGATGCTTGTTCGCCGAAAAGCGCTGAACAATGGCGATGAAACCACTGTAATTATTGATACTTCCCCGGATATTCGAAACCAGGCGCTGATGGCCGGCATGACCCGGCTCGACGCGGTGCTCTACACCCATGACCACGCCGACCAGGCCCACGGCATCGACGATATCCGCGCGTTCTTCCTCAAGCAGGGCGCGCGGATCCCGACCTATATGGACGCAGCCTCGGCCGCCAACCTGAGCCGGCGGTTCGCCTATATCTTCGAGAGCCAGGGCGGCTATCCGGCCATCGCCGATCTGCACGAGCTGCCGCCGCATCATACCGATTGGACGGTCAGCGGCCCGTCGGGCGACATTCCGGTGCGGACCTTCGACCAGGAGCATGGCGACATCCGTTCGGTCGGCTATCGCTTCGGCGGCGTCGCATATTCGCCGGACGTCAACGGACTGCCGGAGGAAAGCTTCGCTGAGCTTGAAGACCTCGACGTCTGGATCGTCGACGCGCTGCGTTTCCGGCCGCATCCGACGCATGCGCACGTCGAGCGCACGCTGGACTGGATCGCTCGCGTGAAGCCGCGTCGCGCCATCCTGACCAACATGCACATCGACATTGATTTCAACACCTTGAGCGCACAACTTCCCGCAGGCGTGGAGCTGGCGTTTGACGGCCTCAGGCTCGAACTGCCGCTTTGAGCCCACATCTTATTTCCGATAATATTCCTTAGGCGCAAAACGGTCTGATCCTGAAACACCGCCCTCAGCGGCGCTTCCGACGTCCCAACACGCCATCCAGCGCCACGAACGCGCAGGCGCTGACCAGATAGCCGACGGCGATCACGCCGCACGTCGCCGCCACCCTCGCCACACCCCGCTCGGCGATGTTCAGGAACGGATACGCGTACATCCCGTCGACGGCGCCGCGTGCGATCGCATAGATCGTGTAGCCCAGCGGCAGTGCGCACCAGATCAGCGTGTCGCGGTATCGCAGCCCGCCCTTTGGCGCGAACGCCAGCCACCAGAGCGGCGCCAGCACCGGGCTCACGTAGTGCAGCAGAAAGTCCGCCAGCGCCTGGCCGCCGCTCAGCTCCAGCAACCCGCGCAGCAGCAGCGTGTAGATCACGCCCACCAGGGCGATGGAGATCACCGCGCCGCCCAGCAGCCACGAGGGCTTCGGCGGCCTATTGGTTAACGCCAGCGCGGCGAACACACCGGCGACGATCAGATTGGCGATGATCGTGAAATACCGCAGCAGCACCCAGACCGCGCCGCCGGCCGAGCCCACGTTCGACAGGGTCGCGCGGAACTGGATCGCCACGCCGGCGAAGGCGACCAGCGCCACGATCGCAGCGGCTACCCTGCCCCTTCGCCCTGCCCTGCCTTGCCCCATAACGACGCCTTAAGACTCTGGCCAAACCCCAAGCCGCAGCTAAGCTGCGCCGCAAATCAGGGAGATACCCATGCTGCGGATCAAGACAGTAGCCGTAATGGCCGCCTTGGCGATGGCCGGTAGTGTTTGCGCATCGCTTCCCGCCGCAGCGCAGCCTGCTCAGACGGCGGACGCCCTGACCGATCCCGCCCTGAAAGGCCCGGAGGTCATCGCCTTCATCGGGGTGAAACCCGGCGATCAGGTGGCTGATGTTTTCGCCGGCCGCTTCGTGCGCGCGCTCAGCCAAGCCGTCGGTCCGAACGGCAAGGTCCACGCCATCGAGCCCGCCGAACTGATCAAGGCCTTCCCGGGCGGCGCAGAGGCGGTGAAGGCCGTCGCCGCCCAGCCGGCCTACAGCAACGTCGTCGTCACCACGCCCGCGATCAATACGCCCGGCCTGCCGAGCGGCCTTGCGGCGGTGTTCATCCGCCAGAACTACCACGACCTCTACGACAAGTTCATGGGTCCGGCCGACGTGCCCGCCTTCAACCGCGCCGTATTCGCGGCCCTGAAGCCCGGCGGCGTCTACGTCGTGCTCGATCACGCCGACGCGCCCGGCAGCGGCCTGGCGGGCGTCGAGTCCGAACACCGCATCGACAAGGCCCGCGTGATCTCGGACATCACGGCCGCCGGGTTCGTGATCGATGGTGAAAGCCGCATCTTCGCCAATCCGGCCGATGACCACAGCAAGGTGGTCTTCGACCCGTCGATCCGCGGCAAGAGCGACCAGTTCCTCCTGCGCTTCAAGAAACCGGGCTGAACCCAAGCCCGGCAAGGGTTTGGCGCCAACGCGCCGCAAATCTGCCGCCAACCGGGGCTATGGAATCGGGCATTGGCGAAAGTCGGCGCTCGATCCTATCTTTCGTCTATCGGTTCAGAGGTTTCAGCCATGCGCTTGAGCATCCTTCTCGGCGGCGCCCTCGTCGCCTCGGCGGCCGCCTCCGTCGCCCTCGCCGCGCCGGTCTCGTCGGTGGCGGTCAAGATCAGCCCCGAGTTGCAGGCCAAGGCGGGCAAGCGCACCGGCCGCTACGACCAGCGCGACCTCGACTATCTGACGCGAGAGCTGCAGCGGAACATCGAGAAGCGGGCCGGCGTCTCGCCGGACGGCGACCGCATCGAGGTGACCATCACCGATCTAAAGCCGAACCGCCCCACCTTCTGGGAACTGAGCGAGAAGCCTGGCCTTTCGGCGCTCAGCCCGTCGATCGGCGGCGCCAAGCTGGAAGGCGTGCGGATCGCCGCGGACGGCCAGCGCACGCCGCTGAATTTCCAGCGCTACGACATCGACCTGACCCAGTCGATGTTCTTCGGCCTGACCCCCTGGGCCACGGCGCAGAACACCTTCTCCGGCTACGCCCGGAAGATCGCCCAGAACTAGCCGGGCTGCACGGCGGCTTGCCAAGCCGTCGCCCGCACGCTGTCATCCGCCGCCCGCGACCGCCGTCGCGGGCGGTTTCGATTCGACGCGCCTTTGGGGCAAGCCATGACGACGCAGCGGCGCTCGGCCTTGACCCTCGCGGCCTTCGCGGCCCCCTGCCTGCCCCTGGCGGCGCTCGGCCTGCCTCTGATCGTCACCCTGCCGGAGTACTACGCCAACGAGCTCAGCCTGCCGCTGGCGGCCGTCGGCGCCGCCTTCTTCTGGATCCGCTCGATCGACATCCTGTTCGATCCGCTGATGGGCGTGGTCATGGACCGCACGCGCACGCGGCTCGGTCGCTTCCGCCCCTGGCTGCTGGTCGGCATTCCGCTGCTGATGCTGGCCGGCTGGAGGCTGTTCTTCGCCGGCCCGGGCGTCACCATTACCCATTTGTGGATCTGGCTGGCCGTCGCCTACATGGCTTTCTCGATCTGCGTCCTGGCCCAGACCAGCTGGGGCGCCCTGCTCTCCTCCGCCTATGCTGAGCGCTCACGGGTCTACGGCTTCTGGCAAGCCGCCAACGTCATCGGCATCATCGCCGCCCTGCTGCTGGCCGCCACCCAGGTGATCCTGGGCGCGCCCTATGCCCTCGGCGTCCAGGCCATGGGCTGGTTCATCATCGTGCTCGCGCCGCTGACCATCCTGCTCGCCGTCTGGCGCGTCGACGAGCCGCCGGCGATGTCAAAGCCGCAGGGCGCGGGGTTCGTCGAGTACCTGACCCTGTTCAAGCGCGACACCGTGCGTCGGCTCATGCTGGTCGACCTTCTGACCAACCTTGCTCCTGGAATCGTAGGCGCGCTGTTCTTCTTCTACTTCGAGCGGGTCAAAGGCTTCGACCGCACCCAGACCGGAATCCTGATGCTGGTCTATTTCGTCGCCGCCTTCGTCTCGGCGCCACTGTGGGCCACGATCGCTCACAAGCTCGGCAAGCACCGCGCCCTGATCCTCAACGGCCTCGCCTACGCCCTCGTGCAGAGCAGCCTGTTCCTGATGCCGGCCGGAAACATGCTGATCGCCTGCCTGCTCGTCGCCCTCTGCGGCCTGCCCTACTCCGCCCCCGCCCTGCTGCTGCGCTCGATGCTGGCCGACGTCGGCGACGAGGTGCGGCTGGCCACCGGGGCTGACCGCACCGGCCAGTTCTACGCTCTGCTCGCTGGCACCTCGAAGGTCGGTTACGCCCTGGCGGTCGGGATCACTTTCCCCCTGCTTGCCTGGGCCGGTTTCGACGCCGCCAAGGGCGAAGGCGGACTGGACATGCTGCGTTTCCTGTTCATCGGCCTGCCGGGCCTTCTCGGCCTGTTGTCGGCTCTGACGATGATCGGCTATCCGCTGACCGAGAGCATCCATCACGACATCCGCCGCGCCCTCGAGCGGCGCGACGACTAGGATTTCCATGACCGACGCTGCGTTCCCGGACGACCCGCTGCAGCGCCTGCTGGCGGTCATGGCCCGTCTACGCGACCCCAAGGACGGCTGTCTGTGGGATATCGAGCAGACCTTCGCCACCATCGCCCCCTACACCGTCGAGGAGGCCTATGAGGTGGCCGACGCCATCGAGCGCGGCGATCTCGGTGACCTGAAGGAGGAGCTCGGCGACCTGCTGCTGCAGGTGGTCTTCCACTCGCGCATGGCCGAAGAACAGAGCGCCTTCGCTTTCGACGACGTGGCCGCGACCATCGCCGACAAGATGATCCGCCGGCATCCGCACGTGTTCGCCGACACGGCCTACAGCTCCGTCGCGGAGCAGAAGGACGATTGGGAGACCATCAAGGCCGCCGAGCGCAAGGCGAAGGCGAAAGGCGGCGTGCTCGACGACGTTCCCGTCGGCCTGCCCGCCCTCACCCGCGCCGTGAAGCTGACCAAGCGCGCCGCCCGCGTCGGTTTCGAATGGCCGAGCGTGCACGAGATCCTCGACAAGCTGCGCGAGGAGGCCGCCGAGCTGGAGGCCGAGATCGACGTCGCCGACGCCGAGAAGATCCGCGAGGAGCTGGGCGATCTCCTGTTCGTCTGCGCCAACCTCGCCCGCAAGCTCGATGTCGAGCCGGAAGACGCCCTGCGCGCCGCCAACGCCAAGTTCGTACGCCGTTTCCGCTTCATCGAAGCCGGCCTCGCCGCGCGCGGCAAGACGCTGGATCAGTCCGACCTTGCCGAGATGGACGCGCTCTGGAACGACGCCAAGGCGGCGGAGAAGAAGGCCTAGTCCGCTTCCTCAGCCTCGCCCGCGCCGTGGGCCGCGAGTTTGGTCACCGCGAGGTCGGCGGTTACGTTGCCGATGGTGCGGAAGATATCCGGCACGACCTCCACCGCCAGCAGCAGCGGCAGCAGAGTCACCGGCACGCCCATGGCCAGGCTCACGGGACCGATCGTCGTGAAGAAGGTGATCTGTCCCGGCAGGCCCACCGAGGCGAAGCTGATGGTCGCGGCGACCAGGGCGCCGACGAGCAGATGCCCGGGCGACAGGTGCAAGCCTGTCACGTGGGCGACGTAGATCGCCACCGCCAGGTTCGCCGCCGGGCTGGTGATCCGAAACAGCGAGACGGCCAGCGGCAGTACGACGCCCGCGCTGCGGTCGCTCACGCCCAGCGACCGCGCGCCACCGAACATGCTGGGCAGGCTGGCGATGGACGATTGCGTGCTGAAGGCCACCACCTGCGCCGGCAGGGCCGCCCGCGCGAACCGCAGGGGCGATATCCGCGTCACCGCCACCACCAGCGGATACATCAGCACCCCCATGGTGATGCAGACGGCGCTGATCAGGATCACGTAGTGCAGCAGCGCGCCCGCCGCCCCGGCTCCGGCGCGTGCGCCGACCCCGACCGCGAGGGCGAACACGCCCGCAGGGCCTAGCCACAGCACCCAGCCGACCAACACCAGCATGGCTTCGGCCACGGCGTCGAAGAAGCCGACGATGCGGTCGCGCAGGTCGGGCGCGAGCCGTATCGCCGCCAGACCGAACAGGCCCGCGAACACCACCAGCGGAGCCACCTGCCCTTCCGCCTCTGTCTGCACCGGATTGACGGGAATGAAGCTGCGCAGGAAGGCCGCGCCCATCGGCTGCACCTCGGGCGGCGTCACCGTCGCGGCCCCGGCCCGCAGGCCCTCGACAGCGATCTGCGGCGGCGGCCAGATCGACAGCAGCAGCGGCATCAGCACGGCCGTCAGCAGGGCCGAAGCCAGCAGCAGCCCCGCGAACCACAAGAGGCTCCGCGTCGCCAGCCCGCCCGCCGCGCCGGCCCCGACCACGCGGGCGATGCCGACGACCAGCAGGGCGAACACCAGCGGGATGATGGTCATCCGCAGCCCGTCCATCCACAGGCCGCCGACCGTGTCGGCCGCGACCAGGGCCATCGGCTGCCAGGCTGGTCCGACCGCGCCCAGCAGAATGCCGAGCGACAGGCCGACCACGAGGCCGATGAGGATGCGGACGGTCAGCGACATGGTGCGAGCTTAGCCGCCCAGGACCTCGCGACCAGCCTTCTCGGTGCTACTGAGCCGCCTCAGCCAGCAGAAGATCGGGAAACAGTCGCTCGAACCGCGCCTGAGCCTGGGCGTCGAGCCGTGCCGACACCCGGGTCGCCCCGTCATCGACCTCTTCCCGCTCGGTCACCCGGCCGTTGCGATAGAGCCAGGCCAGGGCCTCGCCCGCATCCGCCGGCAGCAGCACCTCGACCGGCGGGGCGTCGTCGATCAGGCCGCCCAGACGCTCAAGCAGAGCCGCGCAGCCATCGCCGGTCACCGCCGAGACGGCCTGGGACCCGCGACGGCGCGCCTCGCCCTCGATGTCGATGCGGTCCTCGTCGCCCAGGAGGTCGACCTTGTTCCACACCTCGATGATCGTCTTGCCGGCGTCGGCCGTGACCTTCAGCTCTTCCAGCACCAGCTCGACGTCGCGCTTCTGAGCGTCGGTGTCCGCGCTGGCGACGTCGCGCACATGCAGCACCACATCAGCGTCCTGCACCTCCTCCAGCGTGGCGCGGAACGCCTCGACCAGTTCGTGCGGCAGGTCGGAGATGAAGCCCACGGTGTCGGACATGATCGCCGGCCGCCCGTTGGGCAGTTTCAGCGTCCGCAGCGTCGGATCCAGCGTGGCGAACAGCATGTCCTTGGCCAGCACCTTGGCCTCGGTCAGCCGGTTGAACAGCGTCGACTTGCCTGCGTTGGTGTAGCCGACCAGGGCGATGGTCGGGTACGGCACCTTCTTGCGGGCGCTGCGCTGCAGGCCGCGCGTGCGGCGCACCTCCAGCAGTTCCTTCTTCAGGCCGGCCATCTTGCCGGCCAGCAGACGCCGGTCGGTTTCGATCTGGGTTTCGCCGGGGCCGCCCATCACCCCGAAGCCGCCGCGCTGGCGCTCAAGGTGGGTCCAGGTGCGCACCAGGCGCGAGCGCTCGTAGCTCAGGCGCGCCAGCTCGACCTGCAGCTTGCCTTCCTTGGTCCGCGCCCGGCGGGCGAAGATCTCCAGGATCAGGCCGGTGCGGTCCATGACCTTCACCTGCATGGCCTTTTCAAGGTTGCGCTGCTGCACGGGCGTGAGGGCGTCGTCGACGATGACGACGTCGATTTCCTCGACCTCGCAGATCGCCTTGATCTCCTCGACCTTGCCGGAACCGAACAGCGTCGCCGGCACGCGGCTGCGCAGAGGCACGGCCATGCGCTCGCGCACCTCCAGATCGAGGGCGAGCGCCAGCCCCGCCGCCTCTTGAAGAGGCGGCGGGGTCGCGCGGATTGGCTTCGCGCGCATGGACGGGATGGACGACGAGCGCCTTCTGGACGGGCGCGGATCTATCGACGGGAGCTTTGCTCAAGCGGACTCAGTTCAATCGTCTTCGCCGGGCTCATAGAGCTGCACCGGCTGCGACGGCATGATGGTGGAAATGGCGTGCTTGTAGACCAGTTGCGACTGGCCATCGCGGCGGAGCAGCACGCAGAAATTATCGAACCAGCTGACCACGCCCTGCAGCTTCACGCCGTTGACCAGGAAGATGGTCAGCGGGGTCTTCGACTTGCGAACGCTGTTGAGGAAGGTGTCCTGCAGGTTTTGCTTCTTATCGGCCGACATTGGGGATTCCCCTCTTTGTTGATCGGGAGACCAAACGCCTCCCACACACGAGAAAGTTCAGCTTAGGCCGCAGGTTGTGACGCCTGCAATGCACCGTTTCGCTATTCGGCGTTACGGCGCGCGGTTTCAATATAGGCAGCCCTCAGCCGCGTCGCCACGGGTCCGGGCCTGCCGTCGCCGATCGGCTTGCCGTCGATGCGCACCACGGGCTGGATCAGGCCGCCGGCGCCCGAAACGAAGGCTTCCCTCGCCCCAAGCGCCTCGGCCACGGTGAACGGTCGCTCCTCCACCTTGAGGTTCTCGGTGCGCAGGACCTCAAGCAGCGTCGTCCGGGTGATCCCCCGCAGGATATTGGCCGTCGTCTCGCGGGTCCGCAGCACGCCGTCGGCGTCGACGATCCAGGCGTTGGCCGAGCTCGCCTCGGTGACATTGCCGTCGGCGTCCACGAACCACGCCTCGGTCGCCCCGGCGTCCTTCGCCGCCTGCTTGGCCAGCAGGTTCGGCAGCAGCCCCACCGTCTTGATGTCGCAGCGGCCCCAGCGGGTCTCCGGCGTGGTGATCACCCCGATCCCCTTGGCCGCCGAGGCGTCCTGCGCCGCGCGGTCGACCCGCCGGGCGGTGACCACCACGGCCGGCGCCACATCCTTCGGGAACACGTGATCGCGCCGCGCCACGCCGCGCGAAACCTGGAGATAGACCAGCCCCTCCCGCACACCGTTCCGCCGGATCACCTCGCGCAGCACCACCCGCAGCGCCGCCTCGCTCATCGGCTCGGCGATGGAGAGTTCGGCCAGCGAGCGTCGCAGGCGCGTGAAGTGGCCGGCCGCGTCGGCCAGCTTGCCGCCCATCACCGACCAGACTTCGTAGACCGCGTCGGCGAACTGGTAGCCGCGATCCTCCACATGCACCGCCGCCTCGGCGTGGGGCACATAGAGCCCGTTCACATACGCTACGCGTGGCATGGCTAGTCTTCCTCGCCCTCCAGGCCGCGCGCGCCGACGCCGAGGGACTTCAGCTTGCGGTGCAGGGCCGAGCGCTCCATGCCGATGAAGGTGGCGGTGCGCGAGATATTGCCGCCGAAACGCATGATCTGGGCGTTCAGATACTCGCGCTCGAACAGCTCCCGCGCCTCGCGCAGCGGCAGGGCGATGATCCGCTCGGCGGCGATGGCCCCGGCCGGACCAGCGCTGGCCACCTCCGACGGCAGCATGTCGGCGTTGATGATCTCGGACGGATCGCCCGAGGCCAGGATCAGCAGCCGTTCGACGTTGTTGCGCAACTGGCGGACGTTCCCGGGCCAGTCATGCACCTGCAGGGTGGCCACCGCGTCCTCGGCCAGGCGGCGGCGCGGCATGCCGGTCGCCTCGCTGATCCGCTCGATGAAGTGGTTGACCAGCTCTGGGATGTCGTCGCGACGTTCGGAAAGGCCCGGCACGCGCACCGGCACCACGTTCAGGCGGTGGAACAGGTCCTCGCGGAACCGGCCCAGTGCGATCTCCTCGCGCAGATCACGCGACGTCGAGGAGACCACCCGCACATCGACCTGCACGTCGGAATCCCCGCCCAGGCGGCGGAAGCGCTGCTCGACCAGCACCCGCAGGATGCGGCTCTGGGTCTCGCGCGGCATGTCGGCCACTTCGTCGAGGAACAGGGTGCCGCCGTGAGCGCGCTCGAACACGCCGATCTTGCGCGGGCGACCGCCCTCCCCCTCCTCGCCGAACAGCTCCAGGTCCAGGCGCTCGGGGGCCATGCCGGCCGCGCCGATGGCCACGAACTCGCCCCGGGCGCGCGGGCTGCCCGAGTGGATCATCCGCGCCACCATCTCCTTGCCGGAGCCGGGCGGGCCGGCGATCAGCACCCGGCTGTTGGCCGGGGCGATCTTGGCGATCATCTGGCGCAGGGCCTGGCTGGCGGCCGACTTGCCGCTCAGGGCGCTGGCGTCGGTCGACTGCGCACGCAGCCGGCGGTTCTCGCGCTTCAGCTGCGCCGCCTCGATAGCGCGCTCGACCAGCACCAGCAGACGGTCGGATTTGAACGGCTTCTCGAGGAAGTCATACGCGCCGCGCTTGATGGCGTTGACCGCCGTCTCGATGTTGCCGTGGCCAGAGATCATCAACACCGGCAGGTCGGCGTCGAGCTCCTTGATCAGGTCGAGCAGCTCCAGGCCGTCCATGCCGCCGCCCTGCATCCAGATGTCGAGCACCAGCAGCGCCGGTTTGCGCGCGCGGATCGCCGCCAGGGCGGCCTCGCTGTCGGCCGCCGTCCGCACGGCATAGCCCTCGTCGGACAGGATGCCCGCGACCAGTTCGCGGATGTCGGCTTCGTCGTCGACCACCAGAATGTCGGCTGACATACGTACTCCCCCTAGGATGCCGCGGCGGTTTCAAGAGTCGGCGAGATGATCGCCGACAGCGGGAAGCGCAGGATGACGAGGGCGCCCCTGCCCTCCCGCGCGTCCGTGAGGATCAGGGCGCCGCCGTGGTCCTCCATGATGCGTTTGACGATGGCGAGGCCAAGGCCCGTGCCCTTTTCCCGCGTCGTCACATAAGGCTCGGTCAGCCGGTCGCGGTCGCGCGTGGGCAGGCCGATACCGTTGTCCTCGACTTCAAGATCAATTCCCGCCGGCCCGTGGATGATGCGGGCCAGAACGCGGCCAGAGGGCTCAGGCTCGGCCGCCGTTCGGGCTCCGACCGCCTCGGCGGCGTTCTTCAGCAGATTGGTCAGCGCCTGGCCGACCATGCGGCCGTCGATGTTCAGGGTCAGGTCCTCGTCGCCGTCGATCATCTCCACCTGGATTTCGGGCGAAGCCACACGCTGGGCGAAGACGCCCTGCCGCACCAGCTCGACCACATCGGTGGGGTCAAACTTGGGCGCCGGCATGCGGGCGAAGGCCGAGAATTCGTCGACCATCCGCCCGATGTCGCCCACCTGGCGGATGATGGTGTCGGTGCAGCGGTCGAAGGTCTCCAGATCGTTGACGATGTCCTTGCGGTACTTGCGGCGCAGGCGCTCGGCCGAGAGCTGGATCGGCGTCAGCGGGTTCTTGATTTCGTGGGCAATGCGGCGCGCGACGTCGCGCCAGGCGGCGTTGCGCTGGGCGGCCAGCAGGCGGGTGATGTCGTCAAAGGTCAGCACCAGGCCCTCGGCCGAATGGCTGGCCCGCACGCGAAGGCGGCGGCTGTCGGCGCCGCGCACCACATCGACTTCGTCCTCGGCGTCATGGCCGATGGCCGAGGCGCGGTCGGCCACGATCAACAGCTCCGGCGCCGCCTCGGCCAGCGACAGACCGCGCGCGTTCGAAAGATCGAGCAGGGTTTCGGCCCGCGCATTGATCGCCGAGATGCGCCCCTGAACGTCGAGGCCCAGCACACCGGCGCTCACCCCGCCGAGCACGGTCTCGATGAACTCGCGCCGCTGCTCGGCGTCGACGCTGGCGGCCCGCAGGTCGGCCTGCTGGCGCTGCAGGTCGCTGGTCATCTGGTTGAAGGCGCGCGACAGCATGGCGATCTCGGCCGGCCCCTCGTGCTGGTCAACCCGCGCGTCGAGATCGCCGCCCGCGACACGACCGGCCGCCTGCACCACCCGCGCCACCGGCGAGGCGATGGAGTTGGCGGCGGCGACGCCGAGCCAGACGGCGCCGACCAGCACCAGCAGCGCCGTCTCGGCGTAGCTCAGGGCGAACGCCGCCTGGATGCGGGCGCGGCTCTGGTCCGCCTCGCGATAGGAGACCAGGGCGGCCTCGGTCTCGCGCAGGTGGGCGATGATGCCGGTGTCCACCGGGCGCACGATGTAGAGATAGGAGTTCTGATAGTCGGGCAGCCGGTAGAGCGCCCGGAACAGGTTGGCCGAGGCGAAGGACTCGCTCGAAATCCCGCCCTCGTCAGCGAACTGGAAGCTCAGTGCGGGCGGGCTGAGGAACGGCGGGGCGTTGTCCTCGGCGCGCGCCAGCACCCGGCCGTCGCGGTCGATCAGGTAGGCGGCGGAGAACCCGTTGTCTCGCATCTCCTGCGCCAGGAAGTGGCCGAAGGCGACGGGCGACTGCACCACGGCCGGCGCGGCCCGGTTCACCTCGATGCCCATCATGTGCAGGTGTTCGCCGACGTACTGGTTCTGCTGTTCGACGTAGGAGCGCGCCACGGTCGCGGAGTTCTCGACCACGGTCTGCACCCGGGCGCTGAACCAGCTCTCGACCCCGCGGGTGACCAGCACCCCGAAGAACAGGG
>JAFKGN010000014.1 GCA_017307205.1 Caulobacterales bacterium
CGGCTGAAACATTCCACGCGGACTTGCGTGAAATGTTCGGCAGGCCGCTAGCCGAACTCTGCTTGGGCGTCCAGATTTTCGGCATGGCCTGATGAAATGATCGATCCTAGGCGTCAGATCATCAGGACAGACTGCGCGGCCGGGGCGCCCGGCGCGACAAACGGGGGAGATTTCGATGGCTGGGGCTACGGTGGCGGCGGCGGGCCGTCCGCGTGATCGCTACACTTCGGTCGCGATCCTGCTGCACTGGGTCATCGCGGCGCTGCTGCTGACCAACATCTGGTACGGCTGGCAGATGGAGGAGCTGCGCGGCCTAGCCAAGTTCAACATCTTCCAGCTGCACAAGTCGCTCGGCATCACCGTGCTGGTGCTGACAGTGGTGCGGATCGCCTGGCGCCTGACGCACCGCCCGCCTGCCTATGATCCGCCGCTCGGTCGGTGGGAGCACTTGGCCTCGAAGGCCGTCCACGTCGGCTTCTACGTGATCATGCTGGGCCTGCCGCTAACCGGCTGGGCCGTTGTGTCCCTCAGCCCCACCAACATCCCGACCCTGCTGTTCAAAACCATTCCGTGGCCGCACATCGAATTCCTGCACGACCTGCCGATCGCCACGCGTCGCGGCCTCGAGGATCCGGTCACCGAATCTCACCATCTGCTGGTGAAGTTGACCTACGCCTTGGTGATCCTGCACGTGGCCGGCGCGCTGAAGCATACCCTCGTCAGCCGCGACGGGGTTCTGCATCGGATGCTGCCGCTGCCGTTCCTGCGGGGGCGGAAGGCGTAGGGACCGCCCGCGCCTTATTTGCGGCCGGACTTGGCCCAGTGCATCAAAACATTGCCGGCCGGCAACGCCGACGGCCCCGCGCGGACATTCCCAGGCAACGTCGGCCACATATCAGCACTCCGATAGAGCTCGGCCCGTCTCTCTAAAGGGCCGGCGCCAGACGGAGAGTGACATGACGCGCCAGTCCCCTTGCCTGCCCGTCGGTGTCACCCGCGCCAGCCTGCGAGCCGCACTACTCGCCGGCGTCGCGGTACTGGGGGCCGCGCCGGCCTTGGCCCAGGAGACTGCTCCCGCGCCCCCGCCAGCCACCGCTGGTCCACCACCCACTCCCACCGCAACCACGGCGCCCACGCCAGCGACGGCCGCCCCTAGGGCGACCACCGCTGCGACGACTCGCCCGCCCCCGACGGCCGAACGCCCTGCCACCGGCGCCGAGCCGATGACGGACGAAGACTACGAGGTCGAGGGCCTGATCATCACCGCGCAGCGGACGATGCCCGGGGCCGTGATCGGCGACATCCCGCCGGAACTGCAGCTGACGCCCCGCGACATCCAGGCGTACGGCGTCTCAAGCGTCGCCGATCTGGTCGCGGCCCTGACGCCCCAGACGACGACGGGGCGCGGCGGCGACGCCGGCGGTCGCCCGATTATCCTGATCAACGGCGCGCGCACCTCAAGCTTCACCGAGATTCGCGACATGCCGACCGAGGCGATCCTGCGGGTCGACATCCTGCCTGAGGAGGTCGCGCTCAAGTACGGCTACCGCGCCGATCAGCGGGTGCTGAACCTAGTGCTTCGACCCTACTTCCGCGCCCGCACCGCCGAAGGCGGCTACAAGGCCTCGACGGACGAAGGCGGCGGCGACATCACCGACCTTCACGTCAACATGCTGAACATCCGGCTGCAGAACCGCTTCCTGCTGGACGGCAAGGTCAGCACCCAGACCCCGCTGCTCGAAAGCGATCGCGACTTCGCCCAGCCGCGCGCGGACGCAGCCTACCGCACGCTCGGTTCCGATCAGCAGACCGTCGGCCTCAATGTGGTGCTTTCGCGACCGCTCGGCGAAGGGGTCTCCGGAACGATCAACGCGACGCTCGATGGCACGGACAGCCAGGCGAAGCTGGGCCTGAACAGCCTGACGGGCGGCCCGCTGTTGCGGGATTCCACCTCGCTCGCCGGCCACATCGGCGGCGGCGCGGCCGGCAGTATCAAGGGCTGGAACTGGACGGCCACGGCCAACGCCGATCGCACGGACAGCGACCAGACCACCCAGCGCGTGGTCGCGGGCGCCGCCTACCGCGACACCTCGAACTCGGTCAGCACCTCGGCCGACGCTGAGCTGGTGCTCAATGGCCGGCTTTTCCGCCTGCCCGCCGGGTATATGAACAGCACTGTCCGCGTCGGCGCCGAGACCTTGGACTTCAGCACCGAGGCTGTTCGGACCGGTGTGCGTCGCACGGCGGACCTGTCCCGCGACACCTCGAACTCGGTCAGCACCTCGGCCGACGCTGAGCTGGTGCTCAATGGCCGGCTTTTCCGCCTGCCCGCCGGGTATATGAACAGCACTGTCCGCGTCGGCGCCGAGACCTTGGACTTCAGCACCGAGGCT
>JAFKGN010000015.1 GCA_017307205.1 Caulobacterales bacterium
GCGGTCTCGAAGCAGCTCTGGGATCGCCCAGAAAAAAATCGGCGGACCATAGGGCCCGCCGACTCCGGCTTCAAGCGAACAGCCTGCGCCGCGCGCAGACTTATCAGTCTTATTGCGCGGCGGCGCCGGCCGCCGGGGTGTTCACCGGGGCGGTGGCTTGCGGAGCGCCGGTCGGGGCCACGGCCGAGGTGGGGGCCGCCGTGCCGGTGGCCGCCGCCGAGGCGAGTTGCGGCACGTCGCTGGGGATCAGGACCTTGTCGATAACGTGCAGGGTGCCGTTGGTGGCGCGCACGTCGGCCTGGACGATGATGGCGCTGTCGACCATCAGGGCCTCGCCCGAGCCATCGAGTTGGACTTCCGCGCCCTCGACCGTCTTCACGCCGCCCTTGGCGCCCTTGATCTTGGACGAGTCCACCGGGGCGTTGATGACGTGGTAGGTCAGCAGCTTCTGGAGAACCGCGGCGTTGTCGGTCTTCAGCAGCTCATCGAGCTTGCCCGGCGGCAGGGCGTTGAACGCGGCGTCGGTGGGGGCGAACAGAGTCAGGTTCGGGTTGCGCTGCAGGACGGCGGTCAGGTTGGCCGCGTCCAGAGCCTTCAGAAGAATGGTGAACTGGCCGGAGGCCTTGGCGGTGGCGACCAGGTCGCCGGCGGCGACGACCGGCGGACCGGCGGGCACGGCGGGGGCAGCAGCCGGCGCCGGAGCGGCGGCGGGCGGCGCGGCGGGCGCAGCCGGCGTTTGAGCAAAAGCGACGCCACCCACGAAGGACATGACGGCGGCGGTGGCGAACAGGCGTTTCAGCATCGATCTCTTTTCCTTTTTTACAAGCAGAGGGGGTCGCGACCTGCGCCACGACCCCCGGAAGCTCTGGGTCCTCGACGGAACCCTCTTATCAGTTGCCCGCGGCGCGAGTCATCTTGCCGACGCGGGACATCGGGGAGCCGTACTTGGCGCGGTTCTCAGCGGTGTCCGGCACCGGGCCGTTGGTCAGGGTGGTGACGGTGACCGTGCCGGCGACGGGGGTCGCGCTCGAGCTGACAGTGGTCGAGACGTCGGCACCCATGGCGGCGGCGGAGGGAGCAGCCATGGGGGCCGGAGCGGCTTCGGCGGCCATCGGCGCCATCGGGGCGGCGCTGCGATCTTCGGCGGCGGGCGCGGTGGCGGCGGGCGGATTGACCGCGCCCTCGGCCGGCGAGGCCGGCGGCGGGGTCATGGCGTCCTGGGCGTGGGCGGCGGCGCCCGCCAGGGTGAAGGCGGCGGCGACGCCGAGGATGATGCGGGTGGGGGTCATGGCGTTCCTCAAGGGCTTTTCCGGGTTGGCGGGCGCGGATCGGCGTCCGTACGGAGGCCCTCCGAGTACGCTTCACCGGCGGCCGAGGTTGCCGAGGATCACGGCTTCGTGAAGCTAACCCCGGGTTACTTGCCGAGGAACACGACCCCAGCGCCGAGGGCGATCAGACCGAAGCCGAGGAGGGTCGAAAGCTTGACCGGTTCGCCCAGGTAGGTGGCCGAGAAGACGGCGAAGACCGTGAGAGTGATGACCTCCTGGATGGTCTTCAGCTGCGCCGGGGAATAGACCGCCGCGCCGATGCGGTTGGCCGGCACGGCCAGGGCGTACTCCGGCAAGGCGATCATCCAGCTGGTCAGGATGACCATGAACAGCGCCGCCGTGCGGTGCTTGAGGTGGCCATACCAGGCGAAGGTCATGAACACGTTGGACGCCAGCAGCATCAGCACCGGCACCAGCTTCGGCGATATGGGCCCCACGGCCGCCCTCCCCCGTTCGAACACCCCAGGCTAGCGCGGCGGCGGCCGGGCGACCACGCCCGCTCGACGCCCATTTCGCACAAGATTTAGGCCGTCAGGGCAGGAACTGACCGCTCTTTGTGCAGCCTCGCCCCAATCTTGAAGGATTCCTAAACGCCGCGCCCTGCCCCGCCGCGCCCTGCCGATAGCTTGGCCAAGCGGTTGACCCTGGCGTGTCCGAGCCAGCCGCGCTCGGTGTGGATCGACCAACAAACGGGGACGCGGGCCTCAAGCCTGCGAGGAGCAGTCGAATGAAATTGATCGTTGCGATCGTCAAACCCTTCAAGCTCGACGAGGTGCGCGAAGCGCTCGTCGCGGCGGGGATCGAAGGCCTGACGGTTTCGGAAGTGAAGGGCTACGGCCGTCAGAAGGGCCAGACCGAAATCTACCGCGGCGCCGAGTACCAGGTGAACTTCGTGCCGAAGGTGAAGCTCGAGGCGGTGGTCGATGACGCCGCCGCCGCCAAGGCGGTCGAGGCGGTCAAGGCCGCGGCGGCCACGGGCAAGATCGGCGACGGCAAGATCTTCGTGCTGAGCGTCGAGAAAGCCGTGCGGATCCGCACCGGCGAAACCGGC
>JAFKGN010000016.1 GCA_017307205.1 Caulobacterales bacterium
CGACCCGGGCCGGATCGGCCGGCAGGAAGCCGCCCGTCGCCGGGAAGGCGTCAAGCGTGCGGCGATACTGGCGCAGCAGCGAGCCCATCGGCGTCCACAGGTCGACAGCATTCAGGTCGCCGACGAAGGTCGCGCCGCGGGTCAGGCGACCGTCGACGTTGAAGGTCGAGTGGGGCCCGATCTCCGCCGTCGGGAAGGCGCGGGCGAACAGCGGCACGAGGCGTTTCTCGACGGCGATGAACAGCCGGCCGTTCGGGCCGAGCGCGCGCACCACGTCGGGAATCAGGTTGGCGAACAGCACTTCGTCGCCGAGGCCCTGTTCCCCCATGATCAGCAGGGTCTTGCCGGCCAGGTCGGCGCCGGGCGTCCAGCGCGGGCGCGGCACGAGGAATTTGGTGGCGTCGCCGAAATCGGGATCGATGCGCGCCTCGTAGTCGTCCCAGCCCTCGCCGATGGCGCCGCGCGCGATCTGGATGGTCGAGCGGGCCAGCCGCATCATCTGGCGTTCGGAGGCGGGCAGGGGCGAGGCCATGGCGCCGTCGCAGTCGGCCAGGGCGTCGTCGAGTTCGCCCAGCGCCAGGCGGGCGTTGCCGCGGTTGTAGCGGGCCTTGGCGAAGGCCGGATCCAGCCGCAGGGCTTCGTCGAAGAAAGTCTTGGCGCTGTCCGGATCGCCCTGCTCGGACAGGATCGTGCCCATGGTGTTCCACAGCATCGGCCGGTCGGGCTTGGCCAGGATCGCCGGGCGCAGGAATTCGATGGCCTCGTCGTAGCGGCCCTGGTCGCGGATTGCGCAGGCGATGTTGTTCGCGGCCTCCGTCGAGCCCGGCTTATGGTCGAGATATCGGCGGAACAGCTTCTCGGCGACCGGCTTCATGCCCATGCGATAGGCGAGGCGGCCGAGGTCGTTGGCCACCTCTGCGGCATTTGGCAGCAGGGCGAGCGCTTTTTCGTAGGCCTGAATCGATTGGGCGAAGGCTCCGGCCTTCTCGCGGGCGATGGCCAGCAGGTGCCAGGCGAGGCCGTTCTGCTCGTCGAGCTCCAGGGCCTGAAGGGCGAAGCGGGCGGCGGTGGCCGCATCGTCGGTCTTCAGGGCGGCGACGGCGGCCTGCAGGGCCGGGCGGACCCGTAAGGTTTTGATTTCCAAGGCCGCGCGGTCGAGACGCGCGAGGGCGGCGGCCGATCCGGCGGCGCCCGCCAGGCCCGAAACGGCGACGTTCGGAGCGCTGGGCGCGGGGCGGCCCGGGCGGCGGGAGCGACTGGTCGGCATGGTGTCTTTGACCCCCGCTCGGCCACATCGGGCCCACGTCTGGACTGACGCAACCCTTGGTCGCATCATGGTAAACCGCGGCTTAAGGCCGTGTTCGCCGCAACGCCCCGTTAACCGGCGATCCCTATCGAAATCGGGCTACAGGGGCGGCCCGGCCGCGCGGAGAGATTTGTGGCGCTCAAGCTGTCGCTAAAGCCGGGAGAACGGTTCGTCATCAACGGGGCTGTCGTCCAGAACGGCGACCGCCGCGGGGTGCTCCTGCTGCAGAACAAGGCGTCCGTCCTGCGCGAGAAGGACATCATGCAGGAAGGGGAGGCGAACTCCCCCGCCCGCCGGATCTATTTCCCGGTGATGATGATGTACCTCGATGAGGCCGGCGCCGATAAATACTACGCCGAGTTTGTGCGACGCCTGTCCGAGTTCATGGGCGTCATCCAGCAGCCTCAGGTGCTGGCCGATTGCGTGAACATCTCCCGCCACGCCATGGCCCGTGAGTACTACAAGGCCCTGATGCTGGCGCGGAAGCTGATCGAGTACGAAGACTAGAGGTTTGGCCATGTCCCTCCAGGCTTATCAGCAGGCGACAGCGAGAGCTGAGAGCCCGCGCGAGGCGGAATACCGCCTCTTCGGCCAGGTGACCCGCGCCCTCATGAGCGCGGCGGACGCCGCTGAGCACGACCACGGCGCCCGCATGCGTGCGCTCGACTGGAATCGTCGCCTCTGGTCGACCCTGGCCACCGATTGCGCCGACCCCAAGAATGGCCTGCCGGCCCCTGTGCGCGCCCAGATCATTTCGCTGAGCCTCTGGGTCGGCAAGCACACCAGCCTCGTGATGCGCAAACGCGAGGACATCGGTGCGCTGATCGACGTGAACCGCATCATCATGCAGGGCCTTTCGGCCCGACCCGAGGCGGCCTGACCCCAAACTAACGCGGCAGTTCCTGCCGCCGCGGCTGTTTCTGCCGCGCCGAATGCGCCGGGTTCGCCGGGCGTACATTCCAAAATTCTCGTGAAATCAAAAGCTTAAAAGCGGCGGGTGCTTGCCCGCCGCTTGCGATCGCATGGGCGGACGCTGAATGCGTCCAAGCGGCAAAA
>JAFKGN010000063.1 GCA_017307205.1 Caulobacterales bacterium
GCGCCGCCCAAGGGCCCCAAGGCCCGGGACATCTTCATTCCCGACCTGCACATCGCCACGCTCCAGCAGAACTCGAGGAACTTTAGGTAGCCGCCCCTACGACTGGAATGCCGGGTTGGCTGAGAGGAGCGTCGGGCCTAGCTGCCGTCTCCTGCCCGGGTCGCGGCCGCCCACTGGGCAAGGATGCGGCCTTCGGCCGGGTCGGTCTCGCCGACGCTGAGCGCGAACACATCCAACAGCTCGCCGAATTCGGCGACGGACACGACGTTCGCCCGCTGCAGCAAGCTGGCCAGGAACAGGACAAGCTTACCATTGGCGCCGGCAAGCTGGTCTTCGGGGCTCAGGTCCAACACCGCCTCGCGCGCAAATGAATAGAATACTCCGTGGTGAAATACTCTACATCGCCGTGCTCTCTGGTCGATGGAGATTCGAGACATCCTGGCCGCGAACTTGAAGCAAGCCCGCAAGTCGATGGGGTTGTCGCAGGAAGAGCTCGCCGGTCAGGTGGGCATCGACCGGACTTACGTCAGCGCGCTCGAGCGGCGCGTCTACGCCGCCAGCATCGACCTCGTCGGCCGTCTGGCGCAGGCGCTGGGGTGCGAGCCTTACGAGTTGCTGCTGCCACCCTCTGCGGACGGCGCATCGACGACGTCCTCCAAGACATAGCGCTCTCCGTCCCAGCCGCAGACCTGGGTGACCGACCGCACCCGCCGCCCCGTCGCGGTGCGCTCGATGAAGACCACCAGATTGACCGCCTGGGCGATGGCGCGGTGCGGGACGCGCTGGGTCACCTCGCCGATCAAGTCTTCCAGTCGTGTCAGCGCCTCGGCGGCGCTGTTGGCATGGATTGTCGCCAGACCCCCGGGATGACCCGTGTTCCAGGCCTTCAGCAGGTCCAGGGCCGAGCCGTCCCGGACCTCGCCGATGATGATCCGGTCGGGGCGAAGCCGAAGGGTGTCGCGCACCAGGTCAGTCATGGTGACGGCCGGCTCGGTGCGCTTGGTCAGGAGCTCGACCTTGTCGGCGGCCGCGCATTGCAGCTCGGCGGTATCCTCGATCAGGATCACCCGGTCGCCGGCGAACGCCGCCTCCGCCAGGATGGCGTTCGCCAGGGTGGTCTTGCCCGAGCCTGTGCCGCCGGCGATCAGGAGGTTGAGCCGTCCCTCGGCCGCCGCCCGCAAGGTCGCCGCCTGCGCGCCTGAGAGGATCCGCGCCTCGACGTAGTCGTCGAGCGTGAAGACGATCTCCGGTCGCTTGCGGATCGCAAAGGCTGGGCTGGCCACGATGGGCATGAAGGCCCCCTGAAACCGCTCCCCGGTCTCGGGCAGGGTGGCGCTGATCCGCGGTCGGTCCCGCGTGACCACCTCGCCGACATGGTCGGCCAGAAGCCGCAGGATGCGATCGGCGTCCGAGGCTTCCAGCCGATGCCCGGTGAACGCCCTCCCCTCCCCGATCCGGTCCGTCCAGATCTTGCCATCGGGATTGACCATCACCTCCACGACGCGCTTGTCGGCGAGCGCCTGGGCGATGATCGGCCCCATGGCTTGGCGCAGGGCCGCCACCTTGCGGTCGGCGACGATCACATTCGAAGTGGTCATGGGCGTCCTCAGTCCAAGCCGTCGTCATCGTCCGGCCGGATGGCGCCGATCGGTTCGGGGGTCAGGTAGTCGTCGGGATCGATGGCGTCGGCCGGCGGCGCGACGGGCGCGGCGACGCCTTTGAAGGGCGGCGGCGGGGGCCCTGCCGGCCGCACGCCCAGCCAGTCGTTGTGGGCCAGTCCCGGCAGGTCGGCCTTGCCGGGCTCCTGGACGTAGGCTGCCGGGACGCCGTGGAAATAATCGCCGGTTCGGGCCTGGAAAAACGGCTCCTCGTAGTAGCGGATCTTGTCGGCTCGGATCGGCTTGCAGTTGTTGACGAACAGGAACTGCTTGCGGTCGTCGAGGCCGCGCACGTCCTCCTCCGACAGGATGTAGCGCTGCTGCTCGGACTGCGACGTCGAGCGATGCGCCCGGCCAAACAGGCTGCGCGGATCGGAGAAGCTGTCGCGCAGTTCGAGCGCCTTGCCGGCCCGCCGCGTGACCTTCTCGATCGACGTCGGCTCGGACGTCGCGAAGGCCGCGGTGATGTGCATGTTGTCGAACAGCGGGGTCTTGTCGCCATAGCGCGAAAAGACGTCATTGAAGCTTTGGCAGATCAGGTGCGCGGTCAGGCCGTAGCCCGCCATCTCGCCCATGGCGTTCTCCAGGAACGGCAGGGCGCCGAGCTTCGGAAACTCGTCCAGCATGAGCAGCAGCCGATGGCGTTTGCGCCGCCGTCGGCTGTCGTAGTGCTCGCTCTCCATCAGGCTGTTGATGGTCTGGCGGATGAACACCCGGACCAGGAACGCCAGGCGGTCGGCGTGAGCCTGCGGGGTGATCAGGTAGAAGCTGACCGGCGCCTCCGAGCACACCAGGTCGCCGATCGAGAAGTCCGACCAGCTGGTGGCATGCTCGACCAGGGGATCGGCCCACAGCGACAGCGAGGCGCGGCAGGTGGCCAGGACGTTGGACTTCACCCGCTCGTCCATCCCGGCCAGCGCCGTGGCGCCCAGGAGCACCTCCGGATGCCCCTCGGGGATCGTCTGGCCGTCGCTGTCGCGGGCCAGGCCATCGGCGGCGTGGAGGTCCGGGCGTAGCCGGTGCGCGGTGTGCAGCATCGCATGCAGCGTCGGCTCGATGTTGATCAGCAGCCGCCGCACCTGGGCCAGGTTCTTGCGGGTGTCCGGCTCGCTGTAGAGGACGTGCAGGATGATGGCGGTGAAGAAGTCGGTCGCGCTCTGGTCCCAGAAGCTGAGGTCGCCTGCCTTGCGGCCCAAGGGGTCGACCAGGATGCCCACGACGTTCTGGATGTCGGCGATCTCCATCATGCCCTTGCGGACTTCGAAGAGCGGATTCCAGCGCACCGTCGCCGGGTCGGTCGGGGCAAAATAGAAGACGTGGCTGAAGCGCTTCCGATGGTCGGCCGTGATGTGCCACAGCTCGCCCTTGCGGTCGTAGACGAAGACGCTTTGCGGCCACGCGATGAGCGTGGGAACGACGTGACCGGCGCCTTTCCCCGAGCGCGAGGCGCCGACGATGATGGCGTGCTCGACCCCGCCGTAGGTGAGGTAGCGCCCGTCGAACCGCCCAAGCACCCGGCCACTCACCTCGCCCTTCGGGTCGATCAGCTTGGCGCGGCGGACATCCTCCAGCTCCGCCCAGGCGTCGCGGCCGAACGCCGGCGGCTGGCGACGAAACCGGCGGGTCAGTCCGATGGCGATCCCTAGGGGAATCATGGCGGCGGCGAGCCCCCAAAGGCTCGCCTCGTCGAACGCCTTCGGATAACGCGCCGCCCAGCGTCCGTACCAGCTGAGCACCGCCCACGGCGGATAGAGGCGCACGCCCGCCACGTCGGCCCAACCGGACCCGAAGGCGCGCGGATAATGGAACGCCGCAGCCACCATCTGGGTGGCCACCACGAGCCCCAGTAACAGGGCCAGGGCGGCAAACGGCAACACGATGCGAAGACGCTTTGATGCGGTCATGCGTGCGCCCTATCCGCCTGGAAACAGGGTCTTGGCGATCGACTGTCCCTGCCCTCGATTGAGACGGTCGATGACTTGGGCGCGGGCCGGCGCGGGGAAGCGGCTGATCGCTTCGCGCGCGGGGGCGCCGACGTCGCGGATGAAGCGCGTGGCGTCCGGAGAATGGGACGGAACGCGCAGCTGCCGCTGCCCCAGTTCACGGGCGATCACCAGGTCGTTGAGGGTGCGCGTCGCCGAGGCGATGCGCCGATCCATGCGCTTGATCTTCCGCACCAAGGTGCGCCGTTTGCGCGCCGCTTCGGCGGCCTGATCGAGCGCCGGCTGACGACGCGCGGCGACCCAGGTTTGGCCTGTCGGCGACGCCAGCCATTGACGCCGCAAGGCCAGCCGGACCTCTGCCTCGCACACGGTCCGGCGCGCCTTCGCCAGCGCGTTCAGTTCGGCGTGCTTCGCCCAGATCATGCGCGCCGGATTGCGGATCCAAGCCACCAGTTCGAGGCGTCGCTCGCGGCTCCGACGCACGCGCGTTTCGGTGCGCGACAGACGCATGCGCGCCATCCGCAAGGCGGTGTCGTCGGCCTCAAGAACCTCACGCTCGACGCCTTTCTCGGTCGGCGCACGACGCGGTTTCAGGGCGTCGTGCTCGCCCTGCCAGGTCGCGCGCTCGGTGATCAAAGTCTCACGAACGCGCCGGGCTTCGGCGACCAATTGGTCGACCGGCGCTTCGATACGGGGTGCGGCTCCGGCCAAGCGATCGGCGGTGTCGGCGTAGTCACGCCGGAGCCGATCCGCCGCATCGTTGCGGACCTCGATATCGCGGTTGCGCTCGCCGCGTTCGGTGCGCTCGTCCTTGCGTTCCATCGCCGTCGCCTCAGGCCCCATGTGCTGCGTCGGCACACGGTCGATGCCCTGTTCGGCGAGGCTCAAGTGAGAGACCTGCGGCGCGTCCGGACCGAGATGGCGGCGAAGATGTTCGTTCTGCAAATCGGCCCAGCCCTCGCGCCAATCCCGGACCTGCTGGGGTGTGCGCCACGCCGGGTCCTTGGGTCCAAATCCCTTGGGAGAAACACGGCGCGTCGTGAGCAGGATGTGGGCGTGATAGTTGCGCTGATCGCCCTCCTTGCCGGGCACGTGCATGGCGATATCGGCGATCATGCCGCGCGCGGTGACGAACTGGTCGACGAAGTCGCGGACCAGGGCGCGGCGCTGTTCGAAGTCCAGCTCGTGCGGCAAGGCGAGCAACACTTCGCGCGCCGGCACGGCGTCCTTGCGCGCCTCCGCCTGCTCGGCCGCGTTCCACAACATCTGGCGATCGGCGAGCCCCTGCGGGGCGTCCTGGGGCAGCCGGATTTCCGCGAACTCGACCCCCGCCTTGCCGGCGAAATCAAACTCCATCGCCAGACGCTCGTCGGTCAGGGCCTGGCCTGAGCGATAGGCGGCCGCGGCGACAGCCGAGCGGCCGGCCGCCCTTTGGATGGTCTGCACCTGGCACAGGTACGACGCCACGCGACGCTCTCCTCGAACCGGCTGAAGGCCGAGGGATCGCTAAGGGCAACGCCCTTGGCTCCACCGACGAACAGCCCTGGGGCTGGGCCGAGGTTGAGGGTGTCGGGCGCCGCCTGACCGCTCGGTCGTGGGCGTAGCCCAACCGACCGGTATATGCGCCATTGTCCTCAATCCGATCCGCCGACCACGATGGACCAGATTGCACTTAAATGATAGTGAAAGTGCGCAAGGGCGAATTATGCCAGTTTTGGTGCGCGCGATGGTCATGGACAAACGTCGTCGAAACGCCCGGCCTTCGAAGTATCGACCCAGGACCGAGGCCCAGAAAGCCCGCCGCAAAGACCTCTGGGTCGCAAGAGCTGAGACCCGTAAGGTTCGCCAGACGGTCGACGAAGAAGCCCGTCTGACGGCGCGCTTGGCGGAGCTCGAGACCGCTCTTCGCGACCAGGGTCGAAGCGGCGTCCATGGTCGTCGGCATACGCGGCCGCTCGACGAGATCACCGATGACGCGGAGCGGTTCGGCGTGCTGAAGGCGCGTGTTGAGCGGCTCGAAGCCCTGTGGGCGATCGACCGCCGCCGGCGTGAAACGCGGGGCAAGATCATCATCGGCGGGGCTCTGCTCGCCGAGGTGATCGAAGCGGTCGCGGCCGGTGAAACCGAAACCCTGACCAGCCTACTCGACGTCCTGAATCGCCGCGTCGAGACCCCGAAGGACCGACTAACTGTGCGCGATCTCTTGGGAGGCGCACCCCTCCCCTTGCGTCCGGGCGGCGACCTCGACGACGGGCTGGACGAAGCAGCGGCGAAGGCCCTGCGCGAGACCCCCGACTTCGACGCGATGGTGCAGGAAGCGATGGCCGAGGAGAGCGACTTTCGACCCTCCGAGATCGACGCGGACTACGCCGATCTGGATGCCGAGTGGCGACCGGCGCCCTAGCGCGGATCGACCCCGATCACGCCTTCAGCGGTCACGAAAAGCCCGCGCGACGGATCACCGTTGGGAGGGGTTGAAGGCCGCCTGCCCTCCTCCGCTCCGCCGGCTTCAGCGTTCGGGGTATCGTTGACCGGGCCGGCCCGATTTTCCCCGACGAACAACGACATCTGGCTGGCCGAGGACGCGCTCGCGCGGCCCGGCGCGGGCCCTTCCTGGCCCCTATAGAAGCTGTGGGCGCCGATGATCGCGGAGGGAGCCTGGCCGCCGAAATTGACGAGGCTCGGCGCGACCTTCCCAGCCCGCGCCCGCGACGCCACGATGGCCGGGTTCTGGAAGTAGCGCGCGCCGCCTGTCAGGTCGGGAAGTCGGCCCTCCAGCGCCAGATTGAGAATGGTCTCAACCCGGGCCCGGTCGGACGCGGCGACCGCCGGCAAGGCGCGCCAGTCGCCGCCAGCGCGCATCACTGGCTCGAACTGCGACCGGGCGTTCAGCACCCCGTCGACCGTGCCGCCCCATCGACCGTCCGCGAGGCGATTGAGGATCGTGTAGACCACCCCGGCTAATCCGGAGTCGCCTTGGTTGCCCGCCTCGGCGAAAGCCACCCTGGCGATGGCGTCGCGGGCTTCGGAGGTGGCCACCTTCGCCGCCAAGTCGGTCCCGTCCAGCACCACGCCTGGTGATGCTGCGGGCGGGCAAACCACGCCGGCTGGGAGTGGCGCTGGGGCTGCGCCGCGCGCCAGCAGGAGGCAGAGACCCGCCAAGGCCGCCGGGTCCATCAGGAGGCCTCCGTGGGCAAGCGCAGGGGCAAGAAGACACCGATCACTGCGTTGCGCGAGACCGGGCCGAAGTAGCGACTGTCGAAGCTGTTGGGCACTCGATTTGAGAAGGCGAAGACCTCGTCGCTGTGCAGACGCCGGCACCCCTCCCAGCGTGGCAGCGCCCGCCCCTCCCCGTCGATCCGCCAGATCGCGGCGCGATCGGCGCCGTTGATCACGAGACGCCCCGTCGTCGTGCAGACGAGGTCTCCAGGCCCAGCGGCGACCGCCTTCAGGATCGGACGATGCCGCAGATAGGCGAGCTTGTGATCCGCGTAAGGAAACGCGGCGTCCGGGGTTCTGAAGGCGACCAGCGCGCCGACGACGATGGGTCCTGGCCGGCGCACGTAGAGGCCTTTCGGCTCGCTTGCCGTCGTATTGGCGAGAACGACCGGCCCGCTGACGTTCAACGCCGTCAGAGCGGCCAGGCCGCCGATCAGAAGCGCCGCGACGACGAGCGGTCTAAGGCGGCGAACGTCGAGCGCGGACGGCATGCAACGGCTCCGGGGCGACCTTCACAACGAAAGGTCAGAAGCACTTTTATTGCATTTATAGTGCGCGACAAGCGTACCGCACGGCTAGCCGAGGCTCCGGGGTCAACGATAACCCGAACCTTCTCCAAGTCCGCGATAGCCGACTTACCAATCGGTAAGTTCAGCGATCGGGGCGAAGGGTCGCCAGCGCCTCAGCGAACGCGCGTTGAAAGTCTTCGTTCGTCGCATTGGCGTCGAGCGCCAGGTCCATGATCGCGCGCTTCGGACCCTTGGGCGCGAGCTGGAACAAGGCGACCCCGGCCGGGCTGGAGACCGTCTGCAGACCCGGCTTAGGCGACGGCGCGGCAGACTTGCCTGCCGCCGCTGCTTTCAGCGTCTCGATGATCTTGGCCGCTTCGATGAGGGGCTGGCCCGCGGCGCGTCGTTCCGCCTGATCGGCGGCGAGCTTCTTGGCCGACGCCATGACCTTGATGCGGGTCGCATCGACCTTCAAGAGCGGCTTGATCGCCCGCGAATGGTGTTCCCGCAGCTGGCGGATGTCGCCGAAGGCGTCGACGATCTGTTGCGGGAGTTTGGCCAACTCGAGGAAGCGCGACAGCCAGACCTCGTGGACTTCCATCCGTTCGGCCATCCGGCGGGCGATGCCGCCGTAATAGTCGTCGACGGCGCCCCGATAGTCGATGGCGCGCTCGTAGTCGGAGATGTCGTCACGGGCCCGGTTTTCGACGTCGGACAGCCGGAAGGCCGCCTCGTCGTCGAGGTCGCGGACCTCGATCAGGAACTTGATCTGCCGGTGTTCGACATTGCGCAGGAAGCTCACCGACCAGTGGCGACGCGCCCCGCAGATGACCTCGTAGTCGAAGTCCGGGTTATCGGAGACGGTGCGGACGATCGCCGGAAACTCCTGCTCGCCCTGCGAGCGCAGCCCTTCGAGCAGCTCCGAGCAGGCCTGCTCGCTGAGCAGGTCGTAGCGACGGTTGTGCCGAGCCCACATCCGCACCCGCGCCGGATCGACCAGATGAAGGGTCTTCTCCTTCACATCGCCAGAGGTCACGCGGGACAGGCTGCTGAGCCGAGATCCCAGGCGTTCGGGGCCACGCGCCGCGACGGACGGCGTCGGTGCGGCCGGGGTCGCCGCGGCGGGGGCCGGCTTCGGGGTTTCGGTGACCGGCGCGGGGCCGTCGACGAGGCCGGAAAGGATGCTGCGGTTCTTGCCTGCGGTGCTCATGGTCCCCTCCCCTACGCCACGCCCGATTGGCGCAGCGCCTGGCGATGGCTGGGCCAGGATTTGCGGATCAGGAGCTCGACCTCGTCGTTCAGCAGATCCAGGTTGTTGCGGCAGCGCTCATGGGTCTTCGAGTTGCTCGACATCTCGTAGACCGTGCGCAGCTGGACGTTGGCATTGTCGATCTCGGCCGAGTCGAGCAGCGAGGCGCGGAGCATCTCGGCGCCGAACACCGACTGCATCATCTCGCGAATCTGAACGTGGGCGCTCTTGGCTTCGTCGACCTTGGTGGCGACGACCTTGACGAAGTTGAAGGCCTTCGCGCCGAGCCGGTCGTCAAGCACCTCGATGGTCTCGACCGCCATGCGCAGGAAGTGCGAGGTCGACGCGAAGTCGACCGTCGAGGGCGGGGTCGGGATCAGCAGGGCGTTAGCGGCTCGAAGCACGGCCAGCGAGATCATGCCAAGGGCCGGCGGCGGGTCGAGGAGGACCACGTCATAGTCGCGCATGAGGTCCTCGACCCCATGCCGCAGGCGATCGAAATCCTTGGGGTTGCCGCGGACCCGCGCGGCCGCCTCGTACTCGGCGTTGTAGAGCCCAAGGTTCGCCGGCAGCAGGTCGATGCCCGGCCAGGCGGTCGGGCGCATCGCGTAGCGAAGATCGGTCTGGTCGCCGTGCCGGAAGAACGGCAGGAGCGTCTCGTCATCGTCAATGTCAGCGTCGGGGTTGAAGCCGAACACCGTCGTCGTGCTGGCCTGGCTGTCGCAGTCGAGCACCGCCACCCGATAGCCCTTGAGGGCCAGCGACTGCGCCAAGTGGCAGACCAGGGTGCTCTTGCCGACGCCGCCCTTAAAGTTCTGAACGGCGATGACGAGCGGCGGGTCGCTGTCAGCGCGGCCAGGGCGGGTGCCGAACAGGTCACGCATCGCGTTGACGTCGGCCAACGTGTAGCCCTCGCGACGGCCCGTGGCGGTCAGGCGGGGGGCGGGAAGCCGACCGTCAGCCTCGGCCTGCCGAATGGCTTCTGTGGTCCGGCCCACCATCTCGGCCGCCTTGCCGATGGCGAAGCGGACGTCGAGCGTCTTCTGAGCGTCGGGCGCGAACACCGTGGCGCGCAGCCGCTCCATGACCGCGTGGGCGCGCTGGTTCAGCGCCTCCATGGTCTCGTAAAGGACCGGCGTCGAGCTGGCGCGTTCGAGCGAGGCTGTCGCCGCCATGGGGCTTCCCTTTGCAAATTTCGATCAGTGTGACCGAAGTTTGCCAAGTTCTGGCGCCAATACAATAAACGAAAGGTTAAAGGCGACCTCCGCTCGAGCCCTTCAAGGCTCGAAGCGAGAGGTCGACGACGGTTCCGCCGCGGCCGTTACAGAGGATTTTAATGGGAAGGGTTAGACAAGGTTAGGCGGCGTCGAAGAGCCAAAAAACCCAATCGCCGCTTGGGTTTCTGCAACGGCCCGGTCAACGATCCCCCGAAACCTGGTCATCGATCCCCCGAGCCGCCGGTCATCGAAACCCCGAGGGAAAGGTCACTGATCCCCCGAGTCCCGGACACGACGACGGTCGATCATCGCATCGACCTCGGTAGCGCGGGCATCTTCAGCCGCCATCCGGGACCTCCGCGCCGACTCGGCGTCGAGCTCCGCCTTGAGCTGAGCGCGCTCAGCCGCGCCGCGCCGCACGAAGTGGACGGCGGATGCGCGGTCGTTCGTAGTCGTGAAAGCCAGCTCGTAGTCGGGCAGGGCGTTGGCCTCGACGATCTTCTTCAGCATGTAGTTGAACTGCTTGAGCGGGCTCTCGCTGCCGGACTTCTCGTGCAGGACGCTGACCCGGCACACCCAGCCCTTGGGCTGGTCGCCCGCGTGCTTGCGCGCCATGCGGTAGATCGCCCGCTCCAGCCCGCCCGCAAGGGTGAAGTAGTCGGGGTGCAGGGTGAGCAACGTCTTGTCGCCCATCAGGCCGTCGAACACCCACTTCGAGAGCGTGATGGTGAGGCCGCGCACGACGCCGGTCGCGGGATCGACGTCCATGGTCCATTCGTCGAGCCAGCCGAACTGGGCGCGCTTGTCGCGCTTGCTGGCGCGGAGCGAGGTCTGGATCGTCGTCGCCTGTAGGCGATGCAACGCCGCCTCCAGATCCTTGTAACCCTTGCCGCCGGTGTCGCGGCGGATCGCCTTGAGAAGCTCGTGCGCGGTCGTGTGCAGCGTCGGCGACAGATCGTTGCCGCCCTTCTCGCGCTGCTGGTTCAGCCGCGAGGTCGCCCAGATCAGAATGTCGGCGTCCCAGATCGTCGCGATCCCAAACAGGGGGTTGGCGCTGACATGCACCCAGGTGTCGCCCTCCGGGCTGGTGTACTCGATCGGCTTCAGCCGCTTGCGTTTGGACAGCGAGAAGAACGGCCGCTCCATCAGCTCGCGCTGATCCTTCAGCGGCAGGCTGTTCATGCGGGGAATGAAGAGATCGAACTCCTGGTCTCGGACGGCGCGCTTGCTCATCGACGGCCTCCGGCCAGGGGGTGAAAGGGGAGGGGCTTACCAATTGGTAAGTCGGAAATCCGCTGGAGAATCATAGGCCCAGCACCATCCTAAGGCGATCCGTCAGCGCTTGCCGACGGTCGGGGCCGAGTTGGTCGAGGTTGCGCAGCTTCCATTGCACCGCCGGGAGTTCGGCGGCCTGCGGCAGGCCGACCAGCGCCCAGTCGGGCTCGCCCCGCTTCACGCTGAGTAGGAACTTGCGGTCGGCGTTTGTCAGGGCGGCCTGCACGCCCGCAATCAGATCCTCCCGCGCTTGTTCGAGCGTCTGAAGCGTCACCACCTCGTCGGTCATGCCTTCGAACGTGCGACCAAACTCTTCGGCCAGCGGCTTGCGGTTGGGCGCCAACACCTCGGCCATCGGCCGGTTGTGGCTGACGAGATAGACCAGGAAAGCGTCCATCAAGGGCCGCGTGAGACCCTCGATAGCCAGCAGGTCGCGTACATCGAAGAGGTCGCGGGGGTGCTGCCGGTCAAGCGCGGCCACCATCTTCCCCGCAAAGAGATCGGAGAACGACACGAGGTTGGCCTCGGCGAACCCGAAACCGTCTTCCACCCGCGCCGAGACCGCGCGCCGTTCAGGCGCGAACACCACGCCGCGAAGGACCGGCGTGACCTCGATCTTGACCTGGGCGCCGTCGGCCCGGACGCCGAGCTTGCGGACATAGCCGTCCTCGGCGGGACGAATGTCGACCTGAGACCGCGGCACGCCCGCACCGATGGTTGCCGCCAGGCGACGCAAGGCCGCGTCGATGGCGCCCAGCGACGTCTCACGATCGGCGACCGGCAGATAGGTGAGGTCGATGTCGACCGACAACCGCGGCAGGTCGCGCCAGAACAGGTTGATCGCCGTGCCGCCCTTCAGCGCGAACGCCGGCTCTTCCGCCAGGAAGGGCAGAAGTCGGACCAGTAGGGCCACCTGCGCGCGGTAGTGCGGAGCGGTCATACCCGCTCCATCTCGCGCGGCACGGTGATCTTGTAGGTGCGGTCGAGCCTTCCGCCTGGGACCAGCACGCGGTTGCCTTGGCCAAGGTCGACGGCCTGTCGATCGAGGTGGCTGGCCCACGGCATCTGGTGGCGGTCTGCGAACCACAGGGCCAGTCGCTTGACCTTCACGCTCCGACAGCTGGCGAGCAGGTAGGACAGACGGCGTGGGCTGAGCGTCGTCAGGCCTTCCACCAGCTTGTCGGCCTCATGGAAGCTGGCCGCTTGCGGCACTTCGTCGAGCAGCTCGAGAAAGGCCCGTTCGGCCGTGCTGACCGAGACCAGGCCCAGCAGGCCGTCTCGGTCTAAGCGGCGAATATGGTCGCCATCGCGCTCCGGTCGGGCGACCGAACCGGCGACGGGGTCGTCGGTGAACAGCCGGGCGCGGTGAAAGACCAGCGGCTCGCCCAGCAGCCGGCGCACCCAGAGCGGGGGGACGTCTCGCCCATAGAGGTGAAGCTCGTAGGGTCCGGTCGGCGACAGGTAGTGGCCGAAGCCCAGGAGCTCGAGCGCCGTGCGGCCGCCGAGCACGGGAAGGGGAGGGCGCAGGCGCTGTAGCGACAGCACGACGCTGGCCCACGCCTCCTCGCCCCCCAACGGCGCGGTGCCGGCGCGGCGGTAGGCGCCCCGGGTCGGCTGCTCCAGCCAGCCGCTGCTGACGTACTTGGCCACAAGGCTGGAATAGTAGCCGCGATGCGACAGCCAGGCGCCGTCGACCAGGAGGCCGGCGGGCAGGAGCGTCTGAAGCTGGTTTAGCTTACTGTCCATCGGCTAACTGAGGGTGAGCGAACGACACGGTCTCTAAACCCCCGATTGGTTTATGTCGAGCCGATTCGACTAACCGTCAGTGAGCACGCTACGCCGATTCCGAACCTAGCGCGAAACGCCCCGCCCGGCGAACCGGGCGGGGAGATGACGGCCTAGTCTTCGTCGGCCGGATTGTGATCGGGGCGGTCCAGCGACTTCAGCTCGTGGCCGGGGGCGGCGATGACCACCTTGGAGAAGAAGCGCTCCTGGTTGTCCTTGTCGATGTAGCGGTCGTGGCGGATTTCGCCCTGGACGAACACCTTGGCGCCCTTCGGCAGCGGCTTGGAGGCCAGCCAGGTCACCGTCGCCTGGTTCCAGATCTCGACCGTGTGCCAGGTGGTGTAGTCCTTACGCTCGTCGCCCTTCTTGGTGTAGCGGCTCGTGGCGACCCGCAGGGTGGCGACCTTCTTGCCGCCTTGGGTGGTGCGGATTTCCGGCTCAGCGCCCGTGAAACCGATCAGTTGGACTTGGTTCAGCATCGTCTTTCTCCAGCTTCCGTCCGGAAGAGCCCGGGCGGCTCGCGGTCCCTGCCGCGATCACGCGACCGTCCAAGCCGGGGGAAAGAGAGGGGATGACGCCCGGACGGGCTGGAAACCGGTCTGCAGCTTGCGAAGACCGGAGGGTCCGGCCCGGCCGCCTCGCTTGCGAGGTCGGCTTCAACCCCGAGCGACCCGGCTTAGGTTTGCGAGATTGATCGCGGGGACCGTCTGCCGCCGCCTCGCCCCTCGAAGCGCCAAGACGCTGCTTCAAGCCCCGACGCCGAGGCAGGGGCTCAACCGCATCCGTCTCCACCGGCGTTGCTGTCGCCCGCCAAAGGCCCCACATCCGCATCACAAGGGCAGGGGAGGGAAGACCCGCCGGCCGCCGGACCTGGAACCGCCGCCGATGACCGCGCCGCCGATCGACCTCTGGAACGCCGAGACTTTCGATCCGGAGCTGCTGGCGCGACTGCGTCCGCACGAGAACCTGATGGTCGACTACTACCGGCGGGATGACGAGATCACCCTCAGCCATGACCTTGGACGCGGGCCTGGCAGGAGCATTCTGCGGCCGGCCAACGTCCACGCCGCGGCCTTCTACGCGTTCCGGGACGGGCTGATCGGAGACATGGCCCAACGCAGCATCCGCGCCTGGCACTACACGCGCCTCACGGACGCCGAGGTCGACGCGCTGCGCCAGCACGGGCCGCACCCCTCGACACCCGCAACCTTGCAATTTCGGCTCGAGGGCTTGGTCGCCGCAGGGATGCTCAGCACCGATGAAGCGGCCGCGCTTTACGCCGCCAGCCCGTTCCATACGCAACTGGAGTCACGGGCCGAAAAGTTCTGGATGGTCTCGCACCCTGATCCCGTCGAGGACGGCGGCGTCACGCCGTTGATGTCCCATTGGGGCGGTGAGGTCGCCTCGATGCATCTCCGGGACCAGGCGCTCAAAGGCCGGCTGGCGACCATAGGCAGGCCGCGCATCCTCGAGCTCGTGGTGCCTCTGTCAGCCACGCGACACGCCTTTGACGCCGCCGAAGCGGTTGTGGCCACCTTCGCCCGATCCAAGGGCGCCATCCCCCAACCGCACGACTTTGACCTCTACGTCGACATCGACCTTCCGCCGGGCGCGATCCTGGACGTGCATTCCGAGGGGGATGCGACGTTCAGCGCGATGGGAAAGACCTTCCCGCCTGGTTCGTCGACCATGCGATCGGGCGTTGGAAAGCACTCACCGGCGACGACGACTGACCCCTGAAAGAACGAATCACCAACCGCTACCGGTTGGGCCTCCGAGCACGCCGACCCCCAGGCCTGCGATTTTGTTCCGCCCGTGTTCCGCACGAAGAAGCGGGCGGGCCCGAAGGCCCGCCCGCTGGGGTTAGTGAATGGTCCGCCCGACGCCGATGATCTTGGCGAAATGCGCGATCGCGCCGGTCTCGAGCGTGAAGCTCGACTGGGTTTCGGTCTCGTGCCGGTCCAGCTCCTCGAGCACGGCCCAAAGATCCCAGCACTCGGCGACCACGTACCAGCTGCCGACGTCGTAGAATTGATGCGCGTGTTGCAGGACCGCTTGCGCCATCGCTTCGCTCGCCATTGTCATCTCCCTCGGTTCGGATCCGCGGGCTCTTCCCGCGATCGTGCGACCGACAGGGACGGGGGAGACGGCCGGCCTCAGGGTCGGGCGGGGTGGAAACCGGTCTGCACCGAGCGCAGCGAGGGAAGACCGGAGGGTCCGCCCCGCACGCCTCGCCTATGCGAGGTCGCCTTGAGGCCGTCCGGCCCCGGACCAGGTTCGCTTCGAGATCGCTGTGAAGCCCGCCCCAGACCCCCAGGGAGACCCGGCGACAGATCGTAGCCAACGGCCCCTCGCGGTTCTCAAACGAGAAGATGCAGCGACCTTTCGGCCGCCGCACCCGAGCAGATCACCCCCGGGCTTTCACCGGGTAGTGGCAAAGACCCTTCTCAACCGCCTTCTGCGCCAGGTTCAACGCCGGCCCGAAGGGTTGCAGGCCCTCGCCTCGGCGCGCATCAAGTGTATTGGCCAGGGTCAGGACGCAGACCGGCTCCAAGGCGAGCAACTCGTCGTTGGCCCGGAACGGCGCGGCCCGCCCGTTGCGGTCGAAGTCGGCCTTGGCGAGCACCAGCGTGACCTTCTTCTGCTGGGCCCAGCGGATCGCCAGCTTCTCCCCGCCCTTGGCGCCCGAGGTCGCCAGGGTCATGTCCGGCCATTGGCTTTGCGCCCAGTTCAGGGCATCAAAGATGCGGTTGGCGTCGTCGGACGTATCGGCCTGCGGAGCAGCTCGAAACGCCACGATGGTGGCGCCAGGATAAGTCGCCTGATGCTTCCGCGCCTTGCTAGCCCGGATCGCGTCGCGCGCCTCAATCTGGGCGGAGGTGGTGCGTGAAGTCTTCACCGAGCCCTTCCAAGGGCTCCAGACCTCGCCGGTCAGGGTCGTAAAGCTGTTGGCCGCCGCATCCCGCACGATTTCCATGGCCAGGCACGCCACGTCCGCTGTCTGCGCCCTCCGCGTGGCCTCCTGGATCTCGGTGTCGAGAACCTCGGAGCCGTCGAAATCGCGGACCAGGCCGCCGAGCGCGTCTCGCGCGCGGTCGGCATCGCGCTCGATGCGTTGGGCGACCGAATGGAAGGCGCCGATCAGGGCCTCGCCGATCTGGGCGTGGAAGTCCTCCAGGGCGGTCTCGCCGACGACGTCGAGGAGTTCAGTGATCAGGCAGTGGCCTAGCTGTTCGAGCGCCGCTTCGGGCGGATAGGTCCGGATGTCTTCGAGCGCCAGGGCTTGGGCCTCATAGGCCGTCATACGATCGGAGGAGGGAAGGGGGAGTGTCATCGGGATGTCCTTCGTGAGAGGGGGTCGAGCCCGTCGGCTCGTGACCGCCTCGCGCCGACCGTCGACGGCCCCCACAAGGGCTTTGAGCGCAGCGTCCCTTGTGGGGGACGGCGAGGGGTGGCGAGGTCCTTAGAGCCAAAGGGCCGTCCCCCGCCGCGAATGTCCCGCGACACGTCGCGCCCGAACTCCCGGCCGGCTACGAGGTCCGCCGCCAGCCCAAGACGCTCATGCCGCACGGCCCCAAGACCAGGCCCGACGCGAGCTGGCTCACAGAAACAGAACGAGAGCCGCCCGCGAGCGCTGGCGGCTCCGGGGCTCAGGCGGCCTTGGGCAAGACCGACTGCGGCGGCCATTTGGCGAGCACCGCTCGAGGCGCCGACCACCTCCAGGCGATAACAGTCCATCACTTTGGAGCGCCGCAACCACAGGCCGCCAGACAGGGCGAAGGCCGCGCCGTCCTCCAACACCAGCCGCGCCACCTGCTCGGGATCGCCATAGGCCTGGGCGACATCGGAAAGGCCAAGCGCGACCTTCAACGCCGGCGTGTGAGCCGGGTCGAGCAAACGGCCAAGCCAGTGGCGACCGTCCGGAGCCTTGAGCCGGCGCACCGAGGCGCCCTTGTCAGGCAGATGCGTCCAGATCGGCAGCAGCAGTCCCGAGACCAGGACAAGGTCGCGCGTCACCCAAGGATCGGCCTCGGCGATCTCTCGATCCCAAGCCGCCCGCCAGATCGCCTCGTCGACGCCCTCCCAGGCCGACTCCTCAAAGCCCTTCAGCGAGGCGATCGTGCGCTTCTCAGGGCGGATCAGGCGCACGGCTGGGATCAGCCGGTCATCGTCGTTGGTCGTGGTCAGGCCCCGGACCACCAAGGCGGCGCGGCCGGACTTGCTGTTGACCGCGAACACCAGGCTGTCGCGGTCGAGCCCAGCCAAGGCGTCGTCGACGCTGGTCAGGGTGCGCTGGGTGCGGACCTGGAAGCGCAGGAGCTTGGTCTCCGCCCCCGTCACGGCGTCGCGCCGCACAACCTCCTCGCCCAGGATCACCACGTCGTCGGCGACGATGTCCTCCATGCCCCGGTCCAGCGCCCCGGACTGGGCGGCCCGCTCAAGGATCGAGCCGAGAATCTCGTCGAAAGCGGCGAACAGGGCGTTCTGGTCGTCGATGCGCAACGCCAGAAGCCGGTTCAGGAAAGTGTTCATCGGCGGCATGTCGTCGGGGGCCCTGAGGTCACCATCGCCATTCAGAAGCCGAAGGCCGGTCTTGGCCTCGAAGGTCTCCCGATCCATCGCATCGACGTTGCCGAAGTGCAGGCCGATGTAGAAGGCCTGCAGCGCGCGGTGCGCCCACGGGCTCTCGAGGTTGTCCTCGGCGCGGAAGAGGCCGTTGCCGGCCGTCCGCCGCTCGCCTCGGGTCAGGGCGCCCAGGCTGTCGAGACGCCGCGCAATGGTGGAGGTGAACCGCTTCTCACCGTGGATGTCGGTCGTCACCGGCCGAAACAGCGGCGCACAGGCCTGGTTGGTCCTGTGCGAACGCCCTAGGCCCTGGATGGCCGCGTCGGCGCGCCAGCCGGGCTCGACGAGATAGTGAACGCGCCGCTGCTGGTTCGCCGCCCCCAGGTCGGCGTGATAGCTGCGCCCCGTTCCTCCGGCGTCGGAAAAGATCAGCACCCGCTTCTTGCCGGTCATGAAGGCGTCGGTCTCGGCCTTGGCGGCCGAGGCGCTGCGGCGCTCGACGACCCGGCGGCCGTCGCGATGGATCACCCGCCGCGAGCGGCCCGTGATCTCCGCCACCTGCTCGGTCCCGAGCGCCTCGATCACGGCATCCAGCACACCATGGACCGCCGGCAGGCAGGCTAGGTGCGTGACGAGCTCGTCGCGCAGGGCTAGCGCCGCCTGGCTGACGACGGGCTTGCCGTCGGCGTCCACGACAGGGACGAGGGTGACCCCGCCCTCCTCGTCCTCGACGGCGTCCATCGCCATGACCGGGAAAGCGCCCATCAGGTAGTCGAGCACCTGGTCCTTCGGGGTCAGATCGACCGCCAGGTTGTTCCACTCTTCGGGCGGGATCTCAGCCAGGCGCCGCTCCATGACCGCCTCGTTGGTCGACACCACCTGCACCACGGCCGACCGGCCCTCGGCCAGGTCCTGCCGGATCGCGGCCACCAGCGAGGGCGACTTGAGCCCCGCCAGCAGGTGGCCGAAGAAGCGCAGCTTCGAGCCCTCGAACGCCGACATCACCGCAGACGCCGCCTGCCCCGAGCGGGGCTTGCCGTCGTCGGTCACGCCGACCGCGTCCAGGGCGGCGCGCAGGTTGGTGTGGATCAGCTGGTAGGCGTCGGCCCAGGCGTCCCAGATCGCGATGTCTTCCGCCGACAGCGGGTGGCGCAGGGGCTCGTACTCAACGCCGTCGAACGACAGCGAGCGGGCGATGTAGAGCCCCATGGCCTTCAGCTCGCGCGCGATCAGCTCCATGACCGCGACCCCGCCGGTCTCGACCGCGCTCATGAACGCCTCCCGGGTCGGGAAGGGCGCCTCGGGTCCTCCCCAAAGACCCAGCCGCGCGGCGTAGGCCAGGTTTTCCGGCGTCGTCGCGCCGGTCGCCGAGACGTAGAGGATTCGGGCGTTGGGCAGGCGGTTCTGCAGCGCCAGGCCCGCCATGCCCTGCTGGGAGGGCTTCTTGGTCCCGCGCGCGCCCTTGCCGCCGCCGGCCGCATTGGCCATCGCGTGGGCCTCGTCGAAGACGATCACGCCGTCGAAGTCGGCGCCCAGCCAGGCGACGATCTGGTCCAGCCGCGACGCACGGTCTCCCCGCGCCGGCTG
>JAFKGN010000017.1 GCA_017307205.1 Caulobacterales bacterium
CGCGCTCCGCCTTCACCTCCCCGCGCATCGTGAGGGAGGCCGCTGGTGCTGCTGAAAGGACGTGTTCCCCTTCTCCCCTTGCGGGAGAAGGTGTCGGCGAAGCCGACGGATGAGGGGTCGCACCGGGTCATCCGGCTAGCATGGGTCGAAGCGGAAAGGTCATAGAGACCCCTCATCCGACCCCTTCGGGGCCACCTTCTCCCGCAAGGGGAGAAGGGCGAACCAGCACCGCCCTACCCCTTGTCCCGCATCAACCGCCCCTGCTCGCGCTTCCAGTCGCGGTCGGCTTCCGTCGCGCGCTTGTCGTGCAACTTCTTGCCCTTGGCGACGGCGATCTCGAGCTTCGCCAGGCCCTTGTCGTTCCAATAGAGCTTGGTCGGGATCAGCGTCTGGCCGTCGCGCTGCACGGCGGCCGACAGCTTGTCGATCTGCTTGCGGTGCAGCAGCAGCTTCCGGGGCCGGCGCGGCTCGTGGTTGAAGCGGTTGCCGCCGGCGTAGGGCGGGATGTCGGCGTTGATCAGCACGATCTCGTCGCCTTCCACCGCCGCATAGGACTCGGCGATGTTGGCCCGGCCGGTGCGCAGGCTCTTCACCTCCGTCCCGGTCAGGGCGATGCCGCACTCGACCGCGTCATCGAGGAAATAGTCGTATCTGGCTCGCCGGTTCTCGGCGATCAGCTTGCCCATCTAGAGTACGCCGGCCTCGCGCATGAACTCGACGATCTGCGGGCGGACGTCGGCGCGGCACGGAGCGATCGGCAGGCGGGCGTCCTCGGCGCAGAGGCCGAGCTCCGACAGGGCGTACTTGGTCGGCGCCGGCGAGTTGTCGAAGAACAGGCCCTTGTGCAAGTTGATCAGGCGATCCTGCCAGTAGAGCGCGGTCTCCCACTGGCCCTGCAGGCAGGCGTTCATGAAGGCCGAGCAAGCGTCGGGCGCGACGTTGGCGGTCACCGAGATCACGCCATGGCCGCCGTGGGCCATGTAGCCGAGCGCCGTCGGGTCATCGCCCGAAAGCATGATCCACTCCGGGCCGCACATCAGACGCTGATGGCTGGCGCGGGAAATGTCGCCGGTGGCGTCCTTGATGCCGATGATGTTCGGCAGCTCCGAAAGCCGGGCCAGCGTCTCGTTGGAGATGTCGCTGCCGGTGCGGCCGGGCACATTATAAACGAACACCGGCAGCTCGACGGCGTCGTTGATCGCCTTGAAGTGCAGATACTGCCCCTCCTGGCTCGGACGCACATAGTAGGGCGTCACCACCAGGGCGGCGTCGGCGCCGATGGCCTTGGCGTGGCGAACCAGCTCGATCGCTTCCTCGGTCGAGTTCGACCCGGCGCCGGCGATCACCGGCACGCGGCCCTTGGCCGTCTGGACGCACAGCTCGACGACGCGGCGGTGCTCCTCGTGGCTCAAGGTGGCGGTTTCACCGGTGGTGCCGACCGGCACGAGGCCGTGAACGCCGCCGCTGATGGCGCGCTCGGTCAGCGCCACGAAGGCCGCTTCGTCCACCTTTCCATCGCGAAAAGGTGTGACCAGCGCCGGCATGACGCCCTTGAAGTGAGACTGGATCATGAAAACTGCAAATCGCCGTGAGGATGGCCGCGCGTTGTTGCGGCCCGGGCCGGGGGCGGCACAATATGATTTTGCACCGGGCGTTCGCAACCCGCCCGACGTCAAAGTCACGCTTCGAGGGGCGTCGAAGAAGAGGATTTGTAGTGCGAGTGATGTGGATTCAGCGTGGCGTTCTGGTCGGGGCCTCCCTCGCGGTGCTGGGCGCGGCCGCCGCCATGGCCGCCCAGGAAAGCCAGCCGCAGGGCGCGCCTGAAGCCCAGACCGCGCCGGTCACCACGCCCCAGACCGCCTACCGCCAGCCGCTCACCGACACCGACGCAGCCAATCTGCGGGCCGCCCTCACCGGCCGCTCGGCCGCCCAGATCCGCGCCGCCCGTGATTCGATTCAGGACCCGCTGGCCCGCAAGGTCGCCCTCTGGGCCCTGGCCGACGGCGCCGCCGAATCGATGAGCTTCTTCGAGATCGACTCGGCGCGGCGTGATCTGGCCGGCTGGCCACGCGCCGCCCGTCGCCAGGCCGCCGCCGAGAAGACCCTCGAAACCTCCGGCCAGGATCCGGCCCGCATCGTCGCCTGGTTCGGCGGCGAACGCCCGGCCACGGCCGAGGGCGCCATGGCCCTGGCCTCGGCGCTCCGCATGCAGGGCAAGACCCAGGATGCCGCCGACCTGATCCGCCGGACCTGGCGCGACACCTCCTTCGAGCTCGACGCCCAGCGCACCATGCTGGCCCGCTTCGGCGATGTGCTGACGCCCGACGACTATGCGCGCCGCGCCGACCT
>JAFKGN010000064.1 GCA_017307205.1 Caulobacterales bacterium
GCATCCAGATCGCGGAGGGCCAGAACCAGATCAGCCGCGACAACGGTAGTCGGAGGATGGTGGTCCAGGCCAACGTCCGGGGTCGCGACCTCGGCGGCTTCGTCGCCGACGCCCAGGCCAGGGTCGAGCAGCAGGTGAAACTGCCCACCGGCTATTCTCTCACATGGGGCGGGCAGTTCGAGAACCTCAAGCGCGCCGAACAACGCCTGGGGCTCGTGATCCCGGTCGTGTTCGTCCTGATAGGGCTTCTGCTGTTCATGGCGCTGGGGTCCTTCGCCGAGGCAGGACTGGTCTTCGCCTGTGTGCCGCTCGCGTTGGTCGGCGGAGCCCTGGCCTTGCTGCTCAGGGGCATGCCGTTCTCCGTCTCGGCGGCCGTTGGGCTCATCGCGGTCTCGGGCGTGGCGACCCTGAACGGCCTGGTTTTGATGCAGGCGATCCGGGAGCGGCTCGACGAGGGACTTCCTCCAGATCTGGCCGCCTACCAGGGGGCCGCGAGCCGGTTAAGGGCGGTGCTCACGACCGCGCTCGTGGCGATCGTCGGATTCATCCCGATGGCGCTAGCGCATGGCGCGGGTGCGGAGGTGCAGAAGCCCCTGGCTACAGTTGTGATCGGAGGCCTCTTCGCGGCTACCGCGCTCACACTGCTGGTCTTGCCGACCTTCGCCGCCAAGGCGGTAAAGCATCGCAAAGCTGAAGGGATCGAGGAATGACCGCGCTAACCGCCCAGGAACGTCAGCAGCGCAAGACCTTGCTAGTGGTGCTGATCCTCAACGGGCTGCTGTTTGCGGCGCTCGGGGTTGGTGGCTTGGTGGCGGATTCCAGCGCTTTGATCGCCAATGCGGTCGATAACGGCTCTGATACGGCGGTCTATCTCATCAGCTTCCTTGCGGTGGGTCGGGCCGGAGCCTGGAAACGCCGCGCCGCGCGAATCTCGGGCGTCATGCTTCTGATCTTCGCTGTCGGCGTGCTGCTCGACGTGGGCCGGCGCTGGATCTACGGCGCTGAGCCTGTCGGCTGGACGATGATGACCCTGGCTTTGGTCGCCGCCGTCGTAAATATCGTCTGTCTCCTGCTCTTGCGCCGCGTCCAGAGCCAGGACGTGAACATGCGCGCCGCTGAAACCTTCAGCTTGAACGATTTCGCGTCCAACGGCGGCATCCTGGTCGCCGGCGCCCTTGTCATGTGGTTGGGCCGATCCTGGCCCGATCTGGTGGTCGGCATTGCGGTCGCGATCATTGCCGTGAAAGGCGGCGTCGAAATCCTCCGGGACGCGGCGAAAGCAACACAAGAACACCAGAGGAGCCCGGCGATGACTGAGGAAAAGCTTCGTCTTGAAATCCCGGTCCTGCTCCCCGGCGCCGCCGATGCTTGCGAGCGCTGTGTCGCCGAGTTGACGGCGGTTCTGAAGCGCCGGCCGGGCGTGATCGACGCTCACGTCGATGGCCGGGAGGACGCCCGCCTGTGCGTGCACTTTGATCCTACACTCATCGCGCCTTCGCAGCTTCGAGCGCTCGCCGAGCAGCAAGGGGCGCGCATCGACGCCAAATTCGGCCACGCGACCATGCGCTTACCATTACCGCTGCATGCGCGCGCAGCCCGCACCCTGGCGGACGATCTGCGTGGTGTGCCGGGCGTTGTCAGAGCCGAGGTCGGGCCCACCGGCGTAGCGGTGGTCGAGTTCGATCGCGGTCTGACAGATGAAAAGACTCTCAAGGCATTCCTGAACGATCATGCAGCGGCCCTGGGACAGGCGCCTGCTTCAGCCAGCGCTTCGCGCGACGAGCACGCCGGCCATAAGCACAAGCCAGGCGAGGGCCACGGCCACAAGCATGGTGGCGTCTTTGGCGAGCGCACCGAGTTGGTATTCGCCCTGCTTTCGGGGCTCGCGCTTCTGGTCGGCTGGCTGGCGTCGTTTCGCCTCAGCGGCCCTGTCCCGCTCGCGTTCTATGGCCTGTCCTACATCTTTGGCGGCTACTTCACGCTGCGCGAGGCGGTGGAGAGCCTGCGTAAGCGCCGGTTCGAGATCGACACCCTCATGCTGGTCGCAGCGGCTGGCGCCGCCGCGCTCGGCGAATGGGCGGAAGGCGCCTTGCTGCTCGTCCTATTCAGCCTCGGGCATGCGCTTGAACACTATGCGATGGGCCGCGCCCGACGAGCGATCGAGGCTCTGGCGGCCCTGGCGCCCGAACGCGCCAGCCGCAGACGCGGCGAGGCGATCGAAGAGGTTGCGGTCGAGGCGCTTGAGGTCGGGGACATCGTCCTCGTCCGACCCAATGAGCGCCTGCCGGCTGACGGGGTCGTCATCATCGGCGAGAGCGCCGTCAACCAGGCGCCGGTGACTGGGGAAAGCGTGCCGGTCGACAAGAGCCCGGCTCCGCAAGAGGCGACCTTCGAGTCCGCGGAGGCCAGCCACCGCGTGTTCGCCGGGACGATCAACGGGGCAGGGGCTCTGGAGGTGAGGGTCGCCCGCCGGGCGAGCGAGACCACCCTCGCGCGCGTGGTGACCATGGTCGCCGAGGCGGAGGCCCAGCGCTCGCCGACACAGCGATTCACCGACAAGTTCGAGCGCATCTTCGTGCCCGCCGTTCTGCTGATGGTCGCGATGCTGATGTTCGCCTGGCTCGTCGTGGACGAGCCCTTCAGCGTGAGCTTTTACCGAGCGATGGCCGTGTTGGTGGCGGCAAGCCCCTGCGCCCTGGCCATCTCCGTGCCCAGCGCTGTGCTGAGCGGTGTCGCGCGAGCTGGACGCGGCGGCGTGCTTGTGAAAGGGGGCGGACCGCTCGAGAACCTCGGCACGCTGAAGGCGCTCGCCTTCGACAAGACCGGGACCCTGACGGAGGGCCGGCCGCGCGTCACGGACGTGGTCCCAGCCATCGGCGTGACCAAGGAACGGCTCCTTGAGACCGCCGCGGCCGTCGAAGCGCAGAGCGACCACCCCTTGGCGGCCGCCGTGGTCACGGCGGCGACCGAGACGCTTACGGCGGCGCCGGGCCGAGCCGAGAGCGTCGAGAGCATAACGGGACAAGGGGTCCGAGGTCGCTACGGCGGCGAGGATGTCTTCATCGGCAAGCTGAAGCTCTTCGAGGCGATCGATGGCCCGCCTGTGCCCGAGGAGGTGCGTTCAGAGGCGGAGCGACTGGCTAGATCGGGTCGCACCGTGATGGTGGTGCGCTCAGCGGGCGCCTACCTTGGCGTTCTCGCTCTCCAGGATACGCCACGTGAAGGCGCGGCGGAGGTGATCGCACAGCTTCGCGGGATGGGTCTGAAGCGGCTCGTGATGTTGTCGGGCGACAACCAGGGAGTCGCCGACGCAATTGCCTCGCAGCTCGGCTTGACCGAGGCGCGGGGCGGCCTCATGCCCGAGGACAAGGTTGAGTTCATCAAGACCATGCGCGAGCAGGAAGGGCGCGTGGCGATGGTGGGCGACGGCGTCAACGACGCGCCGGCCATGGCGAACGCAACGGTCGGTGTGGCAATGGGCGCCGCCGGCTCGGATGTCGCGCTGGAGACCGCCGATGTTGCGCTGATGGCCGACGACCTGCGGCGGCTGCCCTTTGCCGTCGGCCTCAGCCGTCGCACGAGCGCCGTCATCAAACAGAACCTGTTTGTCAGCCTCGGAATGGTCGCGTTCCTTATCCCGGCGACGATCTTCGGCCTGAAGATCGGCGCGGCGGTAATCTTCCATGAGGGATCCACGCTGCTTGTTGTAGCGAATGCGCTGCGTTTGCTGGCCTATCGCGAAGGGGCGTTCGGCGCACTGGGCGGGACCACGCCTCGGGACAAGCAGCATGCATAGCGGTCCAGGCGAAAACAGCCCCGCCCAGGTCCGGAGCGTCTTCTGCCCGGGCCTACGGGCTCGCAAGCGCCCGATGTGTAGGGTCTGAAAATGGCTCGCGTCGCCAAAGAAATCGACGTGGGCGCCTCCCCCAAGCGGGTGTGGGACTCGCTCGTTCAATTCGAAGGGTATGGAGCCTGGACGCAGGCCGCTCGCATCAGAGGCGAGCTCAAGCCCGGAGGAAAGATGGACTACGGGATCCTGCTCCGTCGCGGCCGTATCAGCCCGTTTTACTTCAATCTGCCGGGCAACGTGGTCGCGCTGGAGCCGCTCGGGTTGATCTCTTGGGAGGCTGGCCTCAGGAGGGTCCTCCTCATGGAGTTCGCCATCCACATCAGCCCTCGCCTGGACGGTGCGAGGGTTCTTCAATCTGTCGAGGTCTCTGGGCCTATGGCCCGGGTGATCGGGCGCCACCTAGGCCGTCTCTTCGGCGCGCACTTCGACTGCATCAGCGGAGATCTACAAGAACGCTTTGGCGGTGGGTCTCAGTTCAACGGCCGACGTCGAGGTAAGCCGCTCAGAGTATCTCAGCCCTGATCGCCGTAGAACACGTCGCTCTCGCCGTGCCGGAGAGCTGGTCATCGCCGTCCAGACCCCAGAAGTGGTCCCGATCGGCTCTGCCACTGAGGACGTCGCGCCCTCCGTCGCCGACGGAGACTTGATAGTCGTACCGCTCGCTGCCGGCATTGAAGCCAAACGTAAAGCCCTCGATGGCCATGTACTGACTAGCCAAGTCCAGGAGGGGCGCACCCTTCCAATCATGGGAAAGCTTGTGTGACATGGCGCGTCCTGGATGAAGATTGCTACAATGGGAATGTTTTGCTGTCGTTCCATTGCAAGAAGGCAACGTGAGTCTGCAACTCATCTTCAGACGGGAAGTTCCGCCATCGTCATCATTTGCCGGCCGGGTGGATTTTACAGGACTAGCGGTTGAAGGACGGCCGCCGTCTGGCGGGCTCCGACGGCTCTTTGCCTTCCGTCAGATCCGTAAGGATCGGGCAGTCCGGCCGATCGTCGCCGGCGCAGCAGTGTGAGAGGTGGCGCAGCGTGTTGGCCATCGCCTGCATCTCGGCGATACGGGCGTCGAGATCCGCCACGTGGCGGTCGGCGATAGCCTTGACTTCGCGGCTCGGGCGCCCCCGGTCCCGCCACAGCGACAGGAGCTGGGTGATCTCCTCCATTGAGAAGCCCAGGCTTCGGGCACGCTTGATGAAGCGCAGCTCGTTGATCTGGCGATCGTCGTATTCGCGGTAGTTCGAGTCCGTCCGGCTCGCCGGCCGCACCAGGTCGATCTCGTCGTAATAGCGGATCATCTTCGCGGTCACGCCAGTGGCCTTTGACGCCTGACCAATGTTCATGCGGCGGCTCCTTGAACGGCGGGTTGGGATGCGGCCGCTCGGGCGGCCACAGGCTTGAAGGCGCGAAGGCGCAGGGCGTTGGCGAGCACGCTGACGCTGGAGAGCGCCATGGCGCCGGCGGCGACCATGGGCGAGAGCAACAGGCCGAAGGCCGGGTAGAGCAGCCCGGCGGCCACCGGGATCAGCACCACGTTGTAGCCGAACGCCCAGACTAGGTTCTGGCTGATATTCCGCAGCACCGCGCGGCTGAGCGCGATCGCCGTGGCCACGCCGCGCAGGTCGCTGCGCATCAGCACCACATCGGCGCTCTCGATGGCGATGTCCGTTCCAGCTCCCATGGCGATCCCGACGTCGGCGCTCGCCAGGGCCGGGGCATCGTTGACTCCGTCGCCGACGAAGGCCACGCGGCCATAGCGTTGTTGCAGGTCCTTCACGGCGGCGACCTTGCCATCGGGCAGCACCTCGGCGATCACCTCGTCCAAGCCGAGCGCCGCGCCGACCGCCTGCGCCGTACGCCGATTGTCTCCGGTAATCATCACCACCTTCAGACCCGCCGCGTGCAGCGCCGCAAGCGCCTCGGGCGTGGTGTCCTTGATCGGATCGGCCACGGCGAGGATGGCGGCGAGTTCGCCGTCGATCGCGGCATAGATCGGTGTCTTGGCCTCACCCGAGAGGCGTTCAGCGTCGGCGGTGAAAGCGGCGACCGAGACGCCGAGTTTCGCCATGAAGCGGTCTGCGCCGACCTGAATCCGCCGACCGTCGACGAGCGCTTCAGCGCCGAAGCCGGGAAGGGCCTCGAAGCGGGACGTGTCGGGCAGCTGCAGGCCGCGGGCTTGGGCCGCCTCGACGATCGCCTGGGCGATCGGATGTTCCGAGCGGCTTTCGACCGCCGCCACCAGGCGCAGAAGATCGGACTCCGTGAACCCATCCGTGACGCGGACATCCGTCAGGACCGGGCGGCCGAGCGTCAGTGTCCCCGTCTTGTCGAAGGCGATCGCCTGGACGTCGCGCAGGCTCTGCAGGGCCTCGCCGCGGCGGAAGAGGACGCCCAGCTCCGCGGCGCGGCCGGTGCCGACCATGATCGAAGTGGGGGTCGCCAGGCCCATGGCGCACGGGCAGGCGATGATCAGCACCGCCACGGCGTTGACCAGCGCGAAGCTAAGCGCCGGGCTGGGGCCGAAGACCAGCCAGGCGGCGAAGGTAAAGACAGCGCCGACGATGACGGCCGGCACGAACCAGCTGGTGACCTTGTCGACGAGAGCCTGGATCGGCAGCTTGGCGCCCTGGGCGGCCTCCACCATTCGCACGATCTGGGCGAGCAGGGTGGCTGCGCCCACCTTGGTGGCGCGGAAGCGGAAAGTCCCGGTCTTGTTGACCGTGCCGCCAACCACGGCGGCGCCCGGACCTTTCTCGACCGGGACCGGCTCGCCCGTGATCATGGATTCATCGACGTAGGACGCCCCGTCCAGGACCTCGCCGTCCACCGGCACCCGTTCCCCCGGCCGGACCACGACGACGTCGCCGACGAGGACCTCGGAGACGGGAACCTCGAGGACCGCGCCCGCCCGCTCCACGCGCGCGGTCTTCGCCTGCAGCGTCATCAGACGCTTGATCGCCTCGCTGGTGCGGCCCTTCGCCTGGGCCTCGAACAGGCGTCCGACCAGGATCAGGGTGACGATCACGGCGGCGGCTTCGAAGTAGATGTGGTTGGCACCGGCCGGCAGCAGGCCGGGCATGAAGGTGGCGACGGTCGAATAAGCAAACGCGGCCGTCGCGCCGAGCACCACCAGGGAATTCATATCCGGCGTGCGCCGAACGAGGTTCGGCACGCCCTTGCGATAGAAGCGCAAGCCCGGACCGAACAGCACGAAGGCGGCCAGCGCGAAGCTGATCAAGCGCCAGGGCTGCTCTCCGATCGTGCTCGCTAGGAGATGGTGGGCGCCGGGCACGAAGTGGCGGCCCATCTCGATCAAGAACAGTGGGATGGTCGCAAGGGCGGCGAGGCCCACTGCCCGCTTCAATCCCCTGATCTCCGCCGCGCGCGCCTCACGTTCGCGATCGGCGAGGTCCGGGCCAGCTTCGACGATCGGCGCGGCGTGGTAGCCGGCCTTCTCGACGGCGGCGACCAGGGCGGCGGTATCAGCGCCCTCGAGCACGGTGACCGTGGCGCGCTCCGTAGCCAGGTTGACCTGCGCTTGCAGCACTCCCGGCGCGGCGCGAAGCGCCCGCTCCACCCGCCCGACGCAGCTGGCGCAGGTCATGCCCTCGATCTTCAGTTCGAGGGTGTGTTCAAGCGGCTCGTACCCGGCCTTGCGGATCGCTTCGACGACGGCCGCAGACTGGCCTTCGGGCGTTAGTTCCACGTGGACGCGCTCGGCGGCGAGGTTCACTGAGGCGCGAACGACGCCAGGGACGGCTGAGATCGCCTTCTCCACGCGGCCGACGCAGCTCGCGCAGGTCATCCCCAGGACGGGAATCTCCAGCGGCTGAAGGATTTGTTCGGGCATTGGCTGGCTCCTCAACGACGATGCCCAGCTCAGATGGACCTTCCCATGATGGGAGGGTCAAGAGCGCGCGGAATCTGCCGCCGACGGTCGGAGTCGCCGATCGATCTCCTTGGAATACGCGCGCGAGAAGCCGCCCCCCTCGGATGGATGGGCGTTGCGGGCTTAAAGCCGGACGGCGCGCAGGCGCAGGGCGTTGGTGATGACGCTGACGCTCGACAGCGCCATGGCCGCAGCCGCGATGGCGGGCGAGAGGAGCCAACCTGTAAACGGGTAGAGAACACCTGCCGCCACGGGAATGCCTGCGACGTTGTAGGCGAAGGCGAAGAACAGGTTTTGGCGGATGTTGCGCATCACCGCACGGGACAGGCGTCGTGCTTTGACGATCCCGTCGAGATCACCTTTCAAGAGCGTCACGCCAGCGCTCTCGATCGCCACGTCAGCGCCCGCCCCCATCGCGATGCCGACTTCGGCGGCGGCCAGGGCAGGGGCGTCATTCACGCCGTCGCCGGCCATGGCGACCTTGCAGCCTTCGCGCATGAGCTTCTCGACGACGGCCGCCTTGTCCTGCGGCAGAACCTCCGCCTCGACCTCGTCGATGCCAAGCTTGCGCGCGACCGCCTGAGCCGTCGTGCGATTGTCGCCGGTCATCATCACAAGGCGCACGCCCTCCGCCTTCAATCCCTGTACGGCCGCGAACGATGTGCTCTTGATCGGGTCGGCGATCGCAAAAATCGCCGCCGCCTGGCCGTCCAGCGCCATGAAGATCGCGGTGGCGCCATCGGTTCGGAGCGCGTCGGCCGCCTCTTCCAAGGCCCCAGTGTCGACACCCTGTTCCTTCAGGAACTTCCCGGAGCCGATCACCAGGCGGCGACCATCGACGACACCCAGCACGCCCTTGCCGACGGGCGAGTCGAACTCGGCAGGTTGCGAGAGCGACAGTTCGCGCTCCGTGGCGGCGCGCACAATGGCGTCGGCGAGCGGATGCTCGCTCGCCCGCTCCAGGCTTGCGGCGAGCCGCAGGACCTCAGCTTCATCCTGGCCCGGCGCAGGTCGAATGGCTGTGACCGCCGGCCGGCCCTCGGTGAGCGTCCCGGTCTTATCGATCACGAGGGTGTCGATCTTTTCGAGACGCTCGAGCGCCTCGGCGTTCTTGATCAGAACGCCGGCCTGCGCCCCTCGCCCGACGCCCACCATGATGGAAATCGGCGTGGCGAGGCCGAGCGCGCAGGGGCAGGCGATGATAAGGACCGAGACGGCGGCGACGAGGGCGAACGAAACTCGTGGGTCCGGGCCGACAAGCGCCCAGACGACGAAGGCCACAAGGGCGACCGCGATCACGCTGGGGACGAACCAGCTGGAGACCTGGTCGGCCATCCGTTGGATGGGGGCGCGGCTCCGCTGGGCCTGGGCGACCATCTGGACGATCTGCGAGAGGAGGGTGTCCGCCCCGATCTTATCGGCGCGCATGACGAAGGAGCCGGTCTTGTTGATCGCGCCGCCTACCACCTTCGCGCCGGGCTCCTTGGTCACCGGCATAGACTCGCCCGTGACCATCGACTCGTCGATGGACACCCGACCCTCCAGGATCTCGCCGTCCACCGGCACCTTTTCGCCGGGCCGCACGCGCAGACGATCGCCGACGGCGATCAGGTCGAGGGTGACCTCCTCGTCCGAACCGTCGTCGCGCAGCCTGCGGGCGGTCTTCGGCGCCAGGTCGAGAAGCGCCTTGATCGCGCCGGAGGTGCGCTCCCTCGCGCGTAGTTCCAGGACCTGGCCGAGGAGGACGAGGACCGTGATAACGGCGGCGGCTTCGAAGTAGATCGGGACCGAACCGTCCTCGCGCCGGAAGGCCGGCGGGAAGATGTGCGGCGCCAAGGTCGCGACAACGCTGTAGAGCCACGCCACGCCGACGCCCATGGCGATCAGCGTGAACATGTTGAGGCTGCGGGTCGCGAGCGAGCGCGCGCCCCGCTCGAAGAACGGCCACCCCGACCAGAGGACGACGGGCGTGGCGAGCGCCAGTTGGATCCAGGCGGAGGTCTGCCCTTCAAGGCGCATCATCATGCCCGTGAGATGCCCCCCCATCTCCAGGGCGACCACGGGCAGGGCGAGGACCAGCCCGATCCAGAAGCGTCGGGTCATGTCCTTCAGCTCTTGGCTGGGGCCCGTTTCGGAGGTCATCACCTCCGGCTCCAGCGCCATTCCGCAGATCGGGCAGGAGCCCGGCCCCACCTGGCGGACCTGAGGATGCATCGGGCAGGTGTAGATCGTGCCAACCGCGGTCGCCGGCATCGGCCGCGGCGCGCTTGGCGTATAGCGGGAGGGCTCCTTCTCGAACTTCGTTCGGCACCCGGCCGAACAGAAGAAGTACTCGTGACCCTCGTAGTGCGCCTTGTGCGGGGTCTTGGCCGGGTCGACGTCCATTCCGCAGACCGGATCCTTTACGGCCGCGGCCGCTGCGACCGAGTCCGGCCCTTCATCGCCGTGGCGCTCATGGCCATGATGGTGATGATGGGTGGGCGCGCCGTCATCTCCGCCGTCCGTCGAGACGTGCTTTTCGGGGTCTTCCGCCATGCGAGTTGCTCCCATTGGCGGAACAGCCGCCCCTCATCAATCGCTACGCAGTCGTCGGCGCGGAACCCTCGACTAGGTTCTCGATGTCCCGCCGAGCCTACGCCGGCGCGACGCCGCTACTGAGACGGCGCCGCGCGGCTGAAGTCAGCCTACCTCTTTTCGGCCCCAGTCTGCACGTTCCAGTCGTTGGAAGGTCAAGAAAACATTGGACCTGCTGAAATATAGGAAACGCACAAGAGCCTTGAATACGCAGCCAGACGTTCACCCCCTCACGCGAGGTCAAACTTTTCCGGTTTATTTCCAGATCCGGAACCCGCGCTTCGGGGAGGGGTTGAGCGGCCATTCACCTGCATACGGAGGACGGCTATGCACGCCCATGAAATGATCAGTACGCACCCCCAGGTGCGCGGAAACACGAACGACAGCCTGATCCGCTGCATCGAGGAATGCTTCGACTGCGCTCAGAGTTGCACGTCGTGCGCCGACGCCTGCCTGGGCGAGGAGATGGTCGCGCAGTTGACCCAATGCATTCGCCTGAACCTGGACTGCGCCGACATTTGCACGGCCGCCGGGCACATCGCATCGCGCCGCACCGGCTCAAACGAACCGATCATCCAGAGTGTGCTGAGGGCATGCGAGGAGGCCTGCCGGCTCTGCGCGGAGGAATGCGAGCGTCACGCCAGCATGCATGAGCACTGCCGCATCTGCGCCGAATCGTGCCGGCGCTGCGAACAGGCCTGTCAGGCCGCCCTCCAGACGTTTCACTGATCGCAAAAGGCTCCCAGATGAAAATGATCGCCATCGTTGCGGCTGCGGCCGCGCTGCTCGCCGCACCGGCCCTTGCTCAGCAGGGCCCCACCAGCATGCAACACGGCCAAATGGCCAAGCAGGACTACATGAAGGGCATGCAGGACATGCATCAGAAGATGATGTCCGCCAACGACGCCGATCCCGATCGAGCCTGGGCGCTCAAGATGATCGAGCACCATAGGGGCGGGGTCTCCATGTCGGAGGCGGTGCTGAAGCATGGTGACGACGCAGAGATCAAGAGGATGGCGCAGAAGACGGCGGACGAGCAGCGCAAGGAGATCGCTGAGCTACAGGCCTGGCTCGACAAGCATGGCGGACGCACGCCGAAGCCCTAAGCACGTCCGGGGGCGGACAGGGCGCCTTGCGCCCGCCCAAGCCGATCAGATCGCTCGCCCCCGGCCCATGACCTAGACGTCGGGCGGCTGGGAGCCTGGCCGCATCTGGGCCCGCGCCTCAGGGGCGGGCCAAAGACGATCCGCCCGTCGCCGAATCCAAGCACGCGCCGGACCTTCGAACAGTAGGTGAAGGGCGATGGCCGCCAGAAGCGACAGCGCCGGGAGCACGGCTACCTCCCACCAGCCGAGTACATAGCCGCTGTCGCGTCCCTGGGCGGCCGACCAAACGCCCTTCCAGGCGATCAGGATGGGCATGTGGAGGAGATAGAGCGCGTATGAGGCTTCCCCCCCGAGGCGGGGCCAGCGCGCCTTAAGGAGGCCCTCGGCCTGTACCTTCGAGAGCATAGCCAGAGCCAGCACCAGCGGGCCCGCCGCGGCGACGACCCATCGGTCATCGGCCTTCAGGTGCATCAGCGCAACGAGAAGAATCGCCGCCGCCCAGGCGAACAGGACGGCGGCCTGCCGGCGAAGAAGCAGGCGTTCGCCCAATCGATATAGCGCCACGCCGTAGAGGAATTCGGGGATGATGCGCAGGATCCCCATGTTCGCCTCGGCATGCACGACGATGCGACCGAAGACGGCTTGATAGATCTGGTCGAGGGCGAGGAAGAGCAGGGCTGTTAAGGCCAGGAGCAGGATCGGTCGGCGGCGAAGCTTCAAACCGACCCAGGCGAAGACGGGGAAGGCCAGGTATGCGAACCACTCGGCCGACAGCGACCAGGACGGACCGTTCCATTCGGCTTTCACCACCTCGGGAAACCAGGCGTGAACGAGGAGCAGTGTCGTGACGAGGCCGGCGGGATTGTAGAGATTGCGGTCGAACTGAGCGCCCACCAGGCTCGCCGTGGTGACCATGACCAGCACGAAGGCGAGCACAGCCAGGTGCGCCGGGTAGATTCGGGCGAAGCGGGCGACCAGGAACCTGCTGTAATTCATCCGGTTTCCGGCGATCGCATCGCGATAGGCGTGGGTCAGGACAAAGCCGGAGAGAATGAAGAAGGCGTCGACCCCGAGCCGCGCCCGGTCGAAGAACCCGGTCGACGACATGGCGTCCCAAGGCCACTGCAGCTGGTAGTGGAAGAGCACCACCCCCAAGGCCAGGACGAAGCGAACGCTGGTAAGGGCCGGCAGATCGGCTGGAAACACGCCTCCAGCCTCGCGCGCTTCGCTTTCGCGACGAACCATCGCAGCCCCCCAGATCCCAAACTCTATAGGGCATACGCAGGAGGGCGTCGCGGGCCCTCAGTTGAGGGGCGCCCTTCAGATCCTGCGTATAGAGTCATGACGAATGATCGGGGTGTTGCGATGAACGACGGACTTGATGACGAACTGAGAGCGCTTCGATCGGAGCCGCTACCCGCCAGCTACCAGAGGCTGGAGGCGAGGGTCTGGAAGGGCATCGAGCGCGTCCGCCAAGCGCGGGCGGCGGCGCCGACGCTTTATGTGGCTCGAGCCGCGGCCGTGATTGGCGCGCTGGGGTTGGGCGTGGCGAGCGGTGGGGTGACTGCAGCAGCGGTGGCGGCGCAGTCGCAAGAGGTGTCCGCCTTCTCTGTCAAGGCAGAGCTCGCGCCCTCGACCCTTCTGGATCACCACGGATGAGTTTCTTCAGCCGTGGGCTGATCCTCACGCTGCTCCTGACGGTCATCGCGGCCGTTGGGGGAACCTGGATTGGCGCGCGCTACATCTATGACCAGCGTCACCAGCCTTCGTTGCATGAGTTCGTCCACGAAGAGCTGAAGCTCGCCCCCGAGCAGCGGAAGCGGCTGGACGTGCTCGAGCAAGACTTCGCGGTCCGGCGTCGGGCGCGGGAGGCCGAGTTGCGCGCCGCCAACGCCGAGCTCGCCCGGGCCATTCAGGTGCGTCACGAGTACTCGCCGGAGGTGAAGGCCGCGGTCGAACGGTTCCACGGCGCCATGGGGGCCCTTCAGAACGAAACCATCCTGCACGTCCTGGCGATGCGCACCGTGTTGACGCCGGACCAGGCCGCGCAGTTCGACAAGCGTGTCGCTGAGGCCCTCACTGAACAGGCGCCGTGACGCTTGAGGAAGAGACGGACGCCGATCTCGTCCTGCGCGCGCTGGACGGGGAGGATCGGGCGTTCACGACGCTCATGCGGCGGCACAACCCGCCGCTCTACGGCTTTGTGCGTCGCTACGTCGCCGATGCCGACGCCGCCGTCGACGTCGTGCAGGAGACCTTCGTGGCGGCGTGGAAGGCGCTCGCGCGCTTTGACGGCCAACGCGCCTTTCCCGTATGGCTCCGCGCCATCGCGCTGAACAAATGCCGTGATCGCGCCCGCCGTCTGGCGGTGCGCCGGCTCATCCTGGGCGAGAAGGACGAGCAATCCCCCGAGGCTCAGGCGCAGCCTGACCCGGCACCCGATGGCGAGGAGGCGACCGTCTCGGCGCAGCGTCGGGCCGTCATCCAGAAGGCCATCGACCGCCTGCCGATCAAGCTGAAGGAGCCGTTGCTCCTGACGTATTTCGACGAGCTCACGCAGCAGGAAGCCGCCTTGCTCCTGGGTGTGACCGTCAAGACCGTCGAGACGCGCGTCTACCGGGCCCGCCAGCAGCTTGCGGAGCTTATCGACCGCTCGGCGATTTAATCCTCGGAAGTTCAGGGGCGATGGCCCCGAGCTGCGTAGAGCTTGTGTGGTCGGGGCGCTTGACCTTCCCACAGTGGGAAGCCCCATCACCTCGTGTGTTGTTTCGATCGTAGGATTTCGAATGTCCCGGCCACGACCTGACCTTGACCGCCGCACCTTGATCAAAGGGGCGGCCATACTCGGGGGCGGAGCGGCGATCAGTTCGCTGCTGCCCGCCTGGGCGCAGAGCGCGACGCCGGGCCTACTCTCGACCCTCCCGACCCTTTCGGGCGAGGACATCAAGCTGACGATCGGCCACACACCGATCACGATCGACGGCGAGCGCCGACACGCGGTGACGATCAATGGGACCGTGCCCGGTCCGCTCATTCGTCTGAAAGAAGGTCAGCGGGTCCGGATCGCGGTGACGAACACCCTCGATGAGGACACCTCGATCCACTGGCATGGGCTGCTGGTGCCTTTCGAGATGGACGGCGTTCCGGGGGTCAGCTTTCCCGGCATCCGCCCCGGCGAGACCTTCGTCTACGAGTTCCCGATCATTCAGTCAGGCACCTACTGGTACCATAGCCACTCGGGTCTGCAGGAGGCGGAGGGCCACTACGCCCCCATCGTCATCGAGCCGGCGAAGCCCGATCCCGTCGCTTACGACCGCGAGCACGTCTTGGTGCTAGCTGACCATAGCGAGATGCACCCGCACCTGATTTTCAAGCGGCTGAAGCAGCAGGGCGGGGTCTTCAATTATCAGCGCCAGACGATCGCCGGCCTGCTTGCCGGTAAGGACCAAACCCTCGCCGAACGGATCGAATGGGCCAAGATGCTCATGGATCCGACCGACATCTCGGACGTCACCGGCGCGGTGATGACCTTCCTCGTCAACGGCCACGGCCCCAAGGACAACTGGACCGGGCTCTTCAAGCCCGGCGAGCGGGTGCGCCTGCGCTTCATCAACAGTGCGGCGCAGATGGTCTTCAACGTCCGCATTCCGGGCCTGAAGCTCACGGTCGTCGCAGCCGACGGCCAGAATGTCCGGCCCGTCGAGGTGGACGAGTTCCAGATCGGCAACGCCGAGACCTACGACGTGATCGTCCACCCGACCGAGGATCGCGCCTACACGATCGTTTCGGAGGCGATCGACCGCTCTGGCATGGGACGGGCGACCCTGGCGCCCCGCGCCGGCATGAGCGCGGCCGTGCCGCCGCTACGTGAGCGGCCCATTTTGACCATGAAGGACATGGGCATGGACATGTCGGCGCACGCCGGCATGGGCGCTACGGGCATGGCTGGAATGGACCACTCCAGCATGCCGGGGATGGATCATAGCGCCATGCCGGGCATGGCCGCCGGGCCGCCGCCCGGCATGGCGCCGCCGCGCCAGCGTGGCTCGGATGTGATGGGCGACATGGGCGGCATGGACATGAACATGCTGGACTGGTCGAAGGCCCCTCAAATCAAGAAGGGGCCGGGCGTGCAGATGATCGCGCCCATGCCGATGGATCGCACCGGCGATCCCGGCCTTGGGCTGGAAAGCGTCGGTCATCGGGTGCTGGTCTACAAGGACCTCATCGCGCTGGATCCCAACCCCGACCCCAGGCCGCCGGATCGCGCGATGGACATCCATCTCACCGGCAACATGGAGCGGTTCATCTGGGGCTTCGACGGCTGGAAGTTCAGCGAGAACCCGCCGGCCTATTCCTTCCGAGCCGGCGAACGCGTGCGCATTACCCTGATCAACGACTCGATGATGACGCACCCGATTCACCTGCACGGGCACTTCTTCGAGCTGGTGCACGGACCGGTCGGCCATCTGCCGCGAAAGCACACGGTGAACGTGCTGCCCGGCGGCAAGGTGTCATTCGACGTTACCGCGGAAGGTGGCGACTGGGCCTTCCACTGCCACATGCTCTACCACATGCACGCGGGCATGTTCCAAGTCTTCAAGGTGCGCCCGGTCGAAGGAGCGGCGGCATGATCCGGACGTCCCTCCTGGCCCTGGCGCTGGCCGGTTCCGCAACGGCAGCGGCCGCCCAGGCCGCCGATCCGCATGCCGGTCACGTGATGCCGGCGCAGCCTGCTGCTGCCGCTGATCCGCACGCGGGGCATGTGATGCCGGCCAAGCCGCCCGCCTCAAGCCCCGCCCGGCCCGCCGAAACGCCCGCAGCCCCCGCGGATCCCCATGCAGGGCATGTGATGCCCGCGCAGCCCGCCGCCACGCCTACCGATCCGCACGCCGGACACGTGATGCCGGCCCCGGCCGACCCGCACGCGGGCCACGCCATGGCGCCGATGGATGGCGGGCAGATGGGGTCGGCCCTGCCGGTCGGCAATGCGCCGGCGCCGGCCGTAATCACCGACAACGTGGCCGATCGGGTCTTCGGGACGGGGCAGATGCAGCTCGCTCGCGGTATCCTCGCG
>JAFKGN010000065.1 GCA_017307205.1 Caulobacterales bacterium
AGGAAGCTGGTGGTCAGCAGGCGCTCTTCCGAGCCGTCGGCGCGCATGACGCCGATGTGGAACTCGTTGCCGGTCTGCTTGGTGAAGGCGATGTAGTCGCCGCGCGGCGACCAGACGGGGGTGGTGTAGCGCCCGCCCCCGAACGAGATGCGGCGCACGTTCGAGCCGTCGGTGTTCATCACATAGAGCTGGGGGGCGCCGCCGCGATCGGAGTTGAACACGATCTGCGAACCGTCCGGCGAGAATGACGGCGAGGTGTCGATCGACGGGTCGGTGGTGATGCGGCTGGAGGCCCGGCTGCGCAGGTCCATCACATAGATATCGCTGTTGCCAGACCGGGAGACGGAGAAGGCCACTCGACGGCCGTCCGGCGAGAAGCGCGGGGCGAACACCATGCCCGAGTAGTTGCCCAGGCTTTCCTGGCGACCGGTCTCGATGTTGAACAGATAGATTGAGGCGCCGCTGGGGCGCAGCGCCATGTAGGTGATCTCCTGGCTGGTCGAGGAGAACCGCGGGGTCATAACGATGTAGGAGCCATCGGTCAGGTAGGAGGGGTTGGCCCCGTCCTGATCCATGATGGCCAGGCGCTTGGTGCGGCCGACCCGGCCGCCGCTCTCGGCGATGAACACCACGCGGGTGTCGAAGTAGCCCTTCTCGCCGGTCAGGCGCTCATAGATCGCATCGCTGATCTTGTGCGCCACGCGGCGCCAGTTTTCCGGCGTCGCGGTGATGCGGATGGGGTCGGTGAGCGGCTTCTGAGTGAAGATGTCCCACAGGGCGTAGTCGACGGTCAGGCGTCCGTCGGTCTCCACCGTGGCCTTGCCGATGACTAGCGCCTGCGCGCCGACCTGCTTCCATGAGTCGAACCGCGGGATGATCGCCGGGTCGAGGTTGGTCTCGGTGAAACGCGCCGGCGGGATCGGCGCGAACAGGCCCGAGCGTTCGAGGTTGTCGGAGATGACCTTCGAGATGTCGGCTCCGCGCTGGCCCGAGAAGTTGGGCACGGCGATCGGCAGGGGCGCGACGGCGCCCTGATTGACGTTGACCTCGATCTGCGCGCGCGCTTCGGGAGCGACCGCAAAACCTGCGAACACCAAAGCGACTGCGGCGAGAACGGCGCGGAGCATCATCGGGTCACCTCGTGGAGCACGCCTGTTTGGCGTCGAACGTCACAACGATCGACTGGCCAAAAAGGTCTGAAGGAAGGCTTTCGAACGGCGCAGCCTGGCGCACGGCGCGCAGAGCCCGTTCGGCGGCGATACGGTTCTGAGTGGGATCGGCGCCGGTGACGCCCTGAATGGTCTGATCGCCGACCAGGACCCCGCCCGCACCGAGGCGGAAGGCGATACGGACGATGACCGTGCCGCCGCCCTCGACCTCGCAGTTGGGATTCCAGCGTCGCTGCAGCTCGGACGACAGGCCGTTGAGGGCGGTGGCCGACAGCGCCGTGGCGGCGCCGACGGCGGGGCGGGCGTTGACCGCCGTCTCCGCCTGGGCGGGACCGCGAGGAGCCGGGCTGGGCCGCGGCGGCGAAGGATTGCGCGCGCGGCTGCGGGCGATGCTCTTCTGCAGGCTGTCGAAGTCGAAGGTCTGCTGCGGCGCGGGCGGGGCCGGCTTCGGCGCCGGGGCCGGGACGGGCTTCGGCACGGGAGGCTTCGGCGTCGGCGTGGGCGGCGGCGGGGCCGGCGCAGGAGGTGGGGGCGTCGGTTCCGGCGGGGCCTCGGGCGTGGGTTCTTCGGTCAGGGCCATCTGATCCTGCGGCGCCTGTTCGGCGGGGCGCACGTTGGCGGGCCCCTCGGCGACGATGGTCACGGGTACGACCGAGCCGATCACCAGCGGCTTGCGCCACGGCCACGGCACGATCAGCGCCACCGCCACGGCGACGTGCAGCAGCACCGAGCCGACGAAGGCGGGCGACATCTTCGCCCGGGTATCGGGGGGCGCGAACGCCATCAGTTCAGCGCCTGCCCCTGATCTTCAGCGGACGCGCCGGACGACGGACCGCCGGTGTCGGTGATCAGGTTGATCTTGGAGAAGCCCGAGGTCGACAGCGAGGCCATCACCTGGGCGACGATGGCGTAGGGCGCCTGGCCGTCGGCCCGCACGAAGATCGGCTTCTCGCTGGCGTCGTTGGTGCGCAGCTTCACCTGGGCGGCCAGGGCGGAGAACGGAATCTCCTCCTCGCCGACGTAGATCGCGCCGTCCTTGCGGATGCTCAGGGTCAGGGGTTCGTTCTGATCCTGCAGCGAGCCCGCTTCGGTCTTCGGCAGCTCGATAGGCACGCCGGCGGTCAGCAGCGGCGCCGAGATCATGAAGATGATCAGCAGCACCAGCATCACGTCGACGAGCGGGGTGACGTTGATTTCGGACAGGGCGCCGCGGCCGCGACGGCTGCGCCGCCCGCGTCGTTTGCCCGCCGAGAAGGCGTCGTTGGCCGAGAGCGCCATGGCTTAGGCCTTGTCCGCCACGCGCCGTTGGATGGCGGTGGAGAGGTCGTCGGCGAAGCCCTCCAGCCGGCCGGCGAACTTGCCCGCGTCGGTCGAGAACTTGTTGTAGGCGATGTAGGCCGGGATGGCGGCGATCAGGCCCACGGCGGTGGCGAACAGGGCTTCGGCGATCGACGGGGCGACCACGGCCAGTGAGGTGTTCTTCTGGATCGCGATGTTCTGGAAGGCGTGCATGATGCCCCAGACGGTGCCGAACAGGCCGATGAACGGCGAGGCGGTGGCGACGATGGCCAGGCTGCCGAGGCCGTCCTCCACCTTCGAGCTTTCGCGGGCGATCATCGAATCCAGCACGCGGTCGACGCGCTGGATGAGGAAGGCGGCCTGGCTGTCGCCGACCTGACCCTTGGCGCGGACGTCGCGCCATTCGCGCAGGGCGGCCTGCAGCATGCGGGGCAGGGGGTGGCGCGGGGTCGTCCCCGCCTCATTGGCCACTTCCTCAAGCGAGCGGCCGTTGCTGACGGCTTCCTCGAAGCGGTCGGCTTCGCGGTTGAGGCCGGTGAAGCGCACGGTCTTGTCGATGATCACCGCCCACGACCACAGGGACGCGAAGCCGAGGCCAAGCATCACCCCCTTCACGACCCAGTCGGCCTGAAGGAAGAGGTTGAAGAAGGAGAAGCTCTCGGAAGAGGCGGCGGCGGGGTCCATAGGCAGGCGGGCTCCGTGCGTCGGTTAAGGATGTTCCGCCTTTTGGCATAGGCCGACGGAATGATGAAACTATGGCGCCGGTTGCACGGCGCCGGTGGAATCGTCCTGGAAGAACCAGGGCTGAAGCCGTTCGACAAGGGCAGGGGTGGGTTTTCTTGGTCGTCCGCCGCCGATCAACGCCACCTGCACTGCGGCGTGAGCGATGGCGTCCCCGCCGCGCAGAATCGTCTGGTCGATGATGAAGCGCGGGCCTTTGACGGCGACGAATCGGGTGCGCACCACCAGGGCGTCGTCGATCATCGCGGCGCGGGAGAAATCGATCTCCATGCGGGTGACGGCGAAGGCCAGGGGTGTTTCGCCGGCGAAGAGGTCGGCGTGCGAGACGCCGGCCAGGCGCAGGAAGTCGCTGCGGCCGCGCTCGAAATAGCGGACAAAATTGGCGTGGTAGACCACGCCTGAAAAGTCGGTGTCCTCGTAATAGACGCGCACCGGCAGCAGGTGGTCGCGGCCGTCGAACACCCCGGCGGTGGGTTCCGGCGCGGCGGTCACGCCAAACGCTCCAGCGCCTCGGCCAACAGGTCCGGCAGGTTGCGCGGCTGGACGATCTCCGAGGTGGCGCGCAGCTCCTCGAGGCTCCACCAGCGCACGGCCTCGATCTTGGTCTTCTCTTCCTCGGTCCAGCCTTCGTCGCTGATCGCCTCGTCCGGCTGTCGGGCGACGAAGAAGGTCTCGTGAAGGGCGGTCTCCTCGCCCTCGATGACAATGACGACGTCGCGCACATGGATCGCCGGGCCCAGGACGATGTCGCGCCGTCCGGTCTCCTCGAAGCCTTCGCGCGCCGCGCCTTCCTCCAGCGTCTCACCGGGCTCCAGCCGTCCGCCGAAGGTCACCCACACCGTGCCGCCCCCGAATCCGGGCACGCGCATCAGGGCCAGGCGACCGGCGGGGCTGGTCAGCAGCAGACGGGCGGTGACCCGGGGCTTCACGCGGCGATCTTGGGCGAAGTGCGGAGCATGACCTTCCTTAGCGGGCGTCGGCGGATGTGTTCCACCCCCAACGAGCCGCTTAGTCGAAGAGGTCCCCGCTCGGCGTCTTCGGCGCGGCCGGTGGCGTCAGGCCAAGGTGCTCGTAGGCGCGGGCGCAGGCGACGCGGCCGCGTGGGGTGCGCTGGATGAAGCCCTGCTGCATCAGGAAGGGCTCGATCACGTCCTCGACGGCGTCGCGGGCCTCGGCGATGGCGTAGGCCAGGGTCTCCACCCCGGCAGGGCCGCCGGCGTAGTTTTCGATCAGGGCGCGCATGTAGCGGCGGTCCAGGCTGTCGAGCCCGGCTTCGTCGACCTCCAGGCGGGCCAGGGCGCGGCCGGCGGCGGAGCGATCGATCACCGCGGCCCCGTCGGCGCTGGCGAAATCCCGCACTCGGCGCAACAGGCGACCGGCGACGCGCGGGGTGCCGCGGGCGCGGCCGGCGATCTCCAGGGCGCCGTCCTCGCTGAGCGGCGCGCCCATCTTGCGGGCCGCCCCCAGCAGCACGGCCTGCAGCTCCTGCGGGGAATAGAACTCCAGGCGCAGCGGAATGCCGAAGCGGTCGCGCAGCGGCGTAGCCAGCATGCCGGCGCGCGTCGTGGCGGCGACGAGGGTGAAGGGGGAAAGCTCGATGCGGACCGAGCGGGCGCTGGGCCCTTCGCCGATCATCAGGTCCAGCACATGGTCTTCCATGGCCGGGTAGAGAATCTCTTCGACGTTGGCCGGCAGACGATGGATCTCGTCGATGAACAGCACGTCGCGCGGTTCGAGGTTGGTCAGGATCGCCGCCAGGTCGCCGGCCTTGGCCAGCACGGGGCCGCTGGTCGAGCGGAAGTTCACGCCCAGCTCGCGGGCGACGATCTGCGCCAGGGTGGTCTTGCCGAGGCCAGGCGGGCCGAACAGCAGTACGTGGTCCAGCGGCTCGCCGCGATCACGCGCCGCGTCGATGAACACCTTGAGGTTGCCCTTGGCGGCGCTCTGGCCGACGAACTCGGCCAGGGTCTGCGGGCGCAGGGCGCGGTCGAACCCCTCGGCGGGCGCCGCGTCGGGCGAGACGATGCGGGTCACCGCCCGATCTCCTGCAGGGCGGCCTTGATGAGGCTGGAGATCGAGGCGTCGTCACCGAGGCGCGCAAGGGCGGCCTCGACATGACGGCGGGCCAGGGCCTCGGCGACGCCCAGGCCCATCAGGGCGACCACGGCCTCGCCGGCGATCGACGGCGGCGGCGTGGCGGCGGCTTCGGAGGCCGGGAAGGCGCCGGGGACGAAGGGGGCGTCGCTGAGCGGCTTGTCCTTCAGCTCCTGGGCGATGCGGGCGGCGAGCTTGGGGCCCACGCCGTTGGCGCGGCCGATGGCGGCCTTGTCATCGCGGGTGACCGCGGCGGCCAGCTCGGCCGGCGGCAGGACATCGAGCACCGCCATGGCCGCCTTGGGGCCGACGCCCTGGATGGCCTGCAGCGCCACGAAGGCGCGGCGTTCGTCGCGGGTGGAGAAGCCGTAGAGACGCAGGCCCTGGCTCTCGCTCCATTGGCTCTCGATGTGCAGCAGGGTTTCCTCGCCGAGGGCCGGCAGGCGCGAGAGCGTGCGCGCGCCGCAGCGGACGACATAGCCCACCCCCATGACGTCGATCAGGGCCTCTTCCTCGCCGACCTCGCCGACGGCGCCGCGCAATCTTCCAATCATGCGACCAACCGCTTGGCTGAGCGCGCATGGGCGTGGGTGATGGCGATGGCCAGGGCGTCGGCCGCGTCGGCGGTCGGCGTCTTGCCGGATTGGGCGGCGGTCGGCAGCAGGCGGGCGACCATGAAGGCGATCTGGGTCTTGTCGGCGGCGCCGGCCCCGACGATGGCCTTCTTCACGTAGCGGGCGGCGTATTCGGCGACGGGAAGGCCGGCGCGGGCCGGGGCGACCATGCACATGGCGCGGGCCTGGCCGAGCTTGAGGGTCGACTGGCCGTTGGCGGTGACGAAGGTCTCCTCGACCGCCGCCTCATGCGGGCCGTGCGTTGCGATGACCTCGGCGATGCCGTCGAACAGGCACAGCAGGCGCTCGGCCAGCGGCAGGGCATCCGACGGGGCGATGACGCCGTGGGCGACCCACGACAGGCGCGCGCCATCAGCCACGACCACGCCCCAACCGGTGCGGCGCAGGCCGGGATCGAGCCCGAGGATGCGAATCGGCGCGTTCATCATGTGTTCTCCCCGAAATGGGTAGATGCCATGAGACGAGGCGACAAGGGTTAACACCGACGAAGATCGGCTTCAGCCGTGCCGCAGATCGGATTCCAGGCCGACCACCTGGGGATCGGAGGACAGCACCTCGCCGAGCCGCTCGGCGGTCGCTGCGTTGGCCGTGCGCACCGTCGTCGACAGGGTGATTTCTCCGTGCTCCAGCCGGTGGCTGATCCGCTCGCAGCGGACGCCGGCGGCATGCAGGGTTGCGCGGAACGCCTCGGCGGTCGGGGCGGCGCCGGCGCGATAGCGCACCGACAGCTTGGCGACGCTGGTCTTCAGCATGCGTGCGTCGACCCATTTGGCCAGGGTCAGAAGGCCGAGCAGCAGCGCCGTGCCGATCAGGCCGACCGCGTAGCGTTCGGCCCCGAAGGTCAGTCCGACGACGGCGACGCACCACAGGGAGGCGGCGGTGGTCAGGCCGTGGATCGAAACCCCGCTGCGGAAGATCACCCCGCCGCAGACGAAGCCGAGACCGGCCAGCACGCCCTGAGCGACTCGCGCGGGATCGATGATCAGATCGACGCCGACGCGCGGCCCGACCCAGGCGACCCCGTTGCCGCTCATCAGCATCAGCAGGGCGCAGCCGACACAGAGCAGGGCATGGGTGCGCAGGCCGGCGTCCTGGCCGCGAAACTCGCGCTCGGCCCCGATGGCGAGGCCCGCGAGGGTCGCGCCGCCCAGCGGCAGGATCAGGTCGAAAACGACGCTCATGCGCCGACCTTAGCGCCCTCTCCCAGCGAAGGGAGAGGGGAAAGGCGATCAGCCGCCGAAAGCGGCGGCGTCTTCGTCGGAGATGTCGGCATTGGAGTAGACGTTCTGCACGTCGTCATCCTCGTCGAGGGCGTCGAGCAGCTTCATCACCGTCACCGCCTGGTCGCCGGTGACCGGCGTCAGGCTCTTGGGGCGCCAGACGGTTTTGGTCGACTGAGCCGGGCCGAACTTGGCCTCCAGGGCGGCGGCGACTTCATTGAGGTCTTCGAAGCCGGTGTAGATCGAGTGGCCTTCGCCCTCGTCGTACTGGCTGCCGTCGCCCATGTCGCTCTCGACATCCTCGGCGCCGGCCTCGATGGCCGCTTCCATCATCTCGTCTTCGCTGGCTGCCTTCGACGGATAGACCACCTGGCCCATGCGATCGAAGTTGAAGGTCACCGAGCCGGTGGCGCCCATGTTGCCGCCCAGCTTGGTGAAGATGGAGCGGACGTTGGCGGCGGCGCGGTTCTTGTTGTCGGTAAGCACCTCGACGATCACGCCGACGCCGCCGGCGGCGACGCCCTCGTAGCGGATTTCCGAATAGTCGGACGCATCGCCCATCTGCGACTTCTTGATGGCGCGGTCGATGACGTCCTTCGGCACCGACTCGGCCTTGGCGTTGTTCACCGCGAGGCGCAGGCGCGGGTTCATGGCCGGGTCGGGCATGCCCGCCTTGGCGGCCACGGTGATTTCCCGCGACAGCTTGGAAAATAGCTTCGACCGCACAGCGTCAGCGCGGCCCTTGCGGTGCATGATGTTCTTGAATTTGGAATGGCCGGCCATTCGAAGTCTCTTATTCGTCGAAAATTCGGTGGCGGCGCTTCTATCCTGCCCGTTGAATGAACGCCAGCCGGCCGGAACCGGCGCCATGGGCGCGCGTTCGACGCCAGCAACCCAAAAAGGCTCCGCCATGACGCAAGCCGACTTTGAAACCGACACCATCGACTGGGATCACGCGCCGACCGAACCGGTGATCCACTGGCTGCCGAAACCGCCGCACGCCTCGCGGCCCGTCGCCATCCCCGCCGCCGCGCTGGGAGCCCTGGCCCTGGGGGCCTTGGCCATCGGCGCCCTGGCGATCGGGGCGCTGGCCATCGGCCGTCTGAAGGTGGGCCGCGCCCGGGTGCACGCGCTGGACGTCGACCAGCTTAACATCGGGCGGCTGAATTTCCTGAAGCGCTAGGGCGCCGCTCCTACCCTAGGAACCGCTCACCCCCGCCTTCGCGGGGATGAGCGGGAACTGTTGAGATAGATCAGGCGACTTCCAGCGCGACGTCGACGTTGCCGCGGGTGGCCTTGGAGTAGGGGCACACGGCGTGGGCCTTCTCCAGCAGATCCTGGGCGACGGCCTTGTCGAGCTCGGGGGCGTTCAGCTTCAGGCGGACGCCGATGTGGAAGCTGGTCTCGTCCTTGATCAGGTCGACCTCGGCGTCGAGGGAGTGCTCGCCCAGCTTCAAGCCGGCGTTGCGGGCCACCAGGCCGAGGGCGCCGAGGAAGCAGGCGCTGTAGCCCGCCGCGAACAGTTCTTCCGGATTGGTGCCCTGGTCGTTGCCGCCCAGCGACTTCGGCAAGGCGAGATTCACGTCGAGGAAACCGCTGTCGCCCTTGGACGTGCCGGCGCGGCCGCCGATGGAGTGGGCGTGGGCGGTGTAGATGGCGTCGGACATGAAGGCGCTCCTGCGGTTGGGTCCCCTAGATGGGGTCCGGCGCAGCTTGCGCCAGATGTTCGGCAAGCAGAAGACGGTCGCCGCCGAACAAGCGATCGACGAGCGCCTGCACTTCGCCGTCGATGTAGGCCCTGCGGTCGATCAGGGGGCGATAGCGCTGGCGGCCGTCCACTTTCTCCGAACGGATCGCGCTCTTGCGCATCAGGCGTCCGAGCAGGGTCTTGATGGTGGCGTCGCCCCAGGCCTGCGCCGTCCGCACCTCGTCGATGAGGTCGGCGTAGGACAGGGGGCCGCGCCGCCACAGGGCGGCCAACACCTCGCTCTCGGCGGGGGTGACGGGGATCACGAGCGGAGCACGGCGCGATCGATGCGGGCCTCGACAATGCCGTTGCAGACGACCGCGACGACGCCTGCGATCAGGCCGAGAGCGACGAGGAACATCATCTCGGCGACGCCCGGCCAGATCACCTCGATCGAGGATGGATTGATGTTGGCCAGGCCGATGGCCATCAGCAGACCGGTGTAGGAGGCGCCGAGCAGGCCGACCAGCGGGCCGCCGAGGCGCAAGGCGGACAGGTAGGTCGAGCCGCCGGCCAGGTGCGGGCCCTGACTCACCTTGCGGACGGTGATGGCGATGGCGGCGATGATGGCCGCGACGAGAACCAGCATGACCAGCTTCAGCGACGGCGCGGCGTCGGCGATTACCAGGGCCGGGGTCAGCTTGGCTTGGGCGAAGGCCGCGGCCGGAGCGACGGCGGTTATGGTTCCGAGCGAGAGACGGGAAACCAGGCGAAACATAAGCGAACCTCCCAAAAGATTACGTTTGTAGTTCATGACGATTACGCGCGTAATCTTCTCTGTCAAGAGCGCTGGTCGACGGCCTTCGCGACACAGGCCAAGATCGCCCGGCTTCAGGGGAGCCCCGTATGATCCGTCTCGTGTTTCCTATGCTGCTGGCCGCCATGGCCGGGGCGGGGGTGGTGCTGCAGTCGACCGTCAACAGCCAGCTGCGCTTCCATGTCGGATCGCCGGCCTGGGCGGGCCTGATCAGCTTCACGGTCGGCACCCTGTGCATGATCGCCTATGTGACGGCCACGCGGGATGCGCCGCCGACGGTGGCGGCCATGGCCAAGGTGCCGTGGTGGGGCTGGATCGGCGGCCTGTTGGGCGCGCTGTACATCGCCGCCGCCATCCTGCTGGTGCCGCGCCTGGGCGCCGCGACCATGATCTCCTGCATCGTCGCGGGCCAGATGGTCGCCGCCGTGCTGTTCGACCAGTTCGGCCTGTTCGGCCTCGCCCAGCGCAACCTCGACCTGCCGCGCCTGGCCGGCATCGCCCTGGTGATCGGCGGGGTGGTGCTGATTAGGCGCTAGCTAGACGACCGGGATCGTTTCCTTCAGCCGCCCGCCGACGCGGATCGGCTCGATGCGGACGGCGAGGCCGGTCTTGTCGTCGGTTTCGACATAGACGCCGCACACCGTCGCAGGGCCGCTGGCCGGTTGATAGCGGCCGCCGCTGATCTTGGTGGTGAACCGGCGGAGCGGCTCATCCTTCTGGTTGCCGATCACGCTGTCGTAGTCGGCGCAGGCGCCGGCGTCGCACTGGAAGGCGGTGCCGCCCGGCAGGACCTGCGCGTCGGCGGTGGGGACATGGGTGTGGGTGCCGATGACGAGGCTCGCGCGGCCGTCGCAGAAGTGGCCCATGGCCATCTTCTCGCTGGTCGCCTCGCAGTGCATGTCGACGATCACCGCGTCGGCGACCATGCCCAGCGGCGCCTTGGCCAACTCGCGGTCGGCGGCGGCGAAGGGATCGTCCATGGCGTCCATGTGCACCCGGCCGAGCAGGTTGACCACGAAGACGGTGCGGCCGTTCTCGGTCTGGTAGAGGTGGCTGCCGCGGCCCGGGGCGTCCGACAGGATCGGATAGTTCGCCGGTCGGATCAGCCGCTCCTCGCGCACGATGTAGGTCAGGGCCTCGCGCTGGTCCCAGCTGTGGTTGCCCAGGGTCAGGCAGTCGGCGCCGGCCTCGAAGATCTCGCGGGCGGTGTTCTCGGTGATGCCGAAGCCGGCGGCGGCGTTCTCGGCGTTGACGATCACGAATTCGAGCCCGAGGTCGCGGCGAAGGCGCGGCAGATGATCGGCCAGGCCGTCGCGGCCCGACTTGCCGACCACATCCCCGAAGAAGGCGAAGCGCATGTCTAGTCCTGTTCGGCCAGGCGGTAGCCGGCCTCGGTGAGAATGGCGTCCAGCCGCTGATCGTGATCTTCCGCCGGCACGCGCGCCACCTCCTGGCCTGAATAGGCGAGGCCGACAACCCAAACGTCGTGGACGGCGCGCAGGTCCACGAGCGTGCGGTCGTACCAGCCGGCCCCCTGGCCGAGGCGCGCGCCCTGGCGATCGAAGGCCAGAAGGGGGGAGATGATCAAGTCGGGCCGCAGGATCTCGGCGTGCGGTTCGGGGGCGGGAAGCCCGGCGGCGTCGCGCGCCAGAGTGTCGCCGACGGTCCAGCGGCGGAAGGTCATCCGGTGACCGTCCTCGCAGAACGGCAGGGCCAGGGCCCAGCCACGGGCGGCCAGCAGCTCGCCCAGCGGCGTCGGGTCCAGCTCAGAGCCCATGGCGCGATAGAGGGCGGCGACCTTGCCGGCGCCGGCGCCGAACTTCGCGTCGATGGCGGCGATTCCGAGTTCGGCCGCCATCCAGTCAGCCTCGGGGTGCTCGGCGACCAGGGCCTTACGGCGGTTGCGCACCGCGAGCCGAAGCGCGGCCTTGGCCGAAGCGACTGTGGCGTGGGTCATGAAAAGTTCAGGAGGAAAAGGGTGGCGGCGCCGCGAGAGCCGTGAAGATCATTTCAATCCCCTCGAGCCTGGCTAACCAGGTGGGCGCCGTATACCCGCAGCCACGGCCACGGACAGGGACAGCTCCCTTCGAGTGAATTAAGGCCGGAGGGATATGGTCGTCTCCGACGAGAGCCGCAGCAGACCCGCCGACAGACAATGTAGGGCGCCGAGGGCGGAAAGGTAAGCCGCCGATACGCGGGTGCGTCAGGCCGCCTCGCCGCCGGTCGCCAGAATCTCGATCCGCTTGGCCGCCGTTTCCAGCGCCGCGACAGCCTTGACCTCGGCCCGGCTCTGATCGGCCTGCAGACGTGCGTGCTCGGCCTGCAGCCGGGCCATGCGGCCTTTGAGGTCGGCCAACTCGTCGGCCAGCATCAGGGCGCCCATCAGGAACAGGCGGGTTTCACCGAGCGATCCGACCTCGGAGGAAAGCTGCCGCACCTGGCTGTCGAACAGCCGGGCGATCTCGCGCAGATGGTCTTCCTGGCCGTCCTCGCAGCCGACGAGATACGGCTTGCCGTTCACCTCGATGGTCAGTTGCGCCATGTCAGCGACCTCCCGCGGCCGCCTGGGCGGCGTCGTCGCGGGCCAGGGCCGCGCGGATTTCGGAGATGGCCCGGCCGAGGGCCGCGGACGCCTCGACCCCGGCGGCCTCCAGCGCCTTCTCGCGGGCGCGGGCGGCGTCGAGGGCGGTGGCCAGGTTGGCGCGGTCCTGGTCGAACAGGCCGCCGCCTTCCGCGCCCGCGCGGGCCAGGCGTTCGCCCACCCGCTGTTCGAGGAGACCCACCGCCCGCTCCAGACGTCGGGCGGCGAGGTCCAGGGCGCTTTCGCCGTCTGCGCTCATCGGATCGACCTCATCGTCATCGTCCCCATATAGACCTGCGTCGCGCGCGACCGGAAGCGTCGATGGGGCCGAGCAGCCGTTCCGTGGGCGCGTTTCGCGTTCGCGGGGTTGACTTCCCCCTTCGCAGCCGCAAAACGCGCTGCAAAATCAAAACAGCTGGACCGCATTTCGGGCGGTCGTCGTCAGGAGAACACCATGGCCCTTCGCGTCGCGATCAATGGTTTTGGCCGTATCGGCCGCCTCGTCCTGCGTTCGATCGCCGAACACGGCCGCACCGACATCGAAGTCGTGGCCATCAACGACCTCGGCCCGGTCGAGACCAACGCCCACCTGTTCCGCTACGACAGCGTGCACGGCCGCTTCCCCGGCGAGGTGAAGGTGGCGGGCGATACGATCGACGTCGGCTTCGGCCCGATCAAGGTGACCGCCGAGCGCGACCCCTCGAAGCTGCCGCACGCCGACCTGGGCGTCGACATCGCCTTCGAGTGCACCGGCATCTTCACCGCCAAGGACAAGGCCAGCGCCCACCTGACCGCCGGCGCCAAGCGCGTGCTGGTCTCGGCCCCGGCCGACGGCGCCGACAAGACCATCGTCTACAAGGTCAACCACGACACTCTGACCGCTGACGACATCATCGTCTCCAACGGTTCGTGCACGACCAACGCCCTGGCCCCGGTGGCCAAGGTGCTGCACGACCTGTTCGGCATCGAGCGTGGCTACATGACCACGATCCACAGCTACACCGGCGACCAGCCGACGCTGGATACGATGCACAAGGACCTCTACCGCGCCCGCGCCGCGGCCCTGAGCATGATCCCGACCTCGACCGGCGCGGCCAAGGCCCTGGGCCTCGTCCTGCCGGCCCTGAAGGGCAAGCTCGACGGCTCGTCAATCCGCGTGCCGACCCCGAACGTCTCGGTGGTCGACCTGAAGGTCGTCGCCGGCCGCGACACCTCGGTGGAAGAGATCAACGCCGCGCTGAAGGCGGCCGCCGAAGGCCCGATGAAGGGCGTGCTGGCGACCACCACCGAGCCGCTGGTCAGCCACGATCTCAACCACGTGGCGGCGAGCTCGACGGCGGCCCTGCCGCAGACCCAGGTGATCGAGGGCAAGCTCGCCCGCGTGCTCAGCTGGTACGACAACGAATGGGGCTTCGCGACGCGCATGAGCGACACGGCCCTTGTGATGGCCAAGTTCCTCTAAGCGACACGGTGAAAGCGTCCATGCCCTTCCGCAGCCTCGAAACCGCTGATCTGAAGGGCAAGACCGCCCTGGTCCGCGTCGATTTCAACGTGCCCGTCGAGAACGGGGCGGTGACGGACGACACGCGTCTGCGCGCCGCCCTGCCGACCATCCACTTCCTGTCGTCCAAGGGCGCCAAGGTGGTGCTGCTGGCGCACTTCGATCGCCCCAAGGGCAAGCGCGTTCCGGAGATGAGCCTTGGCTTCGTCGCCGAGCCGCTGTCGAAGCTGCTGGAGCAGCCGGTGGCCTTCGCCGACGACTGCGTCGGGGCTGACGCCAAGGCGGTGATCGACGGCCTGGAAGCCGGCGGCGTCGCCCTGCTGGAGAACGTCCGCTTCCATGCGGGCGAGGAAAAGAACGATCCTGAGTTCGCCGCCCAGCTGGCCGCGCTCGGCGATCTCTATGTCAACGACGCCTTCTCGGCGGCCCACCGCGCTCACGCCTCGACCGAAGGCGTCGCCCGGCTGCTGCCGGCCTATCCGGGCCTGTCGATGCAGCGTGAGTTGGAGGCGCTGGACGCCGCCCTGGGTCAGCCGCAGCGGCCGGTGATCGGCATCGTCGGCGGCTCCAAGGTCTCGACGAAGCTCGACCTGCTGCAGAATCTGGTCGGCAAGCTGGACAAATTGGCCATTGGCGGCGGCATGGCCAACACCTTCCTGTTCGCCCAGGGCCACGATATCGGCGCCTCCTTCGCCGAGAAGGACATGGCCGACACGGCGCGCGAGATTCTCGAGAAGGCCAAGGCCAACACCTGCGAGATCCTGCTGCCGATCGACGTGGTGGTGGCCGAGAAGATGGAAGCCGGCGTCGCCTCGCGCACCTGCGGCCTGGGCGAGATCACCGACGTCGACCGCATTCTCGATGCCGGCACGAAGAGCGCCGACCGCCTGATCGCCGCCATCGCCCAGTGCAAGACCCTGATCTGGAACGGACCGCTCGGGGTGTTCGAAATCCCGCCGTTCGACGCGGCGACCGTCGCGGTGGCGAAGGAGGCCGGCCGTCTGGCGAAGTCGGGCGCCCTGATCGCCGTCGCCGGCGGCGGCGACACGGTCGCGGCCATGAACCACGCGGGGGTGGCCGGCGAGCTCACCTTCGTCTCGACCGCAGGTGGCGCCTTCCTTGAATGGATGGAGGGCAAAGCCCTGCCGGGTGTCGAAGCGCTACAGGCGTAACGGCGCCACCGGGAGGAAATGAGAAGACGGGCCGCCCCTCGATTGGGCGGTAACCGCACGAATGTGTATACAGTTGCATAGGCAGCGGGTGCGGCGGCGATCGAAACGCCGCGGCCCTTGGCGCATTCATTCAGTGACCGGCTCCTCCCAATTCGCCGGTCCAAACGGGGGTTGTTGAGACATGGCGCGGATCACTCTGAGGCAGTTGCTGGACCACGCGGCGGAGCACGACTACGCCCTGCCGGCGTTCAACATCAACAACATGGAGCAGGGCCTCGCGATCATGGAGGCCGCCGACGAGCTCGATGCTCCGGCCATCATCCAGGCCAGCCGCGGCGCCCGCACCTACGCCAACGACATCATGCTGGCCCGGCTGATCGACGCCCTCGTCGAGATCTATCCGCACATCCCGGTCTGCATGCACCAGGACCACGGCAACAGCCCGGCCACCTGCGCCACCGCCATCCAGTACGGCTTCACCAGCGTGATGATGGACGGCTCGCTGGAGGCCGACGGCAAGACCCCCGCCTCCTACGAGTACAACGTCGCCGTCACCCGCGAGGTGGTCGACACCGCCCATGCCTGCGGCGTGTCGGTGGAGGGCGAGCTCGGCGTGCTGGGCAGCCTGGAGACGGGCATGGGTGAAGCCGAGGACGGACACGGTTTTGAAGGCGTGCTCGACCACTCGGCCCTACTGACCGATCCCGATCAGGCGGTCGACTTCGTGGAGCGCACCCAGGTCGACGCCCTCGCCATCGCCATGGGCACCAGCCACGGGGCCTACAAGTTCACTCGCAAGCCGGACGGCGACGTCCTAGCGATGAATGTCATCGAAGACATCCATCGCCGCCTGCCGAACACCCACCTGGTGATGCACGGCTCGTCGTCGGTGCCGCAGGACCTGCAGGACATCATCAACCAGTACGGCGGCGAGATGCCCCAGACCTGGGGCGTGCCGGTGGAAGAGATTCAACGCGGCATCCAGCACGGCGTCCGCAAGATCAACATCGACACCGACAACCGCATGGCCATCACCGGCGCGATCCGGAAGGTGCTGATGGAAAAGCCGGGCGAGTTCGACCCGCGCGCCTATCTGAAGCCCGCTAAGGAAGCGATGCGGAAGGTCGTGAAGCAGCGCTTCATCGAGTTCGGCGCGGCCGGCAAGGCCTACAGCATCCGCGCCCTGCACACCTCGGCCATGGCCAAGCGCTACATGACCGGTGAGCTGACCCCGCGTATCGGCGCGAAGGTCGCTGCGGAGTAGTCCGCCCTGGCGCTAGTGGAGGCTCGTGGCGTCGACGCCACGACGCTTCCACAGCTGCTCGTTCAGCACATTGGCGAAGCCCATCCAGCCGACGTAGGGGCTGGCGAGGCCGGTGAGCGGCTGCTCGACCTGGCGCGCGTTCACGGCGTAGGCGGCGGCTGCGCCCACGGCGGCCGCGGCGGCGGTGACCTGACCGCCGACCCGGCGCGAGCCGAAGGTCATCCAAGCGGCGTTGAAGGCCTGCAGCAGGCTCCAGATCGTCAGGGCGCGCGTGCGTGCGCGGCTGGGCGGCGCGC
>JAFKGN010000066.1 GCA_017307205.1 Caulobacterales bacterium
CGCGCATCGGCTTGATGAGCACCACGGCCTGCTGGTTGGGTCCTATGCCCTGGGCCGTCTCGCCCAGGACCCATCGGACGGTGTCGCCGGCCGCCTTGGCCAGCAGCTTTTCGCCCGGCCGCAGCATGATCGCGGTCAGGAAGCGCGGACTGGTCTGCACCTGGTACAGCCGGCCGACCTCATAGTCGTAGAATAGCGTAGCGTTCAGATAGCTATCGGCGTGCGGATAGCTGCGGGCGGCGGCGTTGGCCGCTCGCACAGCCGAGGCCCCCGGAAGGGGCGCGAGCGGCTGGGGCCGGGGTGTCGTCACCACCGAGACGGCCGGGGACTGGACAACGGCGGCCGGCGGCGCGGGCGCCATGGACGACGGCGCCCGGGCGACGACGGGAAGCCCGGCCACCGGGGCCGGCGCTTGCGCGGAGGCGGCCACCGCCACGGTCGCGGCCAGGGCCCCGACCCAGCCGGCCAGCGCCCAAACGCGAGGGGGACGACGACGTGCGTTCATAGCTCTCGGCTCCACTGAAAGGCGGTGATGTAGACGCCGAGGGGATTGGCCCTCACCTCGGCCTCGGTCTTGGGGGGTTGGACCTTGGTGGTGAACAGACCCGTCCAGTTGGCGGTCGAGGTCGTCGCGCCCTGGTCGTAGGTCGTCTCGCGCCATTGCACCTGATAGGTGGTCGGACTGCGAGCCAAGACCGAGACGATCTGCACACTGATCGCTTGCGACCCAGCGTTGGCGAACGGGTCATGCGCCTTGGCGTAGTCGTTGAGCTGGCTGATGCCGGACCCGGCCACGAAGTGGTAGGCGCTCGTCCAGTTGTCGCGAATGACGATCGGATCGATGCTCTTGGCGCGTGTCTTGGATACCCAGTCGGCCAGGAAATAGCCCATCTCGGCGGTGCTCGGGAGGTAGGTGCGTCCCGCCAGCTCGATGCGGCCTGGCCGACCGTAGTTGTCGATGGGCACGACATAGGTGGTCACCTGCTTGGTGGCCGCCTGCCAGATCAGGCCGCTGACCGCCAAGGCGGCGACGGCGAAGCCGCAGAACGCCATGGCGCGCCAGTTGCGCGCCTGGACGACGGGCTCGCCGATCCGTCGGTCCCACTCCTGGGCCGCCCGGTGGAAGGGCGTCTCGACAGGTGCAGACGAACCGTAGCGATCAACGGGACGGCGGAAAGGGTTCATCGCTCTTGGCTCCGTCTCAAGCTTCAGGATCGTCGCGGCGCGTGGGCGTGGCCGTCATGCCCGGGCCGCCGTCGTCGCTCTGCGCCGCCGTGGTCGCCGCGCCACGCGCGAGGTCGCCGATGGGACTGCGCGGGCTCTCGTGAGGCGGCGCCTCCGGCGCTGGCGACGGGCCGCCGCCACGCAGGCGGTCGGACGCGACCCGGAGAGTCTGGACGGTCGATGAGACAGGAGCGCGCGCGAAATCGGCCGGGCCCGGGCCTCCTCCCGAGCCGCCGCCTCCGCCAGGCGCACCGCCACCGGCGGGTGGGCTGGCGCCCCCAGGGGGAATGGCGCCGGCCGCGCTCTTGGCCGACGCCACCTGGGTCGCGCCTGCCGCCCATCCCGCGGCCACGGCGCCGCCCAGGGCGCGAGCCGCCAAGGCTCCGCCCGCGACACCAGCCGCGACGCCTGCAGCGCCCATCAAGGCCCCGCCCGCGTTGAGTTGCGGGCCGCCCGAGATCAGGGCGCCGGCGATGGCGGGGACCTTCAGGGCGAGCATCACCATGACGACCGCCGCCAGCAGCAGGCCGACATCCTCTCCGATGCCGGGGTCGGGCGAGACAGTGTAGTTGTTAAATATCGTTGTCCCGAGGCTGACCACGATGGCCAGCGCCATCAGCTTGATGCCGACCGACACCACGTAGCCGATGGCGCGCTCGCTCATGAACGAGGTCTGCGAAAGCACACCGAAGGGGACGGTCACGAACGCGACGAGGGTGACGATGTGGAACTCGATGATCGTGACGACGATCTCGACCGCCAGGATCACGAAGGCGATCAGGATGCCGATCGCCGCGACCATGGCCATCACCACGACATCGATGTGGGCGAAGAACTCGATCGGCCCCGGCGCGACCTTCTTCACATACTGAAGGAGTCCCCCGACGACCTTGATCCCAGCCATGACGATCTCCGACGGTGAGGTCGTGAAGGTCGAGACCGTCATCGCCCCGCCGCCGGCCTTCAGGCCAAGGGCGGCAAACCCGTTGACGACGGTCGTCGACAGCGCGTGCCACTGGGCGACGAGCCACGCGAAGAACCCGACCAGGAGAACCTTGCGCACCAGGGAGGCGAGGACGTTCTGGTTCTCGTCGATCGCCCACAGCAAGGCGGTGATGATGATTGAGATCGTCACCAAGGTGGCGAGCACGCCGCTGACGTCGCCCTGGATGAGCCCGAACCCGGCATCGACCTGGCTGCGGAACCGGTTGAGGAAGTCGTCGAGGACAGCGGGATCGGCGGTCGCCATGAGACCGCCGCCTAGAGTGCGCCAGGCGCCTGGACCCGCGAGGCGGGCTTGGGCGCATCGTAGAAGTGTTCGGTCCGCGCATCGGCGTCCGCCGAGCGGGCGTTGACGCAGTTAGGGCTGGCGGCCAGCCGACCCGGGTCGGCGTCGCAGGCCGCCAACTGCGCCGCTCGCTCGTCGGGGTGGGCGGCGAAATAGGGCTTGTCGTGGGCGGGCGCCTGCGGCGTGCAGGCCGCCGCACCCAATCCGATCGCGATCACGAGGAGAATGATGCGCATCAGAGCGACCCCGGGTTTTGCACGCGGCTGGCCGGTTGGCTGACCGACCAGAAGCGCTGACTGTCGGCCGCGCCGGCCGCCTGGCTGGCCTGCATCTGGGCGGCGAGGGTTTGCTCGGCCCTGGCCTGGGTAATGAGAAGGTTCTGCAGCTGGGTCAGTTGGCCCGTCATGGTCGCCAGCAACTGGTTGGTCGCCTGGATCGCGGCCGTCTGGCCGGGCGCCGCCTGGGACGCCTGCACCGCCGCGGCGACCTGGCTCGCCGTCATAGGCTGGCCTTGGGCGATCTGGTTCTGCATCTGCAGCGCCTGCTGCAGGGTGAGGCCGTTCTGCGCGCGCCAACTCGCCAAAGACGCCTGGGTCCCGGCCAGGGTCGCGCCCGCCATCGAGGAGGGATAGAGACTCTTGAATTGGTCGACGACGTTCGATGCGCCGTAGCCGATGCCTTGCGCCTGCTGCAGGATTTGCGTCGCCTGGCTCGTGATCTGAGCGATCGGGCCCGTGATGTCAGTCTGCATCTTCTGCAGCATCAACGCCTGGTTCGAGAGTTGCGCCTGCAGCTGCTGGATTTGGGTCAGGGCGTGGGCGATCTGCTGGGCGCCGTTGGAGGCCTGGGTGATCAGGTGACCAATCGCGACCGGATCCTCGACGATCAACTGGGCCGACGCCGGCGATGTCGAACCCAAAGCCACGACGGCGGTCACGGCCACAAGGACGCTTCGAAAGCTACGCATGGAGATCCTCCTGGAGGCGAGGGGAACTGGCCGGCGGCCAGACGGCGGACGCCTCGGCCCGCACGAACAGGCGCTCGGTGCGAGCGCAAAACAGGCAGGCTGCGCCGAACAGCACGAGGCCGACGACAAGCAGCCAGAGCTGTTGATGCAGGCCCGTGGTGAAGACCGCGAGGAAGCCGGGGGCGGCCAGGGCCAGAAACAGCAGCCGCCTTTGGCGTCGCGTCTGGGTCCAGCGCCCGATGCGCCGCGTCCAACGCTGAAGCCGAACAAACTCCGCGGCCGACAGCGGCCGCTCAAGAGCAGGGTCGGCGGCGGGGCTCACGCGACCCTCGCGGCAGGATCGCCCGCCAGGAAGTCGGCGACCTCGGGCAGGTTCTGCCGTCGATAGTAGGCGATCGAGAAGGGCTCGGAATCGGCCAGGGCGTCCGTGGCGCGGGCCTGGTCCCCGGGGGATGAGGCGCCGACGGCCGCCAGGGCGATCGGACCAAGCCCAAGCTCGAACAACCGGTTCCCCGTGGAGGACTGGTAGTAGTACTCGCGCTTGGGGGTGGCGCTGGCGATGATCCGCATCTGTTGGCCATTGAGCCCGAACCCTGCGTAGAGCTCGGCGACTTGCGGGGTCTGGGCGTCGGCGTTGGGCAGGAAGACCCTCGTCGGGCAGCTTTCGACCAGGGCCGGGGCGATGGTCGATTGCGCGATGTCGGCCAGGCTTTGCGTGGCGAACACCACGGCGACGTTGAACTTGCGCAGGGTCTTCAACCATTCGCGGATCTTGGCGGCGAAGGCGCCCTGGTCGAGAAAAAGCCAGGCCTCATCGAGCACGAGCAGCGTCGGCCGCCCATCGAAGCGCTGCTCGAGGGTGCGGAAAATGTAGGTCAGCACCGGCTGCAGGGCCGCCTTGGCTGACATCAGCTCGCCCATCTCGAAGGTTTGCCAGCGCGCGGTCGCGCTGGTGTTGTCCTGGGCGTCCAGCAAGTGACCGTGCGGACCCGCCAAGGTGTAGGGCAGCAAGGCGGACTTCACCGCCTGGTCTTGAATCGTCGCCGCCAGTAGCGTGAGCGTTCGCTGGGATGGCGGCCCAGAGGCGAGGTTCTTCAGAGCCCCCCAAATCTCCTCCTTGACGGCGGGCGACATCGCCACGCCTTCGGCCGCGACCAGATCCTGCACCCAATCCTGCGCCCAGGCCTTGTCTTCGGGCCGCTCCAAGTCCGCCAGGGGCTGGAAGGCGATGTCGGTCTGGTCGCCGCCCAGGACAAAGAACTGTCCACCGGCCAGCAGCGTCGACACGCGGGAGCTCGCGCCCTTGTCGAAGAAGAACACCTGCGCCTCGGGATAGCGCAGCCACTGCAGCGCGAGGGTGTTGAGCAGCACCGACTTGCCCGCGCCAGTCGGCCCGACGATCATCGTATGGCCCACGTCGCCCTGGTGAAGATCGAAGCGGAACGGCGTCGTGCCGGCGGTCCGCGCGTGCAGAAGTGGCGGCTGCGGCCCGGCGTGCCCGCGCTTGGCGCATTCCTCGGTCAGGTGCCCATTGCGCGACGGACCTGGCCAGATCGCCGACATCGGGATCATATCGCAAAGGTTCAACGAGGAGACCAAGGGCCGCCGCAGGTCGGCGTAGGCTTGGCCCGGCAAGGAGCCTAGCCACGCCTCGACCGCGTTGACGTCCTCGACCTTGCAGACAAATCCCATCCGGTTGATGGCGCTTTCGACCTGCCGCACCCGGTCGGCGAGCCGATCAGGGTCAGGGTCCAGCAAGGTCACTGTCGGGGTGAAGTAGCCGATCGACGCGTAGTCGCCGCCAAGGATCGCCAGCGCCGCGTCGGCGTCGCCGGCCTTGGCGCTGGCGTCCGGGTCTTCCAGCACCGAAGGCTCGCGGGTGACTGCCTCCTTCAGCAACGCCAACACGCCCTTGCGCTTGGCGAACCACCGCTTGCGGACGGCCGAGATCGCCTTGCGGGCATCCTCCTTGTCGAGCGGCATGAAGCGACAGGACCAGCGATAGGCGACGCCCAGTTCGTTGAGCCGGTCGAGTAGGCCCGGTGAGGATGCGGTCGGGTAGGCGCGGATTGAGATGGTGCGCATGAACTGGCCGCCTAGGCGCGGCAGCAATCCACCCTGGAAGTCATCATCGCAAAGGAAAGCGTCCAGATAGGCGGGCGTGTCGGGCGCTCTTACCTCGTGGCGCTTGGTCGACACGCAGCCGTGCAGGTAGGTCAGGGTCTCGTCGTCCCCGAGTTCACGCACCTCGGGCATGATCGCATGCAGGATGTCGGCGATCTGCCGGACAGTGGCCAGGAAGCCGGCGAGGGCGGCGCGATACATTCCGGCCGCGCCGCGGCCGGACGGGGCGTTCTCCAACAACAGCGATTCCGCCGTCGAGATCGCCTCCTCCTCGGGGAGGTAGGTGAAGGTGAGGTGGTAGCGGCTCTCGAAATGGCTGCCCTGCGCCTCGAAGGCGGCGCGACGTTCGTCATCGATCAGGGCCGACACCGGGTCGGGGAAGGTCGAGCGGGGGTAGTGCTGCGAGGTGTCCCGCCGCGCCTCGATATGCAGGCACCAGCGCGAGCCTAGTCGACGAAGAGCGTTGTTGAGCTGGGCGCGCACCGCGACCAGGCCCGCGTCAGTCGCGCTTGCCAGGTCAGGCCCGCGAAAGGCCAGGGTCTTTTGGAAGGCGCCATCCTTGTTCAGGACGACGCCGGGTCCGATCAGGATCGCCCAGGGCAGGTGGTCGAACAGCCGCTCGGCCTTGGCGCGGTATTCGCGAAGGTAGAGCATGGCGGCCTCATGCGTCCCAGTACGGCCGCTGGCGCAGGTGGCGCTTCAGGGCCTCGAAGAAGTAGGGATCACGCTTGTTCAGCCAGTAGCAGGCCCCGTGGACGGCCAGGCCAAGCGGCACCCCGAGCCAAGGCGCCTGAAGGCCGAGCGCGAGGACGGCAGTCAGGGTGCCGTTGAGCACAGCGATCATGCGCGGCACTCCAGCGATGGTGATCGGCTCGGACAACGAGCTGTGGAATGCGATCTCGAACCCCTCGATCTGGCCGCCAGCCATCAGAACACCGCGCCGGCAGTCAGGTTGAAGAAGCTCGTCATGAAGGTCGTGGCGGTGAAGGCGATCGCGAGGCCGAACACGATGCCAATCCCCTTGCGCATGATCGATCCGCTCTCGGCCACCGCGAAGCCAAGACCGGTCAGAACGATGGCGATGATGCCGATGGCCTTGGCGACGGGGCCGGCCAGGGAGTCCTGCACAGTCTGCAGGGGCGTTTCCCAAGGCATTGCTGTCCCCGTCGTCCCGGCGAGCGCTGGGAGGGCCACCAGCGCTAGCCCGACGCCGAGCGCCACCGACGACCAAACGGCGGACGACGAGGGAGGTAGATCGTGATCGCGGCGGTTCATGAGCCTCTCCTTGCGGGCGACCGACGCACCCGGGCAGGTCACGGTCGCGCGGGGGACTCAAAGTCGTCAAGCACTTTTATTGTCATAATAGTGCATCACGCACTCTAAAGCGAGGTTTCGGCCAGAAGCCCGCTCACGGCCCGTACTGCGAGATCCACAGCGTCGATCCACGCGCCGTTGCTGTCGGCGCGGAGCTCAGCGGCGGCATATTGCGTAAACGCCATCGGGCTTGCAGCGAGGGCGGCGATCGCCTGATCGGCGCGATTTCCCAAGCCCTCAAGCAGGCGGCGCAAATCCTCAAGGGTCGGCTCCGGGCCGGTGCCTGCGCCGAGATGCAGGCAGGCGGCCGTGAGAACCACCATCGCGCCGCTCCGACTTGGCGGCGAGCCGGACGCGGCAGACAGGACCTCGGCGGCGCAGGCCCTGGCGGCGAGGATATCTCCCGCAGGGAAGGTCATGGGAGCGAAGGCGCGTGGCTCGTCGACGAGCGTTACGGCGCCTAAGTCCTGGCGAGGGCGACGCGCTGCAGGGCGGAAGCTGCGGCTGCTGGGGCCGGAAGGCTCGGAACTGAATTCAACCACAACCAATCCATCTCAAGACCATGGACGTCGTGGCGCCGGCAGCCGCCAACCCGCGCTCGGATCGCACGCCATGCCCCCATTGGCTCGCGCACGAGTGAGGGTTGCCGCGAGGTCAGCAACCACCGGTAGATGGTGTGGGGGCGCTCTCTCGAGCGCAATATGGGCCGTTTACCTCCGCAAAATTACCCTAGGGACCAGCCCGGCGCGAGCCGGCGGCATCCGGCAGAAGATGGAGCTGCAGGGCCATGGCGACAGCGTGGGCGCGGGTCTTGACGCCGAGGCGCGCGCAGGCCGCCGCAACGTAGTGATCGACCGTTCGCGGCGACAACTTCAGCGCGTCGGCGATCTGACTTGAGGTTTCACCGGCCGCGATCCTGGCCAGGCACTCGACTTGGCGCGCGCTGAGAGGCAGTGCCGGTTTGGCCGGCGAATTATTCTCTGGCACGCCCTATCGCCTCCGGGTGCGAGACGTAGGGTACGGCGACGCGGCCGCACGGCTCGTGTGGTGTTGGTTCATTATCGTCCTCGAAAGCATCGGCTCGGCGCGGCGACGCGCCGTCGTCAGGTCAGACGGGCCGAAACTCGCGGGACGTGGCCAGGACGGCCAACCTCCGCATCGTCGTGCCGCCGGAGGATGTCCTCCGGAAGGGTGGTGGTCTTGACGGGCGCGGGACCACTTACGGCGATTACGGAGGGAAGGGCCTTCGCCTGGTTGTGGGGGGGATGATGGTGATGGCCGTCGCCGAAGGCGAAGCCGGCGTCGTTGCCGACCTCGCAACGCGGGGCGTCGGCCTGGCAGGCTGCCAGAATCCAACCCCCATCGCTGGTCGCGACGTCGCCGTGGGCGGTGTGGTGGAGGAATTCGAACGAGGTTTCGGCGGCGCTCATGCCGAGGCTCAGGGCCGCGACGACGCAGAACATCGCAACCATTCGCTTCCAGATTGCCGTTCTCAACGTCATTCGCGCTCTCGTTGCAGCCCTGCTTAGGCTGCATCCATCAGCTCATCAAGCCTCTACGCTTACGCTTCGTCGACGGCGGGCTAGGGCCTAGGGAAGGGGCTTGTCCCAACGCGTGGACGCCCTTCGCCGATGTTCAACCAAGCTGCCCGAGCCAGCCGCCGGGCGTCGCGAATCGGCCCAGCCCCGGCGCGCCGCCGTCCGCGAGACGGCCTTGCAGCCAATTGGCTAGCGCCGTGTTTAGGTACTGGGATCGGGTTATATTTACGCATCCGTCTCGACAACTTAAAGCGAGGTCCGGCCGATGCCTTTTGCCACCGAAGACTGGCCAACGGTGCTGTCTCATCTGGTGAACCTCGCGGTCGCCTTTGGTCTAGCCCTGCCCATCGGCTGGGACAACGAGCGCCACGAACGCAGCGCCGGCGTTCGGACCTTCCCCCTTGTCGCCATGGCCAGCTGTGGGTTCGTGCTCGTCGCGGTCAGTGTCCTGGGAAAGGATGCGCAGGCCAATGCGCGGGTCATGGAGGGTCTGATCACTGGCGTGGGGTTCGTAGGCGACGGCGCGATCATCAAGACCGCCAGCCGCGCCTCCGGGACCGCGACCGCCGCAAGTTTGTGGGTCACTGGGGCCCTTGGCGCCGCTGTGGGCTATGGACTCTACGACATTGCGGCCATTCTTTCCGTCGTCACCTTCGCGACGCTGAGGGGAATGCGCCCGCTGAAGGAAGCGGCCAAATCTGATCCCGCGCCGGCCGGCACGACGCTCGAGGCCGCGCCGGCCCAGCAGACCCAAAGTCGATCGATACCGACCGACTGAGATGAAAATTGGCGGGCGCCGATCACCGCCAAGGACGCAGCGGCCTGACAACGAGGCGCAAACTAAGCGGCGCATTGCCGCGGAGCATGGTTTCCGGACCCCAAACTTGCCGCTGCGAATAGTTATCTGCCCTCAGTAAAATAAGCCCTTTCTGCCTGTTACGAAGTACGCATTGCCCGGGGCGACAACAAACGTAAACATGTAACACGTTCCCATTCCGGCGGCGCTCGCCTATATGTGCGGTCGATGCTTCGTTCGGCGACCCTCACTTTCGCCCTACCAGCCCCGGCTCGGCGCTCGCGCGTTAGCCGTGGAGGCGCCACCGCGCGCCTATCGAAATGGGTGCGTGGGCTGACGACGTTTGACGTCCGCCGCGCCGTCGTGGGGCTGTTCCTCCTGGCGTTCTTCGTCGGCTCGGTCGTCTGCGGTCCTGCAGAGCACCGGACGATGGAAGTCGGCGGCCAAGGCGCCACCCCGGCGGTCAGCGTCGCTTCGAAAACCTCCAGCGGGCATCAAGCACCGGCAAAGGGCAGTCCCGCTGCGCCTTGCACGGGTCACTGCGCCGCCCACACGATCGCCCTTCCGGCGATCTTCTCCGCCAGCGCCGCGCCGTTTGTCCTGAGCGCGGTTTGGAGCATGGCCAACGACCAGCTGGTCATCGCGGCCCTGTCAGCACGACTGGAACGACCCCCGAGGGCCTGACGCCACTCGACGCCGACTCCCGGCGTCCGTCTACGCGTCTGAACCTCAGGGATACCCAAATTCATGTCACCTTCCATGCGTGGTCGGCTGCGTTTCGCAGCCGCCAGCGCTGTGGCGATGCTCGGCGCTCTTGGCGTCGCGGGCACCGCTGCAGCCGACCCAGCGCCGCCGTTCCGAGATCTCTTGGCTCAGGCGCAAACCAAAGCTCCTCGTCTGTCGGAGGCCTCCGCAAACGTCGGCCAGGCTGAAGGACTTGCCCGGCAAGCCGCCGCCCGGCCCAACCCGACCGTGGGCCTGGTCCGCGAGAACATCGGCGCCGCCTCCACGAGCCCGATCGGGCCAGTGCAGACAACCTTGTCCGTCGACCAAGCCCTCGAACTTGGCGGCAAGCGGAGCGCGCGGATTTCCGCCGGACGCGCTGGCGTCGAAGCGGCCCAGGCGCGGTTCAACTTGTCTCGGGCGGACTTCGCGTTCGCCCTGGCGGACGCCTATGCCCAGGCCGAGGCTGGCGAGCGTCAAGTCGCGCTGGCGCAGGAAGCGCTCCAGCTTTCCGAAGACGTCCTCGGCGCCGCCAAGGCTTTGGTCGACGCCGGCAAGGAAGCCGAGCTTCGCAGCCTGCAAGCCCAGGCGGCCGTCACCTCGGCTCGCGCCGCACTCGACGCCGCCCGTGCGGAGCGCACGCGCGCCTTCTCCCAATTGACGGCGCTCGCTGGCGCGGCGTCGCCGTTCACCTCGCTCGCGGAAAGCCTTCTCGCGCCCTCGGCGCCGCTGGTCGTCCGGCGAAATGTCGACGTGACCGCGACACCGGCGGTGTTGGCGGCGGAAGCGGAGCGCGAAGCGGCCTCGCGGCGCGTGCGCGTCGAGCGCACCCGCGCTGTCCCCGATGTCACCGTCTCGGCCGGCGTCCGCAAGGGCGGGTACGACACGGCCTACGTCGCCGGTGTCTCGATTCCCTTCCCCGTGTTCGACCGCAACCGTGGCAACATCAGCGCCGCCCAAAGCGAATTGCTGGCCGCTGAAGCCCGGCTCAACGCGGCTCGGCTAGATGCCGAGGCGGAACTGCGGACTGCGCTGTTCCAGGTCGATGCGGCGGAGACCCGCGTCAAAGCCGCCACCGAAGGCGAGGCGACCGCCGCCGAAGCGTTCCGCCTCACCCGGATCGCCTACGAGGGCGGCAAGTCCCCCCTCCTCGAACTCGTAAACGCGCGCCGGGCTCTCGCCGACGCGCGCACCCAAACCATTGAGGCCCAGTTGGCGCGTCTTCGCGCCGAGGCCGGCCTGGCGCGCCTTCAAGGCCGCCCTCTCGGAGATCTCTGATGTTGCGAACCGCCTCCTCAAACACCAATCGCCAATGGCTGATGACCGGCGCTGCCGTCGTCGTCGCCGTCGGCGTCGGCTTCGCCGCCGCGAAATTCAGCGCGCCAAAACCGGCCGCTGAGGCGCCCGCCGCCGCCGAAAAGCCCGCGACGCCCGGGGTCGAGACCCTGACGATGGGCGCCGAACGGCTCACCGCCTCAGGCGTCCTGGTCCAACCCGTCGCCACCAGCGGCCTCGCCGCCGAAATCGTCGCGCAGGCGACGGTCGAGGCCGAACCCAGCGGCCAGGCGGTGCTGACCGCGCGCGCCGCAGGCTCGGTGGCCCGCATCACCAAGCGCCTCGGCGACCCCGTCCGGGCGGGCGAGACCCTGGCGCTCGTGGAAAGCCGCGAGGCCGCCCAGATCGCCGCCGATCGCAGTGTCGCCTCCACCAAGGCCGCCTTGGCCCGAAAGGTCCTGGCCCGCGAGAAACGGTTGTTCGAACAGAAGGTCAGCCCGCGCCAGGACTACGAGGCGGCGGAGGCCGAAGTCGCCGCCGCGGAGGCTGAGGCCAGGCGGGCGTCCACCGCCGCTGGCGCGGCCGCTGTCTCGTCGGATGGGCGCTATGTCGCCGTCACCAGCCCCATCACCGGTCGCATTACCGCCATGGGCGCCAACATCGGCGCCTTCGTCCAGCCTGAGACCGAACTGTTCCGCATCGCCGATCCGGCCAAGATCCAGGTCGAAGCGCAGGTGACCGCAGCGGACGCACGGCGCATCCAGCCGGGTGACCAGGCGGTCATCGAGACCAGCACGGGCGAGACGCGAAACGCCACCGTGCGCTCGGTCACGCCGGGCGTCAGCGAGGAAACCCGCTCGGCGACCGTGGTCCTGGCGTTGACCGGCGGCACGGGTGCGATCCAACCCGGGCAGTTGGTGCGCGCGCGCATCACCTCGCGACAGTCCGCTGTCAACGGCATCGTGGTTCCCGAGGAGGCCGTCCAGGTCGTCGACGGGCGTGACGCTGTCTTCGTGCGGACGGACAAGGGGTTCCGCGTCCAGCCGATCACCGCCGGCCAACGCAGCGCCGGCCGCATGCAGATCGTGCAGGGCCTGAAGGGCGGGGAGTCCATCGCCACCCGCAACGCCTTCCTGCTGAAGGCCGAGCTCGGCAAGAGCGCCGAAGAAGAATGACCCCCTCGCTTAGCTTCGGAGACCTGCCGCTATGATCGGCCGCATTCTGTCCATGGCGGTGAAGGGGCGTTGGTACGTCGTCTTCATCACCCTCATCGTCGCCGCCTTCGGGGTCTGGCAGCTGAGCAAGCTGCCCATCGACGCCGTGCCCGACATCACCAACAAGCAAGTCCAGATCAACACCGTCGATCCCTCGCTCTCGCCTATCGAGATCGAAAAGCGGGTGACCTTCCCCATCGAGACCGCGCTGGCCGGCATCCCTGGCCTGGAGACCACCCGGTCCATCTCACGCAACGGGTTCAGCCAGGTGTCGGCGGTCTTCACCGAGCGCACCGACCTGTACTTCGCCCGCCAGCAAGTCGCCGAACGCCTAACCCAGGCGCGCGATACGCTTCCCGCCGGCGTGCAGCCTCAGATCGGACCCGTCACCACGGGTCTGGGCGAGGTCTACATGTACACGGTGGAGTTCGCGAACCCGGGCGGCAAAGGCGCCAAGGTCAAGGACGGCTCACCCGGATGGCAATCGGATGGGTCCTACGTGACGCCGGAAGGCGAGCGCCTGTCCGACGCGGTGGCGCAGGCCAGTTACCTGCGCACCGTCCAGGATTGGATTATCCGTCCGCAGCTCAGAACCGTGAACGGCGTCGCCGGCATCGACTCCATCGGCGGCTACGCCAAACAGTACGTCGTCGAGCCGGACCCGGCGAAGCTTGCCGCCTACGGCATCTCCTACACCGACTTGGCCAAGTCGCTTGAGGCGGCGAACCTCTCGGTCGGCGCCAACTTCCTGCAACGCGCCGGCGAGGCCTACCTGGTCCGCGCCGACGCCCGCGTCCGCACGCTCGACGAGATCGCGAACGCCGTCATCGCGACCCGTCAATCTGTGCCGATCACGGTGAAGGACGTGGCGAATGTCCGGGTCGGCGGCGATCTGCGCACCGGCGCCGCCACCAAGAACGGCAACGAAACCGTGGTCGGAACGGCCCTGATGCTGATCGGCGAAAACAGCCGCACCGTCGCCAAGGCGGTCGGCGAGCGCCTCGATGTGGTGCGCAAGTCGCTGCCCCCGGGCATTGTCGTGAAGACAGGCCTGGACCGGTCCGTGCTGGTCAACGCGACGATCGGCACGGTCGAGCGCAACCTGACCGAGGGGGCAATCCTCGTTGCCGCCACGCTCTTCCTGTTGTTGGGCAATGTTCGCGCCGCCTTGATCGCCGTGCTGATCATCCCGCTCTCGTTCCTGATGATGGCCATCGGCATGAACGGCATGAAGGTGCCGGGCAACCTGATGAGCCTGGGCGCCCTGGACTTCGGGCTGATCGTCGATGGCACGGTCATCATCATCGAGAACTGCTTGCTTCGGCTTGCAGAGCGGCAGCACCACGAAAACCGGCTGCTGAAACTGAACGAGCGCCTGGAGACCGTGCTCCGCGCGTCCCAGGAAATGATCCGTCCGACAGTATACGGCCAGGCGATCATCTTCCTGGTGTTCGCACCGCTGCTCACCTTCACCGGCGTCGAGGGCAAAACCTTCTCCCCGATGGCGATCACCATCATGCTCGCGCTTGGTGCGGCGTTCGTCCTGTCATTGACGTTCGTCCCCGCCATGGTCGCGCTTCTGATGCGGGGCAAGGTGGCGGAGAAGGAGGTCCGGGTCATCCATTGGACGAAGGTTCGCTACACGCCGTTGCTGTCGCGTGCGGTCGCCAAGCCCTGGCCTTTTATTGGCGCGGCGATCGGGCTCTTCGTCCTGGGCGGCGTGGTCTTCACCACCCTGGGGCAAGAGTTCATCCCGACCCTAGACGAGAAGAACATCGCGCTCGGGGCCTTGAAGATCCCTTCAACCTCGCTCGAGCAATCGAAGACCATGCAGCAGCAGGTCGAGCGGGCCGTCACCTCCCTTCCCGAGGTGGAGATGATGTTCGCAAAAACAGGCACCGCGGAGGTCGCGACCGACCCGATGCCAGTGAACCAATCCGACGGCTTCATCATCCTCAAGGCCAGTAAGGACTGGCCCGCCGGAGTGAAGACCAAGGAACAAGTCGCCGAGCGTATTCTCAAGAAGGTCGAGCCGTTGCTGGGCAACAGCTACGAGATCACCCAACCGATTCAGATGCGCTTTAACGAGCTCATCGCCGGGGTGCGCGGCGACGTCGCCATCAAGCTCTATGGCGATGACCTCGACAAGATGAGCGCAGCCGGCGCGAAGATTGGGACGGTCTTGCAGGGCATCCAGGGCGCAGAAGGGGTTCGCGTCGAGCAGACCTCTGGCGCGCCGACGCTGGATGTCCGGTTCGACCGGGCCGCGATCGCCCGGTTCGGCTTGACGGTGGAGGAGGTGGCCAACACCCTCGCCACCGCCATGGGCGGCCGCGAAGCCGGCAGCGTCTTTGAAGGCGACCGCCGGTTCGACATCGTCGTTCGCGTTCCCATGGCGCAGCGCGACGACCTTGAGAACCTGGGGGCGACCCCTGTGATGCTGCCCACGGTCGAGGGGCGCCCCGCGCAATCGGTGCCCCTGCGCCAGCTGGTCGAGCTCCGGTTCACCGACGGTCTCAACCAGGTCAGCCGTGAAAACGGCAAGCGCCGGGTGGTGATCCAGGTCAATGTCCGCAATCGCGACATTGGATCGTTCGTGACCGAGGCGCGAGCGAAGGTGGACGCTGTCGCCTTGCCGGCAGGCTCCTACCTGCAGTGGGGCGGCCAGTACGAGAACCTCAAGGCGGCGACCAACCGCCTGTCGATTGTCGTGCCGATCTGCTTCCTGGCGATCTTCCTGATCCTCTACATGGCGCTCGGCGGCCTAGCGCCTGCGGTCGCCGTGTTCGCCGCCATCCCACTTGGTTTGGCGGGCGGGATCTTCGCCCTGGCGCTGACGGGGATCACCTTCTCGATCTCCGCGGCCGTGGGCTTCATCGTGCTGGCCGGCGTCGCCGTGCTCAACGGCCTGGTGGTCATGTCGAGCATCAAGGAGCGCCTGGAAGCGGGCCTCCCCGTAGCGCAGGCGATCACCGAGGGCGCGATCGAGCGGTTCCGACCGGTGCTGATGACCGGCCTGGTGCCGGCCATCGGCTTCATTCCGATGGCCTTGGCGCACGGGACCGGCGCGGAAGTGCAAAAGCCGCTGGCGATGGTGGTGATCGGGGGGCTGATCACCGCCACCCTGGTGACCCTCCTGGTCTTGCCGGCCATCTCCCAACTCATCCTCAGCATCGGCAAAACGGAGCCCGCTGAAGATGCTGGCGCGGTCCCGTCGCTCGCCCAATCGACCTGACCGAGCCCGCCGGCGTGGCTGTTCCCCCCAGCCACGCCGGCACCCCTCCTTTCCACGAGGTCCTGATGACCAAAGCGCCCTCCGCCGTTCGACAGCTCTGGCTCCCCCTCGGGGTGGCCGTAGCGGTGATGATTCCCGCGATCTTGCTCCGTCTTGAGGGATGGCGGCCGAACGCCGTGCTCGACATGGCGGTCTTCGGCGTGGCGATCCTTGCGGCGGGCTTCCTGTTGTCCTGGGGAGCCGAGGCCGCCGAGAAGTATGTCTCGCAGGGCCTGATCTTGGCGGCGATCGCGATCGTCACGGTGCTGCCGGAGTATGCCGTCGATATCTACTACGCGTTCCAAGCCGGGCGCAGTCCAGAACAGGGCTATGTCGCGTTTGCGGCCGCCAACATGACCGGCGCGAACCGCATGTTGATCGGCCTCGCCTGGCCAGCGATGGTCCTGCCTTCCTGGTGGAAAACTCGCCAGAAGGGCATTGAGCTGGCCCCGGTCAATGCGATCGAGGTCGTCGCCCTGGCTCTGTCGAGCGCCTACGCCTTCGTGATCGTGCTGAAGAATTCGATCAGCCTGATCGACACGGTCGTCCTGGTCTCGTTGTTCGCGGTCTACCTGTGGCGGGTCGCTCAAAGCCCGAAGGTCGAGGACGAGGACG
>JAFKGN010000067.1 GCA_017307205.1 Caulobacterales bacterium
CATTCCCGCCACGGACATGAGCCCGGCCAGACCGAGAAGCAGAAGCTCATACCTCGCCATGGCTTTCCCCTGGGCGAGACGCACCGCCACCCCGGCGACAAGCACGCCAAGGGCCGCCATCTGCCCGCCCACGACTGCGAACACCAGGCCCAGCCACCCCTCGAGGCGAGGCAGAACCTCGGTCAGTCGCGACGCGGTCGCGCCCAGAAAGCGCAGATCTTCGGGAAGTAGGGGCGGTCGCACCACCACAAAATAGGCGCCGAGACCAAGCTGATAGGCTGCGCAGGCGCCGAACAGCCCGGCGGCGGCGCGTCGTGTGCGAAGCTGTGGCGCGTGCGGCCCCGCGCGGATCACCGTTCGAGAAAGGCTAAGGCGTTGAACGCCAGGGCCACCAAGGCACCGCCAAGCGCGCCGAAGCCGAGCGACCAGCAAAGGCCGGCCCCCAGGGCCGCCGTCGAGCCGGCTGGGGCAAGGGTGAACAGCGACAGGTACATATGGCTGGCGTTCGCCCATCCAAGCGAAGCGGCGATCCAGCAAAGGACATACAGCGCGCCGAGCGCGATAGCGCCGGCGGCAGCGCAGCGGAAAACCGGCAGTCGGCCGCGGATCACGTGGGTGTCGGCCAGGTTTGCCATGGAGAAGGGTCCTTCGTCTAAGAGAAGACTACCCCCATTGTATCGGTTCCGCTTTGATCTCGATCACGGCCTGTGGGCTATGCCGTCTGCAGCGCGTAAGCCCCCTCCCCCCAGCCCGTCACCCGCATGATCTCCGACACCCGACGCCCGCCCGGTGTGCGCGCTATGTGAATCACCAGGTCGATGGCCTGCCCAATGGCTCGGTGTGGGATGCGCTGGGTCACCTCGCCGATCAGATCCTCCAGCCGGCTAAGGCCCTCCGCGGTGCTGTTGGCGTGCAACGTGGCCAGCCCCCCAGGATGGCCCGTATTCCAGGCCTTCAACAGATCGAGCGCCGAGCCGTCCCGGACCTCGCCGATGACGATGCGGTCGGGCCGAAGCCGCAGGGTGTCGCGCACCAGGTCGGTCATGGTCACCGCGGGCTCGGTGCGTTTAGTCAGCATCTGGATCTGGTCGGCCGCCGAGCACTGCAGCTCGGCCGTATCTTCGATCAACACCACCCGGTCCGCGGCAAAGGCCGGCTCCGCCAAGATGGCGTTTGCCAGCGTGGTCTTTCCCGAACCCGTGCCGCCGACGATCAGAAGGTTCTCGCGCGCCTCAGCCGCGGCCCGGATGATCTCGGCCTGGGCGGCGCTCATCATGCCGCCCTCGACATAGTCGTCCAGGGTGAACACCACCTCGGGCCGCTTGCGGATCGCAAAGGCCGGCCGCGCCACGACCGGCATGAACGCGCCCTGGAACCGTTCTCCCGTCTCCGGCAGGGTGGCGCTGACCCGGGGCCGGTCGCGGGTGACCACTTCGCCCGCGTGGTCGGCGAGCAGCCGCAGAATCCGGTCGGCGTCGGCCGCCGCCAGCAGTTGCCCCGTCCAGGAGCGGCCCTCCCCGATCCGGTCGATCCAGATCTTGCCGTCGGGATTGACCATCACCTCGACCACTAGGCGGTCGGCCAGAGCCTGCGCGATCACCGGCCCCATGGCCTGGCGCAGGGCGGCGACCTTGCGGTCGAGAACAACGGGATGGCGTTCGGTCATGGGGCGCTCACGCAAAGGGAGGGGTCAAAGACTGCCATCGTCGTCATCGGCCCGTAGAGCCGCGATAGGGGCCATGGTCAGGTAATCGGCGGTCGATACCACCTCGGGCTCGCCTGGGGCCTCTGCAGGCCCCTCAGCGCCGCTGTAGCGGGGTTTGGGCACGCGAACACCGGCGAAGGGCTCAGGCGGCGCGCAGACGGCCCTGACGCCTCGCCAATCGATGCTGGCCGGTCCTGGCAGGTCCGCGGCGCCCGGCCGCTGCTCGTAGGCCGCCGGCACGCCATGGAAGTAGTCGCCGGTGCGCGCCTTGAAGAACGGCTCTTCGTAGTAGCGGATCTTGTCGGCCAGGATCGGCTTGGTGTTGTTGACGAACAGGAACTGCTTGCGATCGTCGAGGCCCCGCACGTCCTCCTCCGACAGGATGTAGCGCTGCTGTTCGGACTGCGAGGTCGACCGGTGCGCCCGCCCGAACAGGCTGCGCGGGTCGCTGTAGCTCTCCCGCATCTCCAGCGCCTTGCCGGCGCGGCGCGTGACCTTCTCGATGCTCGTCGGCTCCGACGTCGCGAAGGTCGCGGTGATGTGCATGTTGTCGAATAACGGCGTTTTGTCACCATACCTGGAGAACACGTCGTTGAAGCTCTGGCACACCAGGTGGGCGGTGATCCCGTAGCCGGCCATTTCGCCCATCGCATTTTCCAGAAAAGGCAAACTGCCAAGCTTGGGAAACTCGTCGAGCAGCAGCAGAAGCCGATGACGTTTGCGCCGCCGCCGGCTATCATAGTGCTCGTGCTCCATCAGGCTGTTCACGCTCTGGCGGATGAACACCCGCACCAGGAACGCCAGGCGGTCGGCATGGGCCTGCGGGGTGATCAGGTAGAAGGTCACCGGCGCCTCGGCGCAGACCAGGTCACCGATCGAGAAGTCGGACCAGCTGGTGGCGTACTCAACCAGCGGATCGGCCCACAGCGACAGCGACGCCCGGCAGGTGGCCAGCACATTGGACTTCACCCGCTCGTCCATGCCGGCCAGCGCGGTCGCCCCCAGCTTCACCTCGGGATGGATCTCTGGGATCGGCGCGCCGCCCTCGTCGCGCGCCAGGCCATCGGCCGCGTGATAATCCGGCCGATGCCGGTGATGGGTGTGCAGCATGGCGTGCAGGGTCGGCTCGATATCGATCAGCAGCCGGCGAACCTGGGCGAGGTTCTTGAGCTCGTCGGGCTCGCTGTAGAGGACGTGCAGGATCACCGCCGTGAAGAAGTCGGTAGCGCTCTGGTCCCAGAAGTTCAGGTCGCCGGCCTTGCGGCCCAGCGGGTCGACCAGGATGCCGACCACGTTCTGAATGTCGGCGATTTCCATCGGGCCCTTGCGGACTTCGAACAGCGGATTCCAGCGCACCGTGTTGGGGTCGGTCGGGGCGAAGTAGAAGACGTGGCTGAACGTCTTCCGATGATCGGCGGTGATGTGCCAAAGCTCGCCCTTGCGGTCGTAGACAAAGGCGCTCTCGGGCCAGGCCACCAGGGTTGGCACCACATGGCCGGCCCCCTTCCCGCTTCGCGAGGCGCCGACGATGATCGCGTGCTCAGGTCCGCCATAGGTCAGGTAGCGGCCTTTGAAGCGCCCCAGCACCCGGCCCCGGACCTGGCCGCCTTGCCCGAACAGTTTGGCCCGCGCGACGTCCGCCAGATCCGCCCACGCGTCGCGGCCAAACGCCTTGGGCGCGCGCGCCGAACCGCGCGTCGCCAGCGCCACCAAAAGGATCGGCGCCAGGGCGACGGCGAGCCCCACCAGGCCCGCCCCGTCGAACAGGCGCGGATAGCGCGGTTGCAGGGCCAGATACCACTGCGCGAAGGCCCACGGCCGATAGAGGCGCACTGGACCGATATCGGCCCAGCCCGGCCCCAAGGCGGCGGCGTAGTGCAGGCCATGCGCCGCCTGCTGGGTCGCCCAGCCGAGGCCCAGCAAGATCGCCAACAGCGCGATCGGCAGCACCAGGGCGAGGCGTTGGGATGTGCTCATGGGGACCTCACCGACTCGGAAGGATGCCGCGGCCGATGGTCTGGCCCAGGGAACGGTTGACGCGCTCGACGGCCAGCGCCCGGGCCTGCGCCGGGTAGCGCATCAAGGCGGCGCGCGCCGGGCCGCCGACCTCGCGGATGAACCGCGTTTCGTCCGGCAGGCGGGACGGAACCTGCAGCTCCTTCTGGCCGAGCGCCTGGGCGACGCGCAGGTCATTGTAGGCCCGCGTGGCGCCCTCGATGCGCTTGTCGATCCGCTTGATCTTTCGGTCCAGCGTGCGCCGCTGACGGGCCACGTCGCCGGCCCGTTCCAGCTGCGGGCCGCGTCGGCTGGCGACATAGGTCTGGCCGGCCGGAGAGGCGATCCACGCCACCCGCACCTGCACCGCGACCTCGGCTCGTTTCATCGCTTTCCGCGCCCGAGCGATGGCGTTCAGCTCTGCGTGTTTGGCCCAGATCATCCGCGCCGGATTGCGGATCCACTGCACCAGGGCGAGCCGCTTCTGCCGCACCTTTGTGACCCGCTGTTCGGTCTGCCGAAGCCGAAGTTTCGCGGCCGCCAATTCGGCGCGGGCCGGCTGTAGGAGTTCGCGCTCCAGACCCCGCGCGCTGTCGATCTTGGGCAGGGTCAGCGCCGCGCGTTCTTCGGCCCACCGGTCCCGCTCAGTGACCATCCGCGCGCGCATCTGCTCAGCCTCAGTCGTCAGTTTCGACACCGGGACCGCGATCACCGGCGCCTCCCTCACCAGCCGGTCGGCGGTCGCCTGAAAGTCGCTCCGAAGCTCTTTGCGCTTGGCGTTGTGGGCATTCGTGTCGCGGTTCTGTTGACCGCGTTCCGAGGCGATGTCCTTGCGTTCCAGCGCGCTCGCCGTCGGGCCCAGATGCACCCCTGGTTCGCGATCCGAACCCTGCTCCGCCAGCGACAGATGCGAGACCTGGGGAGCGTCCGGACCAAGGTGCCGCCGTAGGTGTTGGTTCTGGATGTCCGCCCAAGCCGAGCGCCATTCCCGCAGCGCTTTTGGGCTCCACCACTCCGCCGGCTTTTTGCCGAAACCGACCGGCCCAACCGACCGCGTCGTGACCAGGATGTGGGCGTGAAAATTACGCTCATCACCTTCCTTGCCGGGACGGTGCATCGCCACGTCGGCGATCATCCCGCGCGCCACCAGTTGTTCGGCGACAAAGGCCTTAACCAGAGCCCGGCGCTGGGCGAAATCCAGCTCATGCGGCAGCGACACCAACAGCTCCCTCGCGGGCACGGCGTCCTTGCGTTTCTCGGCGTCCTCAGCAGCGTTCCATAGGGTCTGCCGAACACCGAACGCCGCCGGCGCATCGGCCGGCGCCATGATCGCCGCGAACTCGATGTCGCCCTTCGCGCCGAAGTCGAACTCCATCGCCAGGCGCTCGTCGATGAGCCGGTCGCCGGAGCGATAGGCGGCGGCCGCCACGGCGGAACGTCCGGCCGACCTCTGAATGGTCTGAACCTCTAGTCGGTACTGGGCCATGCGCCCTCCCCTGGCTGCGCCGTCACCTCGGCCCCTGCCGGGATCGCTAAGGGCCGCGCCCTTGGCTCAAGGCTTCCTTCGGATCGAAGCGAGGAAGGGCCTTGAGGGTGTCGGGCGAGGCCTGACCGCAGGGTTGGTGGGCGCAGCACATCCAACCCGTAACTGCGCCCTTGTGACGAAATACGAGAAACCCCGGCATAGACCGAGTTGCACTTTAGTGGCAGCATTACGCCGTTTCGTGCTTTTTCATAATCGAAAGGCCGCACCATGGCCAGGGTCGACAAGCGCCGGCGGAACGCCCGTCCGTCCAAGTACAAGCCCCGCTCCCCCGACCAGCTCGCTCGCAAACGCGAGCTCTGGGCGGCCCGGTCAAGCGACCGCGAACGGGCTAAACGGACCGATGAGGAAGCCGCCCTCATCGAGCGTTTGGGGGAGCTGGAGACGGCGCTGCGAGAGGCGGGCCAGGACGGAATCCATAAGCAGCGGCACGTCACCCCGCTTGAAGATATCGAGGATGACGCCAAGCGTTTCCACGTGCTGAAGGCGCGCGTCGAACGGCTTGAAGCGCTCTGGTCGATCAACAAACGCAGACGCGAAACACGTGGCAAAATCATCATTGGCGGCGCCCTGCTGGCCGAGGCAGGCGACGCGCATTTCGTAGGCGACGACGAGCTTCTGGCGCGCCTGGTCGATATCCTCGACCGGCGTGTAGAACGGGTTCGCGACCGCCTGACCGTGCGCGAACTTCTGGGCGATGTGCCCCTGCCCTTGCGGCCCGGCGGCGACCTGAATGAAGACGCGCAGTCAGCGCTACAGGCCGCCGGAGAGCCCCTGCCGGACTTCGACCTGATGGCCGAATCTGCCCTCGCTCAGGAAGCCGGTGGGGAGCTGCTGCCGAGCGAAGTCGACCCGGACTACGCCGACCTCGACCCGGCTTGGCGGGCTGCCTGATCATCGGTCTGCTCCGGCTGCCAGGCCCGGGCCGTCCACGAAGATCGAGCGGCCGGGATCGGCGACTTTCGTCGCGCGCATAGTCTCCCGCCCTGCGGCTTCGGGGGCTGGCCTGGAGACTGTGCTCGGGTCTTGCGCAGCGCGATTGTCGCCGACGAAGATCGCCCCGCCAGCGGACTGCCAGGCCGCTTCGGGCGAAGATCCACGAGGGGCGGAAGAGGGTTTGGTGGAGCGTGGCCCCCTCCCCCCCGTCGAGCGCACATCCACGTAGAAACTATGGGCGCCAATCACGGCCGAAGGCCCCGTTCCGCCGAAGTTTACGAGGCCCTCGGAGACCTCGCCGCGGGTCGCCCGGTCCGCCACGATTTGCGGGTTCTGGAAGTAGCGCGCCCCGTTGGTGAGATCAGGTAGGCGCCCCTCAAGGGCGAGATTGAGAATGGTCTCGATCCGCGCCCGCTGCGCGACTGTGGAGGCCGGCAGGCGACGCCAATCGCCGCCGACCCGCATCACCGGCTCGAACTGGCCTCGGGCATTGACCACGGCCTCGACCGTGGCGCCCCATCGCCCATCCTGGACCCGGTTGAGGATCGTGTAGACGACGGCGGCCAGGCCGCTGTCGCCCTGATTGCCGGCCTCGGCGAAGGCGACCCGCGCGATCGCTTCGCGCGCATCCGGGCCGGCCACGAGGGGAGCGAGACCGCTCCGCGTCAAAGGCGGCGCCATGACCGCCGAGGGGCGCGCGGGAGGCGGGCAATTGACGCCCGCGGGCAACGGTTGGGCGCTCTGTCCGCGCGCGAGCAGCAGGCACAATCCCGCGAGGGCAGCCGGGTCCATCATCGGTCTCCAGGGTGGAAAAGCGATAGAGTCACCGGCCGGAACACACCGACGATGTCGGCGCGGTTCACCGGGCCGAAGTATCGGCTGTCGAAGCTGTTGGGGATGCGGTCGGAGAAGACGAACACTTCGCCGTCGCAAAGCCGGCGGCAGCCGTTCCAACGCGGCAAGACAGCGCCGCGGCGATCCTTGTTCAGGATCGGCGCGCGCACCTGCCCATTGATCACCAGCCTGCCATTGTCGGTGCAGACCTGGTCGCCGGACACGCCGGCCACGGACTTCAAGACCGGCACCCGGCGCAGGTATTTCATATGCCCGTCGGCGTAGGGAAAAGCGGTCGCTGGCGCGGGAAAGGCGACCAGCGCACCGACCCTCACGGGCTCGGTCTGCCGCAGATAAAGCCCCTCCGGCTCGCTGTCCGTCCGGTTCCACAGGAGCAGCGGACGAGCGCCCCCGGCCGTGGCCATCGACAGTGCGCTGATGAGCGCGGCCCCGCCGCCCAGGACGCAGGCCAACGGCGTCCAATGCGGGGCTATAGGAGTCTCAAACATCACGTGGGACCGACGCAGCCAAAACGAGCCGAAGGCTCGGCAGGGCTTGCGGCCACGATGTGGCTCATGCCCGGCGATTGTGGGCAGCGGGCAGCCCACTTCCCCTATTCAAGGGGCGGCATTTTCGATGGTGTTGCCCATGGGCAACCTTCAAATCTCAGGGCGACAGCTCGCGCGGGCGCGCGAGCAGTCGCGGCGCTGCGGACGGCCCCGTCTGCGGCGCCGAGGCGCTAGCTTTACCAGCTGGCGACCTATGTCGTGGGCTTTGGCCAGTAGGTGTCGAGAACCGAACCCAGCGCCGTCTCAGCGTCTGATCGTGAAGCGCCGCCCGCCAAGAGGAGTGTGAGGTTCACCTCCCTACCCTTCTTGCCGTTGATCCGCAGAACCGGGGCGCCGGACGCGGAAACCACGGTATCGGCCAATCCTGACCGCTTGGGGGATCCTGACTTCTTGGGGGGGTCAGCGGCGATCACGAGGCGGCGGATGACGTCCTGCGGCTTCGCCGGACTCCCCTCCCCTTTCAGCTTGGCGATCACCCCCGCTTCGGCCAGCACCCGTTGCGCCCGGTCATGGGGCTTCAGCAGCGGTTTCAACTGCGTGACGTGCTTGATCTTCAGTTCGTGCGGATCGCTAAACGCCGCCACGAGGTCGCGGGGCAGGCGCGCCAGATCGAGGTAACGGCTGAGCCAGGCCTCCGAGACGTTGAGACGGCCTGCCATGTCCTTCTGGCGACCACCATAGTGGCGCTCAAGCGCCTTCAGATAGTCCCGCGCCCGCTCGATATCGCTGAGGTCTTCACGGGCCCGGTTCTCCAGGGCAGATATCCGGAACGCCTCCTCGGCCGTCAGCTCGCGGACCTCCACGAGGAAGCGGAAGTCGGCGTAGTTGTGGGCGCGCAGCCAGGACACGGTCCAATGCCGGCGAGCGCCGCAAATGACCTCGAAATCGACATCCGGGTCGCCGCGCACGCGCCGGACGATGGCGGGGACCTCTTGGCGGCCCTGGGCCTTGAAGCTCTCGATCAGGTCCGCGCAACGGGTCTCGTCCAACGCGGCGTAGTCGCGATTGTGCTCAGCCCAAAGACGGCAGCGGGCGGGATCCACCTGCTCGATCGCCCGGCCCACAACGGCGCCCGACGCCAGTTCGGCCATCCGGTTTTCGCGGTTCGCGAGGATCCCGACCGGCATGCGCGTCGGCGCCTCGGGTTGCGGCGCGGCGTCGTCCAGCGAGCCCATCAGGCCTGCGGCGAAGGAGCGGTTCTTGGAGCTCATGAGCGCGCCCTTTCAGCCGAAATTGCACCGGTGCAATTTGTGTTCTTGCAGGTCATGCGTGGCCCTCCTTGCGCAGGCGCTCGACGTGGCTGGGCCAGGTCTGACGCACATCGAGAAGGATCTCCTCGTTGACGCCGTTGAGGTAAGTCAGACAGCGGTCCCGCACCGACTTGCTCGTCATCGGGCCGTTCATTTCGTAGACGGTCATCAGGCGCGCCGTGACGTTGTCGATCTCGGCGGAGTCCTTCATCGGCGTGCGGATCATCGCCAGTCCGAAGACCTGCCGCATAAGGGCCAGCAGCTCCTTTTGCATTGACTTGTTTTCATCGACCTTGGACGCGACGATCCGCACAAAGTTGAGGTCCGGCGCAAGGTCGCGCGACGCCAGTTGGTTGAGCGTCTCGTCCAGCATGGTCAGGAAGGCGGCGGTCGATGAGAAGTCCATCACCGTCGGGGGTACCGGTATGACCAGGGCGTTCGCGGCGCGTAGTACCGAGAGCGAAATCGCGCCAAGGGCCGGTGGCGGGTCCAGTATGACCACGTCGAACTGATCAGCGATCGATGCGATGCCTTGAGCGAGCCGGTCGAGTAGGCGTCCACCGCCGCGCGCCATCCGCGCTGCCAGTTCATATTCCGATTGGAACAGGTGCAGGTTGGCCGGGATCAACTTCAGCCCGTCAAAGTGGGTGTCGAGCAGCGCGTAATCTAGCGAGCGTTTGTCGTCTTCGCGCAGAAACGGATAGAGGGTCTGATCCTCGGTCAGGTCGAGGTCTGGCACATAGCCAAACAGGGTGGTGCTAGAGGCCTGGCTGTCGCAGTCGATCAGCGCGACCCGATAGCCTTGGATCGCCATGTATTGCGCCAGGTGAACCGATAGAGTCGACTTGCCGACCCCGCCCTTGAAGTTCTGCACAGCAATGACCGCGCAGGGATCTTCGGGTTTGCGCCACGGCCGGGTGCCGAAGACGCCGCGCATGTCATTGACCTGGGCGAGCGTGTAGCCGACGCGGCGGTTGGTTTCGGTGCGCGGCGGCTCTGGGAGGCGACCATCCTTCTCCGCATCGCGGATCGCCGCCGGGGTCCGTCCGACAAGTCCGGCGGCCTCGCTGATAGAGAACAACGGCTCACGGCGCTCCCCTGCGCGCGCGGCCCGGGCGCTATCCCTCAGGTTCTCGACAACGGCCGAAGCACGCCGCGCCAGCTGCGAAACTGGTCCGGCGAGAGAAGGGGCAGCAGCTTCCGCGACGTTCGACATTGTACCTCACAGCCTTAAGCAGGTTTCGAAAAACCGGCCCCAACCGTCAGAAAAGCGAAAGTGGAGCAGCCACGACGCTATTAGCGCATTGTTAAGGGCGTGTTAACGCTAAGTCCGTCAGTTGAAGCCCGATTCAGGCGTTTCCACTAGGCCCAACCTGTCCGATTGGGGGCCGCCCTGCCTCCTGGGGCCCAGTGCGGTGTGAAATTGCACCGGTGCAATTGACCGGTGCGGCCACGATCTCAGAAACACACCCCAAACTCGCCCTCGACGACGAGCCATCCTGTCCGGGCGGGGGTGACAACTGGCGCCCCAAGCCCACCGCCATTAGGTCCCTCACGCGGTGCCCGTAAGCCTCCTGATGCGCAAATTGCACCGGTGCAATTCGGACTTGGCCGCATTCGCTATCGCTGGCGCGCCTAATGCCATGCGGCCCGAGACCATAGCCTGACCGGCTGACGAACCCCTTGGGCGACGGCGAGGCGTGGACTGAATTGCACCGGTGCAATTCCGGCTTAGGGACGTCCACGTCGCGCCGCGAACGCTTGGCAGAAGCCGGTCCAGGACTTCACGAGCTTGGGGCCGGTCAGGTTCGCCAGTCGACCGCCCATCTCGGCACGGTAGGCATCAGCGATGAGGTCGCGCGCCCAACCGCCGCCGTGGGTTATGGCGATCTCGCCAAAGGGCTCCGCGCCATAGAGGAGGCTGCCCGAAGGAAACCGCACGGGACCGCTCTTGGTATCCGGGGTTCGGGCGTGCGCGGGCGCGGGCAGGGCAGGGCGCTGCGGCGTCTGAACTGAACGAACAGGCGGCAGGGGCTTCGCGACTTCCGGTGCGTCCGCCTCCGCAGCGGTCAGCTGGGCCGGCGTCGCCTTCGGATGAAAGCTAAACTCGATCTCGGTGATCGCCCGCCCCCTGCGGATCTCTCGCCACTCCACCGTGAAATGGGCGAGGTGATCGATCTCAGCCTTGGCCTTGTCGAGCACCTTTCGGCGCAGCTGAGCAAAGTCCTTGTAGAGTTCGGGCGCTATGCCGAAGGCGGCGCGGATCGCGGTCATGTCGGCCCGCCAATTGGACTGGCGGCGATGCAGGCGTAGGGCGCCCAGCTCATACAGGCGCAAAGCATAGGAGGAACGGAAGCCAAGGACGGCTTGGCGATTAAGGACGGCGTAGGTCTCGGACTCGCGGATGAGCCGTCGTGCGTCCGGCGTGAACTCCCACTCGATCCAGCCTGCCTCAGCCCCGTCCTCATCGATCTCTTCTCGAGAGGACTGGATCAGCGAAAAGCGCTTCGTCGCCTTGCGGCCACGCCAGGAGAGGTCGTCGACCGCGAACAACGTGCGGTGCAACTCCTCGAGCATTTCGGAGATCCGCTCGTTGCCCTTGTGACCACGGCGGATGTCAGCCTTACGCATCCTGTGCGCGACAGGCTCCCAGGCATCGCCGCCGGCCGTGAGGATCATCAACGCCAGCAGCCGGGCGGCGGTCAGGCTGAGGGACTGGCCCTTGACGAAGCGCACTTCAACCAAGGTGCCAGGTTTGGCGAACTCATCGCCGTCACGCGCCTGCAGGGCGTGGGCCACGCGCATCGCTCTCCCAGGTGCGTCCTCTGCCCCAGGCTCGACCTCAGCGATGTCGGCAGTTCTGGCCAGGGCGCGACTCCATGCTCCGATCTCCCGCCAGCATTCCTGACCTCGAATCAAATCGCAAGACAGGATACAACCTTGATTGTGCCCACTACCCCCAAGCGGTCAGGATAGCCCCGGACGGTCAGGACAAAGCCCCCAAGCGGTCAGGACGCATCCCCCACGCGGTCAGGCTCGGCCCCCCGCCAGGTCAGGATGGCCGCTAAAACCCGTTCTTTGTCCGCCACTTATGGGCCTAGAACTTAGAATCCTTAGAATTTAGAAATCCCGCTGCTGGTCGCAGCGGGCGTTTTTCAAAAGGTTCAGGGGTAAGGGCAGCTTGTCTCGACCGACAGAGCCCACCTTGCCGCCTCAAGGCAGCGAAGCCCCGCCCGGCTTGCCGGGCGGGGCAGGGCGGCTAGTCCTCGTCGGCCGCCTCCTGACGATCGAGGGACTTCAGCTCGTGCTGCGGGGTGGCGACAACCACCTTGGAGAAGAAGCGCTCCTGTCCGCTCTGGTCGGTGTAGCGGTCGTGGCGGATTTCGCCTTCGACGAACACCTTGGAGCCCTTGGGAAGATGGCGGCCTTCCAGCCAGCCGACCGTGCCTTGGTTCCAGATCTCCACCTGGTGCCAGGTCGTGTAGTCTTTCCGATCGCCGTCCTTCTTGGTGTAGCGGTTGGTGGCGACCCGCAGGGTGGCGACCTTCTTCCCGCCCGAGACGGTGCGGATTTCAGCGTCGGCGCCGGTGAAGCCGATGAGTTGAACCTTGTTGAGCATCACGTTTCTCCAATCGACCGCCGGGAAGAGCCCCGGCGGCTCGCGGTCCCTGCCGCGATCACGCGACCTGCTGGGCCGGGCAGAGGGGTCGGGCCAAAGCCCGCGGGGTGTGGAAACCGGCCTGCACAGAGCGCAGCGGCGGAAGGCCGGAGGGTCCGCGCCCCGCGCCTCGCCCGCGAGGTCGGCTTTGAACCGGAACCGCCCGGCCTAGGTTCGTGGGATTGATCGCGGGGGACCGAAGCCCGCCGGACGTTTGCTCGGGGTATTGGTGACCGGGCTCAACGGTGAACCGGCCTCACGCTCGCAGCATGTTCCCAGTCTCGAGAGCCTTAGGTCCCGCCGCCGGCGAGCACCTCCACGCTCCAGATGGCGCCGCAAACGAGGGATCCACGAGGGGGGCAGGGTGATCTAGGCTCCAGGCAAACAGCGCGTTCTTCGCCGATCGCGCAGGCGACAGTTCAGAGATCTGGCGCTATCGTGCCGTTGTGACTGAACGCACACCTCCAGTTCCTGCGGACAACGCCGACGCCCCTCCAGGGGTCGTAAAGCTGGTCGCAAGGTCGCCAGCTGAAGTCAGCCAAGGTGCGGGCCTGGGCCTCGTGTTGTCCCCTGAAGAGGCGCAGGCGCGACTGGACGCCTACGCGACGCCCGCCAAGGGTAACGATTAGGCGGATCGGTCCTGCCGGCCTCGCAGGACGGTGACGCTCAAAGCGCGTCCCAAAGCCGCCGCCCGCCGCGACCCGCATAGTCTTCGGTCAATCGGTCGAGTTCGGCCGCCAGGTCAGCCTCGCTGAGGCCCTGATTTTCCAGGCGCATGGTGTGGTCGATTCGGGCGAGCCGCGCTTCGGCGACGACGCGAGCCCGGTCATGAACCATGTCAGCCAGCGGCCGGTTCGGCACCAGGACGTAGTGCAAGGTACAGTCCAGCGCCTCGGCAGCCTTTTGCAGGCCCGCCAGAGTAAGCGTTCCTGCAATCTCGCCCTGCTCAAGCGCGACCACGGTTGAATGGCTCTTGCCCAGGCGCCCCCCGAACTGGCGGACGGTCAGGCCAAGCGCGTCGCGGATCGCGCGCACCCATCCCTTGGGCGGACGAGGCGACAAGGCCGCGACATCCAGGGCGGAAAACTTCCGGTCCAGGTGTCGACGCGCGACGGCTGAAGCATCGGATTGGTTCGGCATAATGAACCATAACCGGTCAATTTGGTCGGGTATAGTCAACCGCTGACAAGAGATATGGATGATCATCTCTGACCGCGCGGCGCCAGGAGCGCCGCGCGGTCGCCGTCAGTGCCGGGTCTTGCGATTGTCGTGCAACAGGGTGTGGAAGTGGGCGATAGCCGCGGCCTCAAGCTCGAACGGCGTGGCGCTGCGCTCTTCCTGACGGTCCAGCTCCTCGGCGATCGCCAGGACGTCCCAGCATTCGGCGACCACGTACCAGCTGCCGGTGTCATAGAAGTCATGGGCGTGTTGGAAAACCGCTTGCGCCATCGCCATCGTCGTCATCGTCGTCTCCCGCTTTGCTGCCGGATCGGCGGGCTCGTTCCCGCGATCTCGCGACCGGGAAGGGCGGGGAGTAGGGCAGGGGACAGGGTCGGGGCCGATGGAAACCGGCCTGCAGCGCAGCGAAGGCCGTGAGGGTCCGTCGGCCCCGCCTCGCCTTGGCCCCTAACCGGCCCGCCCTAGGGTCGTGAGCTGGATCGCGGACGAGCCCGCTTCGGCGGCGCCCATCTGGGAGACGACCTTCGATGTTGCGGTGATGTACGGGGATCAAACCCTCTCGAGGCCCCTGACATCTTACCGTTGGTGCGCCCTAGGCCCGGGCGACAGGCACCTCGTCCAGGCGCGTCGTATAGCGCGGCGTCCGCCACTCGGCTTTCTGCGTCCAGCGCGTCCGGCCTGTGGTTGCCCCGATCACCACGCTGCCGCGTCCAAAGCGGCGGTTCGAGGCGTCCAGCGCCGCCATCAGCCGCTCTGATCGCGCCGGATCCTTCGCCGCCAGCAGGCTTGCTTGCACCTGACCTGCGGGAACCAGGCCCTCGCAGAGGACGCCGGCCTTGCTGTAGCGATACCCGTCCCGCCAGGCCTGGCGGGCCGCTTGCCGCGCGCCGGCGACGAGCTCGGTACTGTCGGCCGTGGCCTCCAGGAAGGTGACGGCGCCACTGGCGCTGTGATGCGGCCCCGCGCCAAAGGGATTGGTGTGCATGAACACCGACAGTCGCGGAGCGACAACGCCGTTGCGGCGCAACTTCTCGCCCACCCGGCTGGCGAAGCTCGCGACCGCCTGCAGCAGGTCGCTTAGGTCGGTGATCGGTTGGCCAAAGCTTCGGGTCACCGCGCACCCCTTGCGGCCTGCCGGGACCTCGTCCCACGACAGACAGGTCTGGGCGCGCAACTCCAGCACCAGGCGCTCGCCGACGACGCTGAGCAGGGCGCGGGCCTGACGCGGATCAAGGTCCCGCAGTTGGCCGGCCGTGGTCACCCCCATGGCTGTCAGCCGCGCGGCATAGGCCGGGCCCACGCCCCAGATGTCGCCAACGGGCAGATCGTCCAGGGCGGCGGCGCGCACCTGCGGATCGCTCAGATCGCAAACGCCGTCCAGCGCCGGCGTGCGCTTGGCCAGGTGGTTAGCCACCTTGGCCAGGGTCTTGGTGGGACCAAGCCCGACACACGTCGGGATTCCGGTCCACTGGCGGACCGTCGCTCGCAAGGCGCGGGCATGACCGACCGGATCGGCAAGCCCGGTGAAATCCAGGAAGCTCTCATCGATGCTGTAGACGACGACCTCGGGCGCGAACCGCTCATAGACGGCGTTCACGCGCCGGCTCATGTCGCCATAGAGCACATAGTTCGAGGACAGGGCGGCGACCCGCTCGCGGGCGCAAAGCTCGCGGACCTTGAAGTAGGGATCGCCCATCTTCAGGCCGATGGCCTTGGCCTCTGGGCTGCGGGCGATGATGTTGCCGTCATTGGACGACAGCACCACGGTCGGTCGTCCTCCCAGGCGTGGATCGAAGACCCGCTCGCACGAGACGTAGAAGCAATTGCCGTCGCTCAGCGCGATCACCGGCCTCATCGGGTCGGCCGATGAGCGCGCAGGGACCAAGCGACCACGCCCCAGATGCTGATCTCGCTATGCGGAGCGGGCGCAAACGGCGGGGATCGTGGGTTATCATGGCTGAGGGTCGGCCGGCCGGCGACATAGGCGAGGCGCTTGACCGTCGGTTCGCCATCGACGACGGCGACCACCACATCGCCGGAAACCGGCGCCAGCGAGCGGTCGCAGACGAGGTAGTCGCCATCCAGGATCGTGGGCGTCATGCAATCGCCGGACGCCCGCCACAGGAAGGTGGCCGCCGGGTTGGTGACGACGAGCCGGCTGACATCGATGGCGTCTTCGATCCAGTCATCGGCCGGGCTTGGGAATCCGCAGCAGATGCGAAAGCCCACGAGGGGGAGGGGGAGGGGCAGACCGATGACAACGGGACGCATGAGACCTCGAAAGCCTGCCGACACGGGGGCAGGCGGCGAGGTCGAGAACATAAGTAGAACATTTGCGCCCCGGCAAGGGGGCATCGCGCCTGTCCACAGACCGCCAACAGACAAATGGGCGTGACCGCGCCAGCGGCCACGCCCTGCGGGGTCACCCGCGTGACTTCACTGGAAGGTGGCGGATGCCTCGTTCAGCGGCCTTTTGACCGAGGTTGAGGGCGGGTCCGAAGGGCTGCAGTGACGCCCCGCGTGCGACGTTGAGGGTGTTGGCCAGGGTCAGGACACAGACCGG
>JAFKGN010000018.1 GCA_017307205.1 Caulobacterales bacterium
GAGTCGGTCTTGTTGATGTGCTGACCGCCGGCGCCGCTGGCGCGGTAGGTGTCGGTCCGCACGTCGGACGGATTGATGTCGATCTCGATGGTGTCGTCGATCACCGGATAGACCCAGGCCGAGGCGAACGAGGTGTGCCGCCGGGCGCTGGAGTCATAGGGGCTGATGCGCACCAGCCGGTGCACCCCGGCCTCGGTCTTCAGCCAGCCGTAGGCGTTCTCGCCCTTGACCAGCAGGGTCGCCGACTTGATGCCCGCCTGGTCGCCGGGGGTCTCTTCCACCAGTTCGACCGACATGTCGTGAGCATTAGCCCAGCGGGTGTACATGCGCAGCATGATCCCCGCCCAGTCGCAGCTCTCGGTGCCGCCGGCCCCGGAGTTGATTTCGATATAGGCGTCGTTGCCGTCGGCCTCGCCGCTGAGCAGGGCTTCCAGCTCGGCGCGACCGGCGCGCTCCTTGATCGCCTTCAGCTGCGCTCGGCCGTCCTCAAGCAGGGCTTCGTCGCCCTCCATCTCCGCGAGCTCGACATATTCGAGCGCCTCGGCGAGGTCCTTTTCGATGGCCTGAACGGCGCCGACCGAAGCGGCTAGCTTATTGCGTTCGCGCATCAGCGCCTGGGCGGCGCTGGGGCTGTCCCACAGCGTGGGGTCTTCGGAACGGGCATTGAGCTCGTCGAGCTTCCTTAGGGCCGGTTCCCAGTCAAAGACGCCTCCTGAGCAGTCCGATGGACTGCTCGATGTCGGCCGCGGCGGCCGCAACATCCGGTCTCATTGATTCACTCGCATCAACTTGGGAGGCGGCAGATAGCCTTTGCGGCGCTGGGGGACAAGGTTGGTGGTGGCGCGCTATCGCTCAAGAACCGGAGCGCTGCGTTTCCCCACCCAGATGTAATAGTAGCTTGGCCGAGTGCGTTGACCGTTGTCGGGTACAGAAGTTGTTAGAGCAATGCCGCCGATCGCCTTCGATAGCGCTAGATAAACTGGGTCTTTCGCATTGCTGCCAGTGGCATCAGGCGAAAGAGGAGCATAGAGCGTGATTGGATTTCCAGGTCCGGACAGAGGTGCCCATCGCGATAGCGGAATTGGCCCGCCCTCCGGAGTCATGCCTGCAGCTTGCAGCGCCCCGCTAAGTTCTGATGCGTAGAGGTCGCTTTCGTTGTCTAGCCCATCGCCGACAACCACAAAGTTCGCCGTAGTCTTGCCTCTCAGTTCTCGCTCTAAGGTCGCCCTCTGTTTCGGCGACAGGGTCCTAGCGCCAACTACGCCGTAGAGCGTTGCGAGCTGCAGCCTAGCATCCGCCGCCTCTTTCTCGAGCGCAGCAGCTCGCTCATTCGCCCTGGCCGCATCTGCCTTAGCTTCCTCGATTCTAACCGAGGCGCCTGCCTTCACGGCCTCAATCTCGACTGAGGCGTCCGCCCGTGCCTTGTCGACCGATGCCTTAGTTTCCCGCCCACCGACTAGCCCACTCCCGAGCGCAGCCAGCGCGGACGCAACTGCGAATCCCGCAGAGAGCCAAGCCAGAAAGCTGCTGGAGATTCCCATCAGCGCGCTCCGTCGATGTGCTTAAAAGCCGAAATGGTGGAGCTTAAATTTCGCAAGCTATGTTCGCCAACGCCCTTGGATTGATGCCCCAGAAAGCGCTGACTCTGAGACTGTCCCAGAGTTAGCTTTGCCCGTCCGCGAAAGCGGTGGCACAGCGCACGCAGAGCGCGCCCCCTAGAACAACCCCGACAAATCCGGCGCCGCCTCGGGCGCCGGGCGCGCGGCCGGCGCCGGGGCGGCCGGCAGGCCGATGATCGGCATCTGGTTGTAGGGGATCGGGCCGAGCGGATTGACCACCGCCTCCTCGCGGGGCGCCGAGCCCGGGCGGAAGGCTTCCATCACCCCGTTCACCGGGCGGAACACCGCGTTCTTCGGGGCCTTGAACGGCGTCGGCGGCAGGCCCTTGGTGGCCGTCTGCATGAACTGGGCGAAGATCGGCACGGCTGCGGAGGCCCCCGTCTCGCCCTCGCCGAGGCTGCGGTTATCGTCGAAGCCGACGAACACCCCGACCACGATCTGCGGGGTGAAGCCCATGAACCAGGCGCTGCGGTACTCGTTGGTGGTGCCGGTCTTGCCGGCCACCGCCCGGCCGGGAATCCTCGCTCCGGTGCCGGTGCCGCGCTGCACGGCGCCTTCGAGCATCGAGGTGATCTGGAAGGCGGTGATCGGGTCCATCACCGGCGTGCCGCGCGAGGGCATGCGCGGGCTCTCGTCGCCGTTGAAGCCGGCGTCGCAGCGCTCGCAGTCGCGCTTGTCGGCCTTGAAGATCGCCTTG
>JAFKGN010000068.1:0-1473 GCA_017307205.1 Caulobacterales bacterium
AGGGCGCGCCGGCGACGTCGCCGATGGCGTAGAGGCCGGGCACGTTGGTGCCGCAGTGCTTGTCGGTCTTCACGTGGCCGCGGTCGAGTTCGAGACCCAGGCCTTCCAGACCGAGGCCCTCGGTGTTCGGCACGATGCCGATGGCCACGATGCACTTCTCGGCCGTCAGGCTCTCGGCCTTGCCGCCGACTTCGACGGCGACCGACACGCCCGAGGCGGTCTTGTCGATCTTGGTCACCTTGGCGCCGACGCGGAACTTGATGCCGCGCTTCTCGAACGCCTTCAGCGCCGCCTTCGACACTTCCTCGTCCTCGACCGGCATGATGCGGTCGACGGCTTCCACCACCGTCACATCGGCGCCGAGGGCGCGATAGAAGCTGGCGAACTCGATGCCGATGGCGCCCGAGCCGATGACGACCAGCGACTTCGGCATGCTCTTCGGCGCCAGGGCGTCGCGATAGGTCCACACCTTGTCGCCGTCCGAGACGGCGCCGATGGCCGGGATGTTACGGGCGCGGGCCCCGGTGGCCAGGATCACGTTCTTGGCCTGCACGGTGCGCGAGCCGCCGGCCTTCAGGGCGACGACGACCTTCGGCGCGGGCGAGCCCTTCTCGAGCTTGGCCTCGCCCTCGATCACCTCGATCTTGTGCTTCTTCATCAGGAAGGCAATGCCGCCCGACATGTTCTTGGCCACCCCGCGCGAGCGCTGGATGATCTTGTCGAAGTCGAACGAGGCCTTCTCGACCGACAGGCCGTAGCCGTCGAGATGCGACAGCTGCTCATAGACCTCGCCGGACTTCAGCAGCGCCTTGGTGGGGATACAGCCCCAATTCAGGCAGATGCCGCCCAGGTTCTCGCGCTCGACGATCGCGGCCTTCAGGCCCAGCTGACTGGCGCGGATGGCGGCCACATAGCCGCCGGGACCGGCGCCGATAACGATTACGTCGAACTCAACAGCCATGCCGCTCTCTCCCGCTACCGATCGCCCTGACGCCTGCAGACCCTTAGGCCAGCATGCTCAGCGGCTCTTCGATCAGCGTCTTGAACACCGAGATGAATTTCGCGCCGATCGCGCCGTCGACCACGCGGTGATCGCAGGTGACGGTGACCGTCATGACGGTCGCCACGGCCAGTTGACCGTTCTTGACCACGGGACGCTGCTCGCCCGCGCCGACACTCATGATCGCGCCCTGCGGCTCGTTGATGATCGACGAGAAGCTCTTGATGCCGAACATGCCGAGGTTCGAGACCGAGAAGGTGCCGCCCTGGAACTCCTCGGGCTTCAGCTTCATGGTCCGGGCGCGCGCGGCCAGGTCCTTGGTCTCGGCGGCGATCTGGGCCAGACCCTTGGTCTCGGCGGCGCGGATGATCGGGGTGATCAGGCCGCCGTCGATGGCCACCGCCATCGCCACGTCGGCGTGGTGGTGCAGAGCGATGCCTTCCGGCGTGTAGGAGGCGTGGGCTTCCGGCACG
>JAFKGN010000068.1:1503-22110 GCA_017307205.1 Caulobacterales bacterium
TCCGGCACGCGCTTCAGGGCGATCGCGGCCGCCTTGATGACGATGTCGTTGACGCTGACCTTCACGCCGTCCTTCTCGAGAAGGGCGTTCACCTGGCTCCGCATGGCCAGCAGCTTGTCGAGCTCGATGTCGACCGTCAGCGGGAAGTGCGGGATGTCGCGGAAGCTGTCGCTCAGGCGGCGCGCGATGGTCTTGCGCATGCCGTTGAGCGGCACGAGGTCGTAGGTGCCGTCCGGAATGCCGAGCTGCGCCAGCGATTTGTGCTGGGCCGGGGCCGCGGCGGGCGCGGCTGCCGGAGCCGAAGCGGCGGCGGCCTGCGGCGCGGCGGCGCCACCCTTCAGACCCTCGACGTCAGCCTTGACCACACGACCGCGCGGGCCGGTGCCCTTCACCGTCTTGAGGTCGACGCCGTTCTGCGAGGCGATGCGGCGGGCCAGCGGCGAGGCGAACACGCGGTCGCCGTCGGCCTTGGCCGGAACCTGAGCCGGGGCGGCGACGGCCGGAACCGGCGCGGCGGCCGGAGCCGGAGCGGCCTCAGCCTTGGGGGCCGGAGCGGCTTCCGCCTTCGGGGCGGCGGCCGGAGGCGGCGCGGAGGCTTCACCCTCGCCCTTCAGACGGGCGATGGGGGCGTTGACCTTCACGCCTTCGGCGCCGGCTTCGACGAGGATCGCCTCGACGACGCCTTCGTCGACGGCCTCGACCTCCATGGTCGCCTTGTCGGTTTCGATCTCAGCGATGACGTCACCGGCTTTGACGGTGTCGCCCACCTTTACGTGCCACTTGGCGAGGGTGCCCTCCTCCATGGTCGGAGACAGGGCGGGCATCAGGATGTCGATGGCCATATCGGGCTCTTCCAGACCTTGTCAGGCGATGGACGGGACGAACCCGCCCATCACGCACATCACTTGTAAGCGACCGACTTCGCCGCCTGGACGATCTTGTCGACCGAGGGCAGCGCGAGGGCTTCGAGGTTCGCGGCGTAGGGCATGGGAACGTCCTCGCCGTGGACGCGCAGCGGCGGCGCATCCAGGTAGTCGAACCCGTGCTCGATGATCCGCGAGACGATCTCGGCGCCGACGCCCATCGGGCCCCAGCCTTCCTCGACCGTGACCAGACGGTTGGTCTTCTTGACGCTCTCGAGAATGGTCTCGTGGTCCAGCGGGCGGATGGTCCGCAGGTCGATGACCTCGGCCTCGATGCCCTGGGCCGCCAGTTCCTCGGCCGCCTTCAGGGCGAAGCCGACCATCCGCGAGTGGGCGGTGATGGTGACGCCCGAGCCTTCACGGCGAACCTTGGCCTTGCCGATCGGCACGATCCAGTCGTCGACTTCCGGGATGTCGAACTCCAGGCCGTACATCATCTCGTGTTCGAGGAAGACGACGGGGTTCGGATCGCGGATGGCGGCTTTCAGCAGGCCCTTGGCGTCGGCCGCGTCATAGGGCGCGACGACCTTCAGGCCCGGGATCTGGCCGTACCAGGCGCTGTAGTCCTGGCTGTGCTGGGCGGCCACGCGGGCGGCGGCGCCGTTCGGGCCGCGGAACACGATCGAGCATTTGATCTGACCGCCCGACATGTAGAGCGTCTTGGCGGCGGAGTTGATGATCTGGTCGATCGCCTGCATGGCGAAGTTGAAGGTCATGAACTCGACGATCGGCTTCAGGCCGGCCATGGCCGCGCCCACGCCGATGCCGGCGAAGCCGTGCTCGGTGATCGGGGTGTCAATGACGCGACGGTCGCCGAACTCCTGCAGCAGGTCGCGGCTGACCTTGTAGGCGCCCTGATACTGAGCGACTTCCTCGCCCATCAGGAATACTCGGTCGTCCCGACGCATTTCCTCGGCCATGGCGTCGCGGAGGGCGTCGCGCACGGTGATCTTGGTCATCTTCGTGCCGGCCGGGATTTCCGGATCGACGAGCTGCGGCGCGGTGGGCTTCACCGGCTGAGCCGCCGATTCCGCCTCGGCCTTCGGCGCTTCGGCTTTAGGAGCTTCAGCAGCGGGAGCCGGCGCGGCGGCCGGAGCCGCTTCAGCCGCACCACCTTCGCCGCCCAGGCGGGCGATCGGGGTGTTGACCTTCACGCCTTCGGAGCCGGCGGCCACGAGGATGGCGCTGATCACGCCCTCGTCGACGGCCTCGACTTCCATGGTCGCCTTGTCGGTCTCGATCTCGGCGATGACGTCACCGGCTTTGACGGTGTCGCCTTCCTTGACCAGCCATTTGGCCAGGGTGCCCTCCTCCATCGTGGGAGAGAGCGCGGGCATGAGGATGTCCGTGCTCATTGAGCGGCCTCCAGATAGATGTCGGTGTACAGCTCGGACACGTCCGGCTCGGGGCTCGTCTTGGCGAACTCCACGGCCTCGGCGACGATGCCCTTGATCTCTTCTTCGATGACCTTCAGCTCGTCCTCGGTCGCGCCGGCCTTGTCGAGCAGCATGCGCACGTGGTCGATCGGGTCACGGGTCTTCTTGACGTCGTCGACCTCGTCCTTGGTCCGGTACTTGGCCGGGTCGGACATCGAGTGGCCGCGATAGCGATAGGTCTTCATCTCGAGGATGTAGGGGCCGTTGCCGCTGCGGGCATGCTCGGCGGCCTTCTCACCGGCGGCGCGCACCGCCAGCACGTCCATGCCGTCGACTTCCTCGCCCGGGATGTTGAACGAGACGCCGCGGCGGTGGAGACGGATCTCCGAGGCCGAACGCTCGATGCTGGTGCCCATGGCGTACTGGTTGTTCTCGATCACGTACACGACCGGCAGCTTCCACAGCTGGGCCATGTTGAAGCTCTCGTAGACCTGGCCCTGGTTGGCCGCGCCATCGCCGAAGTAGGCGTAGGCGACCTTGCCGTCCTGACGGTACCAGTCGGCGAACGCCAGACCCGTGCCGAGGCTCACCTGAGCGCCGACGATGCCGTGACCGCCGTAGAAGCCGGTCTCGACGTCGAACATGTGCATCGAGCCGCCCTTGCCCTTGGAGGAGCCGCCGGCCCGGCCGGTCAGTTCGGCCATCACTTCCTTGGGGTCCATGCCGCCGGCCAGCATGTGGCCGTGGTCACGGTAGCCGGTGATCACCTGGTCGCCCGGCTTGGACGCGGCCTGCATCCCCACCGCCACGGCTTCCTGGCCGATGTACAGGTGGCAGAAGCCGCCGATCAGGCCCATGCCGTAAAGCTGACCGGCCCGCTCCTCGAAGCGGCGGATCAACAGCATCTCACGATAGTAGCCGAGCAGTTCTTCTTTGCCGGCCTCGGCGCCCGCAGGCTTCCGGGGGGTCTTCGCCATGTTCGCTCCCTGTCCGACCTTCTTGACGGACAGGTGAAAACCCGTCAGCGCCCGAGGCGGATTACGTAATCGCGGGGGTCGGCCAACCCAAGCAGAGAACGGGCTCGTTCTTCGAGCAGGTCAGCCGACAAGCTCTCATCACGTAATAGACGGGCCCGTGCTTCCAGGTCCATCCTTTCAGTGCGAACAGTGTTAAGTTCCTTTTCGCGCATGGCTAAAGTGGCCTGTCGCTGCGAACGGAGCAGCAGGCCGCGATCGCCCGTAAACGCATGAAATCCAAAATAGACGATCAGCGTCAGCAGGGCCGCGGTCGGCGCGTATGGCTTCAGGCGGGATAGCAGCACCGGAACGAAATCTCCCCCGCCGAAACGCGAGTCGGCGACAGTTGAACCCTCGGCGATCGTGGTTAAGGCTCCGTTGCGAAGCGGCCTAAGGCTCCAGGGGGAATCGCCAATGTCCGATCGACTGCTACGCGCGCGGGGCGGCGGCCACGAGGCGGGCCGCGTCACCTACGTCGAACTGTTCTTCGACCTGGTCTTCGTCTTCGCCATCACCCAGTTGTCCCACACCCTGCTCCACGACAGTTCGCCGAAGGGGTGGCTCGAGACCGGCATCCTGCTGCTCGGCGTCTGGTGGCAGTGGATCGACACCGCCTGGGTCACCAACTGGCTCAACCCCGAGCGACGCCCCGTCCGCGTGGCGCTGTTGGCCCTGATGCTCGCCAGTCTCGTCATCTCCACCTCCCTGCCGACGGCCTTCACCGACCGCGCGGTGGTCTTCGGCCTCGCCTACGGCCTCACCCACATCGCCCGTAGCGCCTTCATGCTTTGGGCTGGCCATTCCAACCGGCCGGTGCGCGGCACCTTCATCCGGCTGCTGATCTGGCACCTGATCATCGCAGCCGCCTGGGCTTTCGGCGCCTTCACTGATGAGCACACCCGTCTCTGGGTCTGGGGCGGCGCCATCCTGTTCGAAAGCTGCGGGGCCCTGGCCGGCTTCTGGCTGCCGTTCATCGGCCGCGCCCACAGCGCCGACTGGAACGTCGAGGGCGCGCACCTGGCAGAACGCTGCGCCCTGTTCATCATCATCGCCCTCGGCGAATCCATCCTCTCGACCGGGGCCAGCGCCGCCGGTCTCGCCAGCACGCCGCTCAACTGGACCGCCTTCGCCGTCGCCTTCCTCGGCTCGGTGGCGATGTGGTGGATCTACTTCAGCAACGTCGTGGAGCTCGGAGCCCAGCGCATCAGCCACGCGACTGACCCCGGCGCCCTCGCCCGCTCGGCCTACACCTACCTGCACATCCCGATCGTCGCCGGGATCATCGTCACCGCCGTCGGCGACGAGAAGGTGCTGCACCATCCCACCGGACACGCGGACGCATCGACCATCGCCGTCATCCTGATCGGCGGCGGACTCTATCTGCTGGGTGCGGCGCTGTTCAAATACGCCATCAGCGGCAAGGTCTCGGCCCCGCGCGTCGCCGGCCTGCTGGCCATGGGTGCGCTCTGGCCGGTCGCCGGGCATCTGTCGCCCCTGGCGCTCAGCGGAGCGACCACCGCGGTCATGGTCATCGTCGCCGCCTGGGAAGGCTGGCTCATCGCCCACGGCGCGCACGGCGCCGAGGCGGCGGAGCGGGCGAAGGCTTAGCCCTCGCCCGCCCAATCGGTCTTAGGCGCGGCCCTTGAGAGCGGCCTTGCCGGCGTAGATCGCCTGGTCGCCCAGCATCTCCTCGATGCGCAGCAGCTGGTTGTACTTGGCCAGCCGGTCCGAGCGGGCCAGCGAGCCGGTCTTGATCTGACCGCAGTTCAGGGCCACCGCCAGGTCGGCGATGGTCGAGTCCTCGGTCTCGCCCGAACGGTGGCTCATCACCGAGGTCATGCCCGCGCGATGCGCCATGTCCACGGCGTCGATGGTCTCCGACAGGGTGCCGATCTGGTTGACCTTCACCAGGATCGAGTTGGCCAGGCCCTTCTCGATGCCCATCGACAGGCGCTCGGGGTTGGTCACGAACAGGTCGTCGCCGACCAGCTGAACCTTGCCGCCCAGCTTGTCGGTCAGCAGCTTCCAGCCCTCGAAGTCGTCCTCGCCGCAGCCGTCTTCGATCGAGACGATCGGGAAGGCGGCGCAGAGGCCGGCCAGGTAGTCGACCATGCCGGCGGGATCGAGCGTCTTGCCCTCGCCTTCCAGCTCATACTTGCCGTTCTTGAAGAACTCGGTGGAGGCCACGTCGAGGCCGAGCGTGAAGTCGGCGCCGGCCTTGTAGCCCGCCGCCTCGCCGGCGTTGACGATGAAGGCCAGGGCCTCTTGGGCCGACGCCAGGTTCGGGGCGAAGCCGCCCTCGTCGCCGACGTTGGTGTTATGGCCGGCGGCCTTCAGCTTGCTCTTCAGGGCATGGAAGATCTCCGTGCCCATGCGCAGCGCCTCGCCGAAGTCCGGCGCGCCGGTCGGCAGGATCATGAATTCCTGGATGTCGATCGGATTGTCGGCGTGGGCGCCGCCGTTGATGATGTTCATCATCGGCACCGGCAGCACGCGGGCCGAAACCCCGCCGACGTACTTGAACAGCGGCAGGCCGGCCGACTGGGCGGCGGCCTTGGCGGTGGCCAGCGAGACGCCGAGGATGGCGTTGGCGCCCAGGCGCGCCTTGTTCTTGGTGCCGTCGAGGGCGATCATCGTCGCGTCGATGCGGCGCTGGTCCTCGGCGTCCATGCCGCCCAGGGCGTCGAAGAGTTCGCCGTTCACCGCATCCACGGCCTGACTCACGCCCTTGCCGCCCCAACGGCTCTTGTCGCCGTCACGCTTCTCGGAAGCCTCGTGGGCGCCCGTCGAGGCGCCGGACGGCACGGCGGCGCGACCGAACGCGCCGTCTTCCAGGGTGACATCGACCTCGACCGTCGGATTGCCCCGGCTGTCCAGAATCTGGCGGGCGACGATATCGACGATCTCGGTCATGGGATTTCCTCGGCTTTGGGGATCGGCGTGGCTTTAGCGTCTTGCAGCCAGCTGCGCCAGTCGGGCCAGGCGTCGAAGGCCCGGGCATAGGCTGAATAGGAGGCGGCTCCGGGGTGCGCGCCGTCGCCCTCCCCGGCCTCTTTCCACCAGAGCGTCCAATCGACGCCGCTCTCGCGCACGTCCAGCCAGGCGGCTCCCATCCGCGCGGCCACCTCCGCCATGCCGTTGGAGAGCCGGGCCAGATCGTCGTCCGCAGCGCCGAGGCGGCGCACCGGCGAAACCACGAAGGCGGTCGCGTCCAACGAAGCCGCCAAGGCTAACAGCCCTTCCAGCGAAGCCAGCGATTCGGCGAGCGGCCGAGACAGCCGCAGATCGTTGGTCCCGAAGGCGATGACCAGGGCGCGCGCGTCCGCGCCCGCCAGCCGAGGCCCCACCTCGGTCGGGGCGCGGGCCAGGATCTCGAACCCGGCCTGGCCGCGAATTCCCAGGTTGTAGGCGGTCAGCCGGCAGCCCCGCGCCAGGGCGGCGGCGGTCACGCGGCCGGGCCAGCCCAGCGCCGCCTCGTCGCCGACGCCCAGCACATAGCTGTCACCCAGGAAGCAGGCGCGGAAGTCGGTCATGTGAGAGCTTGGCCCAAAACGCAAAACGGCGCCCGCGGCTGTCGCCGGGGCGCCGTCGCTTACGCGAAACGCGTGAAAGACTAGTCTTCCTTCGGCGTCAGGACCTGACGGCCCTTGTACATGCCGGTCTTCAGGTCGACGTGGTGCGGGCGCTTCAGTTCGCCGGTTTCCTTGTCTTCGACGAAGGAGTTGGCGCCCAGAGCGTGGTGCGAGCGACGCATGTTGCGACGCGAAGGGCTAGTTTTTCGCTTAGGAACGGCCATCGGAAAACTCGAAGGTCTGCAGAAATGGGATGCGGCGGCCGCGAGGACCGCCGAACGAGGCGCGGCTTATGCCTGAAACGTCCCGCGCGATCAAGGGCTGGTCGCGGCGGCCTTTCGCAAGGACGTGTCGGAAACCTCGCCCGCGCGAAGGGCGGCCTGAAACGCGGCGATGATCTGCCCCACCTGACCCGATGACAAAAGGCCCGGACCGAGCGGGCCTGAACGGTTCTGTCCCACCGGCGGCAAGCACAGCAAGGCAGTTCTAGCCTGCGTCGTCAGCAGGCTGAGTTGCCAACGCATCTCCCCGGCGGCGGCTCCTGGCGTGTCCGGCGACGCCAGGCTGACCGCCTTCACGGCATAGGCGGCGGCGCCGAGCGCATGCGCGCCCATGTGGCAGACGGCGGATGCCTGACCGGCGGCGCTCGCGGCAGCCGCCGCCGCGCGAGACGTCAGGCCCCTGGCCGCGCCGCCGTCAGCGAATCGCCGGCGAATCTCCGTGGCGGTGTCGAGCCGCCCTTCGGAATAGGCCCGCGCCCGGTCGATGGCGGCGCGAGGCCGACCGTCATCAGGCCGCTCGCTCTCGAACAGCGGCAGGACGCGCTCGGCGCATGCCGCCGCCCAGCCGGCCACAAGGCGCCGGTCGTCTTCACTGAGGGTCTGAGGCGAGAGCGTCATCGGCAGGTCGATTGACACACTCGGAGTTTGCGGTCGATACTTCGCTACATGGCGAAGCATTATTCCTCCGACATGGATCGCACCTTCTGGGCGCTCTCCGATTCCACCCGGCGCGGCGTGCTGCAGCGGCTGATCGACGAGCCCGGCCTCTCGGTCAGCGACCTCGCCGAATCCTTCTCCCTGAAGTTGCCCGGCATGACCAAGCACCTCGACGTGCTGTCCGACGCCGGCCTGATCACCCGCACCAAGACCGGTCGCACCGTGGCCGTCACCCTCTCGCCGGACCCGATGCGCGAAGCCGTCGCCTGGCTCAATCGTTACGAACGCTTCTGGTCGGTCAGCCTCGACCGACTGACCGCCCTTGTCGAACAGGATGGCCAACCGTGACCCCCCACCTGCCCAGCGTCACCCTCGTCCGTCGCATCAAGGCCACGCCCGCCCGCATCTGGGCCGCAATCAGCCAGCCCGACCAGATGCTGCTGTGGTGGGGGCCGGACGCCGGCCCGACCCTCAGGGTCGACTGCGATGTGCGCCCCGGCGGCCGCTTCAGCGTCGTGTTCCGCGTGCTCAGCGGCCAGGAGTACAACCCGACCGGCGTCTACCAGACGGTGGTGCCCGAAAAGACCCTCGCCTTCACCTGGGACCTGCCCGGCGCGGCCGAGCCGCAGACGCTGGTCACCTTCCAGCTGGAGCCCTTCGAGGGCGGCACGGTCCTGACCCTGACGCACGAGCGCCTGCCCGACGAGGCGAGCCGCTCCAGCCACGAAGGCGGCTGGTCCGGCCTGCTCGACAAACTGCCTGTCTTCCTGGGAGTCCAATCATGAGCGACCTGATCCTCACCACCTATGACTGGGTTCCCGAGGCGCCGCGCGGCATGGTGCGCGATCTGCGGGTGCGCTGGGCGCTGGAAGAGGCGGCCCTGCCCTATCGTGTGGAATCGACGCCCTTTCGGGATCGCGGGCCGGACCATTTCGCCGCCCAGCCCTTCGGCCAGGTGCCGTGGCTGACCGACGGCGACATCGTCATCTTCGAGAGCGGCGCCATCCTGCTGCACCTGGCCGAGAAGAGCTCGGCGCTGATGCCCACCGACCCACGCGGCCGGGCCGAGGTGCTGGAGTGGGTCATCGCCGCCCTGAACTCGGTCGATCTGCCGAGCCAACCCTGGGCCCTGTTCCGCTTCATGGGCTTTCCGCGCACCTCGCCGGAGGCCGAGTTCGTCGAGACCTTCATGAAGCTGCGGCTGGACCGGATGGAAGCCGTGCTGGCCAAGCGCGACTGGCTCGTGGCCGACCGCTTCACCGTCGCTGACCTGCTGATGGCCGACGTCCTGCGCCAGGTGAACAAGTTCGACGGCTTGGCGGCCTACCCGGCCTGCCACGCGTTCGTCGCCCGCGCCACGAGCCGCCCGGCGTTCAAGAAGGCCTACGCGGACCAGATGGCCCACTTCGCGGCGGCCGACGCGGCGTGAGCGCCTAGCCGGGATACCGCTCGAACTCAGGCAGGTCGTGAGCCGTCGCCATCCAGCTGACGCGGTCGGCGATCTGCACCCGCGCCGTGGGTGGAATCGCATCCGGGTCGTCGAGCGTCGCCGACTGCACGTCGATCATGCCGGGGAACGCCGCATCATTGGCGTAGAACAGGCCCGTGCCGCAGGCCTCGCAGAAGTGGCGGCGGCCGTGCTCGGACGACGCATAGACCCGCGTCGCGCCTTCGATCTTCACCTGCTCCACGGGAAACATCGTCCAACCGACCATGGGCGCGCCCGCCGCCCGGCGGCAATCCGTGCAATGGCACAGGATATGGAAGATCGGCTCGCCGCGCGCTTCGTATGAAACCGCACCGCAATGGCAGCGTCCCGTGAGCATCGACTAGGTCCTCTCGCTTCTGTTGGAAACGAATAGCACCGACCTGCTGTCAGCGGTGTGGCAGCAGCGATCGCCAGTGGCCTCGCGGGCAAGCCCTAGACCAGTCGGCTCTGTTCCTTCGCCGCGGCGATGAAGCTTGAGAACAGCGGGTGTGGCGCGAACGGCCGGCTCTTCAGTTCCGGGTGGAACTGCACGCCGATGAACCACGGGTGGTTGGTCAGCTCGACGATCTCCGGCAGCACGCCGTCGGGCGAGCGGCCGGAAAGCTGCATCCCAGCCTTCTCCAGCAGATGCCCGTAGCCGATGTTCACCTCGTAGCGATGCCGGTGGCGCTCGCTGATCGCCGAGCCGCCGTAGATCTCCGCCACTTTCGAGCCGGGGCTCAGCACCGCGTCGAACGCGCCCAGGCGCATGGTGCCGCCCAGGTCGTCGTTGGCGCGGCGTTTGACCATCTCGTTGCCCTTGATCCACTCGGTCATCAGGCCGACGGCGGGCTTCTCGGTCGGGCCGAACTCGGTGGACGAGGCGTCCGGCATGCCGGCCACGTTCCGCAGGGTCTCGATCACCGCCATCTGCATGCCGAAGCAGATGCCGAAGTACGGCACCTTGCGCTCGCGGGCGAACTGGGCCGCGCGGATCTTGCCTTCCGCGCCGCGCTCGCCGAAGCCGCCCGGCACTAGGATGCCGTGCACACCTTCCAGACGCGCCGCGGCGGCGCCGGGGTCGCCCTCGAAGGTCTCGCTCTCGACCCAGTCGAGATTGACCTTCAGCTTGTTGGCGAGGCCGCCGTGGGTCAGGGCCTCGATCAGCGACTTATAGGCGTCCTTCAGAACCGTGTACTTGCCAACCACGGCGATGGTCACTTCGCCATCCGGGTGGCGCACGGTCTCGTCGATGCCCTGCCAGCGCGAAAGGTCGGGCGCCGGGGCGTCGGTCATCCCGAACACGTCCAGCACCTCGGCGTCGAGGCCTTCACGGTGATAGTCGATCGGCACGGCGTAGATCGAAGCCGAGTCCATCGCCTGGATCACGGCGCTGGAGCGCACGTTGCAGAACAGGCCGATCTTCCGCTTTTCCTCGGCGGGAATCGGGAATTCGCAGCGGCACAGCAGGATGTCGGGCTGGATGCCGATGGAGCGCAGCTCCTTCACCGAGTGCTGGGTCGGCTTGGTCTTCATCTCGCCGGCCGTCTTGATGAACGGCAGCAAGGTCAGGTGCACGAAGCAGGTCTGGCCGCGCGGCAGTTCCTGGCGCAGCTGGCGGATCGCCTCGAAGAACGGCAGGCCCTCGATGTCGCCCACCGTGCCGCCGATCTCGACCAGCACGAAGTCCGCCTCGTCGCCGTTCTCGTCCAGCGCGGGGCTGAGCACGAACTCTTTGATCTCGTTGGTCACGTGCGGGATCACCTGCACGGTGGCGCCGAGGTAGTCCCCGCGCCGCTCCTTCTCGATGATCGTCTGGTAGATGCGGCCGGTGGTGATGTTGTCGGCCTTGCTGGCCGACACCCCGGTGAAGCGCTCGTAGTGCCCCAGGTCGAGGTCGGTCTCAGCGCCGTCGTCGGTCACGAAGACCTCGCCGTGCTGATAGGGACTCATCGTTCCCGGATCGACGTTGAGATAGGGGTCCAGCTTACGCAGACGGACCTTGTAACCGCGTGCTTGCAGCAACGCGCCGAGAGCGGCGGACGCCAGGCCTTTTCCGAGGGAGGAGACCACGCCGCCGGTGATGAAGATGTACCGGGCCATGGGCGATCAGATTAGCGCCGATTCGAGATCGGCGCTCCCACTACGCAAATTCGCCAACAGCTTTATTGCGCCGGAGTCGGCGTCAGCGCCGTGCCGGCCGGCACGGTGGGCGTCGGAGCGGCGGGCGCCGGAGCCGTGGGAGCCGGGGCGCGAGCCGCGGCCGGCAGGCCGCTCACCTGCGGCGTCGGGGCGGTGATCGCGCCCGGCGTGGCGTTCGGGGTGGTCGGGGCCGGCGTGGTCGGCGCCGCGGGCGGCGGACGGTTCAGGCTGTTCGGATCGACGCCGTCGATCTTCAGACGATCGACGACCGACGAGTTGGATTCGCTGCGGCCCGAAAGAATGGTCAGGGTCAGGCTCAGCACCAGAAACACGCCGAACAGGATCCAGGTCGTGCGGGTCAGCAGGTCGCCCGCACCCCGCGCCGTCATGAAGCCGGTCGGACCGCCGCCCATGCCGAGCGCGCCGCCTTCGGAGCGCTGCAGCAGCACAACGCCGGTAAGCGCCAGGCAGACGATGATGTTGATGGTGAGCAGGATGCCGATCAGCATGGAACTTCTTGGGCCGTCTTCCGGAAAACGCGCCGTCTATCACCAGCCGGCGCTGCACGCCATAGCTGGGGTCGTCGCAGCGAGGATCAAGCCGCCCGCACGATCTGCAGAAACTCGGCCGCCTTCAGCGAACAACCGCCCACCAGCGCCCCGCCGACCTCGGCCACCTTCAGGATAGCCGGCGCATTGGTCGGGTTCACCGAGCCGCCATAGAGAATCGGCGTCGTCGCCCCGGTCTCACCGAACCGCGCCGCGAGCACGCCCCGGATCGTGGCGTGCACCTCGGCGATTTCCTCCAGGGTCGGCGTCCGCCCCGATCCGATCGCCCAGATCGGCTCATATGCGACGCTGAACGCCTTGCCCTCCAGGCTGTCCGGCAACGAGCCGTCCACTTGAGCGCTCACCACCTCCAGGCAGCGGCCCGCCGCCCGATCGACTGCGCTTTCGCCCACGCAGACGATGGGCTCCAGCTCGGCGCGGAGCACCGCTTCCACTTTCTCGCGCACCTGGGCGTTGGTTTCGCCGTGATCGGTCCGGCGCTCCGAATGGCCCACGATCACCAGGCGTGCCCCGGCGTCGGCCAGCATCTCGGCCGAGATATCGCCCGTGCACGGCCCCTTGGCCTTGGCGTGGCAGTCCTGCCCGCCCAGCTGGATCGGCGTGCCGCCGACCATCTCGGCCATCCGGTGCAGCAGCGTGGCCGGCGGGCACAGCCCCACCCGGGCGGCGACGGGCTGGCGGTCCAGCCCCGCGATCAGGGTGCGCAGTTCGTCCAGGTCGGCGGCCACCCCGTTCATCTTCCAGTTTCCGGCGATCAGGGGGCGTGGGCGTGGCAACTGGGCGCTCCTAGGCTGTTGATCCGTCTCGCCTAAGCGAAGCGGACCAGACTGTCACCTCAGCAACTGTATACAGCTCTCATTTCTGAGGGCGGCGCCTTCGGGCGGGCGCCGCCGCGGCGCTTGCGGCCTTGAGGCGGCGTCTACTATACCGCTCCGCTCACGGCCGAGCCTTTCGCGCGCCCGTGGCTGCAAAGGCCGAAGGTTTCTCCGTCATGCTCGCCGCCGTTCGTAAGTTCGCGAAGTCTCCCTACGCCGCCGCCCTGCTGGTGCTGCTGATCATCAGCTTCGCCGTCTTCGGCATCCGCGACGTGTTCAACTCCGGCCGCGTCAGCGATTGGGTGATCAAGGCCGGCTCGCGCACCATGTCGCCGGACGAGTTCAAGCGGAACTTCGACGGCTTCAAGGCCCAGGCCGACCAGCAGAACCAGCGCCCCTCGACCGTCGAGGAGATCGTCGCCCAGGGCGGCGACCGTCAGGTGCTGCAGGAACTCGCCTCCCGCGAATCCATGGCCGAGTGGCTGCGCCGCGCCGGCGTGCGCCCGTCGGACAAGCTGATCGCCGCCGAACTGCGCAAGAACACCGCCCTGTTCGATCCCGTCACCGGCAAGTTCGACAACACTACCTACCTCCAGCGCCTGGCCCAGAACGGCCTGACGCCCGAGCTGTACGAGGGTCTGCTGCGCGACGAGATCGCCACGACCCACTTCGTCGCCGGCGTCGGCGGCGGCCTGAAGCCGCCGCGCATCTACAACGCCCTGGCCGCCGCCTATGCGCTAGAGCAGCGCGACATCTCCTATCTGACGGTCACGCCGCAGATGGTCGGCGCCGTGCCGGCCCCGACCGACGCCGAACTGACGGCGTTCATGAACGAGAACCGCGCCCAGCTCACCCGCCCGGAATTCCGCGTGCTGTCGATCGTGCGCTTCTCGGCGCCGGCCGTCGCCGCCCGCGCCGTGGTCGATCCGGCCAAGGTCCAGGAGCGGTTCAACTTCCGCAAGGACGGTCTTTCGAAGCCCGAGACCCGTTCGGTCGCGGTGATTCCGGTCACCGCCCAGCAGGCCGCCGGCGTCGCCGATCGCCTTCGCAAGGGCGAGGATCCGGCCGCGGTCGCCAAGTCGATCGGCAAGGACGCCCTGGTTCTGGCCGACAAGCCGAAGACCGCCCTGCCCGACCGCAAGGTCGCCGACGCCGCCTTCGCCCTGAAGAACGGCGAGGTCTCGGGCCTCGTCACCGGCGATCTCGGAACTTCGGTGATCAAGGTGCTGAAGGTCACCCCGGGCGTCGTTCCCACCCTGGAATCCAACCGCGCCGCCATTGAGGCCGAGTTGAAGAACGAAGCGGGCCTGGAAGCGGTCGACAAGCAGACCGAGGCCTATGAGACGGCCCACAGCGGCGGCTCCAACCTGCTGGAATCCGCCGCCAAGGCCGGCGCGACCACCTTCACCGTCGGCCCGATCAGCGCCCAGGGCCAGGTCCTGCCGGGCGGTTCGAACACCGGCATCACCCCGAAGATTCTTGAAACCGCCTATGCCCTGCCGGCCGGCGGCGAGAGCGATGTCACCGAGATCGGCGAAGGCGAATACTACGCCGTGCGCGTCGAGCGGATCATTCCGCCCTCCCTGCCCGCCCTGGCCGAGGTGAAGCCGCAGCTCACCCAGGCCTACATGCAGCGCAAGATGGTCGACCGCTTGACCCAGCGGGCCGAGGCCCTGGCCGAACGCGCCAAGAAGGGCGAGGCGCTCAGCGCCATCGCCGCCTCCACCGGCGCCAAGATCGAGACCGCCCCCAACCTTGACCGCCTGCGCGCCCAGCAGAACCAGACCCTCGGTCAGGACATCCTGCAGCACGCTTTCGGGGCCAAGGCCGGCGAAGTCTTCGTCGCCCAGGCGGCCGCCGGCATGGCCGTGGTCAAGCTCGACGCCGTCAAGCCCGGGCCGACCGACGCGATCGCCAAAGGCAGCCTCGGCGATGACCGCATGACCGGCGAAGGCGTGCTGCGCGCCGTGGCCAACGGCGCCCGCGGCGAGGCCGAGCGCGTGCTGAAGACCAAGACCGACCTGAACCGCGCCCGCATGGCCCTGGGAATCGATCCCAAGACCATGGGCGGCGCCGACGCCGAGAAGGCCGCTAAGTGAGTTTCGAGCCTGCCCAGGACGCCTTCGCCGAACGCTATCAGGCCGGGCTTCCCCAGGTCGTCTGGACCCGGCTGATCGACGATCTTGAGACCCCGGTCTCGGCCTATCTGAAGATCGCCGCCGGCCGCCCATACTCGTTCCTGTTCGAAAGCGTCGAGGGCGGCGCCTGGCGCGGTCGCTATTCCGCCATCGCCATGCGGCCCGATCTCGTCTGGCGCTGCACGGGCGACGTGGCCGAGATCGCCGACGGCGAGGACGCCATCGCGGCGGAGCGCTTCGTCACCCAGTCGGGCGGCGCGCTCGACAGCCTGCGCGACCTCGTGGCCGCCAACCGCTTCGATCTGCCCGCTGGCCTCCCGCCGATGGTGGCGGGGGTGTTCGGCGCCCTGGGCTACGACATGATCCGGCTCGCCGAGCGCCTGCCGAACATCAATCCCGACGCCCTGGGCCTGCCGGACGGCGTGATGATCCGCCCGTCAGTCGTCGCGGTGTTCGATTCCATCGCCCAGGAGATCCTCCTGGCCACCACCGTGCGTCCATCCTCAGCCAGCGCCGCCGACGCCCATGCTGCCGCCATCGCCCGGCTGCAGACCGTGCATGACGAACTGCGCAGCCCCCTGCCGGTCCAGGCCGCCAAGTCGGGCCCGATCGAACAGGCCCCGTTCGAGACGCCGGTCAGCCGCGCCGACTACGTCGAGGTCGTGGGCAAGGCCAAGGACTACATCGCCGCCGGCGACATCTTCCAGGTCGTCGCCAGCCACCGTTTCCGCGCGCCGTTCACCCAGCCGCCGCTGGCGCTGTACCGCTCGCTGCGCCGGACCAACCCGTCGCCGTTCCTGTTCTTCCTCGACTTCGGCGGCTTCCAGCTGGTGGGCTCCAGCCCGGAGATCCTGGTGCGCCTGCGCGACGGCAAGATCACCATCCGCCCGATCGCAGGCACCCGCCCGCGCGGCGCCACGCCGGAGCAGGACCTGGCCCTGGAAGCCGAACTCCTGGCCGATCCCAAGGAACGCGCCGAGCACCTCATGCTGCTCGACCTCGGCCGCAACGACGTCGGCCGCGTCGCCCGCCTCAAGGACGAGAGCACCAACCCCAAGGTGCGCGTCACCGACAGCTTCATCATCGAGCGCTACAGCCACGTGATGCACATCGTCTCCAACGTGGAAGGCGATGCGCCGGAGGGCGTCGATCCGGTCGACGTGCTGATGGCCGCCCTGCCGGCCGGCACCGTCTCGGGCGCCCCGAAGGTGCGGGCGATGGAGATCATCGACGAGCTCGAAGTCGAGAAGCGCGGCATCGGCTATTCCGGCGCGGTCGGCTACTTCGGCGCCGACGGCTCGGTCGACACCTGCATCGTGCTGCGCACCGGCCTAGTGAAGGATGGCGTGCTCTACGTCCAGGCCGGCGGCGGCCTGGTCGCCGACAGCGATCCGAACGCCGAATACGACGAGACCCTGCACAAGTCCCGCGCCCTCAAGCGCGCGGCCGAGGAAGCCTGGCGCTTCAACTAGGCGTCAGAACATCTCCAGCTGGCCGTCGCAGACCGGGATCGCCTCGGGCGGCGGCCGCTTCTTCTTCTCACGCGACATCTCGACGACCACGAGGGATGCCGCCGGTCTCGGCGCCCAGAAACCGCGAAACTGCGCCATCCAGGCGTCCACCGCGCTGAGCGGCCCCGCCGCCACCGCATAGAACCGCTTCGCCCCATCCGCCCGCACCGTGGCGAACCCGCCATCGCGCAGCACCTTCAGATGCTGCGACACCGCCGACTGGCTGATGCCGAACTCGGCCTGCACCACCACGGTCATCTCGCCCGATGTGCGCTCGCCGCCGGCCAGCAGCTCCAGCAACCGCCGTCGCACCGGATCGCACAGCACATCGAAGGCTTCGACGTTCGGTTGGGGGCGGAAGGCGGCTTCGGGCGCGTGGGCGTTCATCCGCCCAGATAGCCAGATTCGGCTAATATTAGCGCAGACTGATAGCGATATTAGCCGGCACGCATATCCATATTAGCGAAGCCTAATGCGCAGATATTTAGCGAAGCCTAATGCGCAGATATTAGGGCGCGCTAATATGGCGAATTCAACCTCTGTCGGCGGATCGACATAACGCGGTCGGCGTTGTAGCGCTTCCAGCGGGACGGAAGGCGTTCGCCGCGCCCTTGTGAGACCGGCATGAGCGATCCCTCCCCGCCCGATCCGTCCGTCATCGCCGCCGCGCAGCTTCGCTATCGGACGCTCTTCGAGGAGATGGACGAGGGCTTCTGCGTCATCGAGTTCTTCGACGGCCCCCACGGCCCGCTCAGCGACTACATCCATATCGAGGCCAACGCCGCCTACGCCCGCCACGCCGGCATCGAGAACGTCGTCGGCCAGAAGCTGCGGGAGATGGTCGGCGAGGAAGCCGACGCCTGGGTCGAGCGCTACGGCGGCGTGCTGCGCACCGGCCAGCCGATCCGTTTCGAGCAGGAGTTGGTCCGTACCGGCCGCCACCTCGCGCTCTCCGCCTTCCGCATCGAGCCGCCCGAGCTCAAGCAAGTGGCGGTGCTGTTCCAGGACGTCACCGAACGCAAAGCCTTTGAACAGGCGCAGCGGACCCTGCACGAGACCCTGGAGGCCCGTGTCCAGCAGGCGCTCGACGAGCGCGGGCAGATTGAGGAGACCCTGCGCCACGCGCAGAAGATGGAAGCTGTCGGCCAGCTGACCGGCGGCCTCGCTCACGACTTCAACAACCTCCTCGGCGGCATCGCCGGCGCCTTCGAGATGATCGAGACCCGCCTCGCCCAAGGTCGCCTGCAGGAAGTCGAGCGTTACCTCGCCGCCGGCCAGGGCGCCGCCCGCCGCGCCGCCGCCCTCACCCACCGCCTGCTGGCCTTTTCCCGCCGCCAAACGCTCTCGCCCGACGCCATCGTCATCAACCGCCTGCTGCCGGACTTCAGCGAACTGGTGCGCCGCACCGTCGGCCCCTCGATCGAAGTTGAGACCGTCCTGTCCGCCGGGCTTTGGACCGCGCTGGTCGACGCCAACCAGCTGGAAAGCGCCCTCCTCAATCTCTGCATCAACGCCCGCGACGCCATGCCGGACGGTGGCACGATCACCATCGAGACCGGCAACAAGTGGCTGGATCACCGCGCCGCCCGCGAGCACAACCTCGATCCCGGCCAGTACGTCACCGTCTGCGTCTCCGACACCGGAGCCGGGATCGACAAGGCCACCCTCGAACGCGTCTTCGATCCCTTCTTCACCACCAAGCCGATTGGCCAGGGCACCGGCCTCGGCCTCTCCATGGTCTACGGCTTCGCCCGCCAGTCGAACGGACACGTGCGCATCTACTCCGAGGTCGGCCAGGGCACGATGGTCTGCCTTTACCTGCCCCGCCATTTCGGCGAGGAAGTGGTCGAGGTCGCCGGTCCACCCGCCCCGACCCCAGCCCACGCCGAAGGCCTCTGGCGTGTCCTTGTGGTCGACGACGAACCCACCGTCCGCATGCTGGTGGTCGACTCCCTCACCGAATTCGGCTGCGTCTGCCTCGAAGCAGCGGACGGCCCCTCGGCCCTGGAGACGCTCCGCGGCGGCAAGGCCGTCGATCTGCTGATCACCGACGTCGGTCTGCCCGGCGGCCTAAACGGCCGCCAGGTCGCCGACGCCGCCCGCGCGTTCAACCCCGAGATGAGCGTGCTGTTCATCACCGGCTACGCCGAGAACGCCGCCCTCAACCACGGCCACATCGAACGCGGGATGGAGGTGCTGACCAAGCCCTTCGCCCTGGCCGACCTCACCACCCGCGCCGTGCGCCTGCTCGAAGGCAGGCGCGCCTAGGGCTGCACCCCGAACTCAGCCGGGGTGACGAACCCGTCGTGGTTCTTGTCCGTCTTGGCGAACAGCCGCTGCAGCGGGCCGGAAATCGTCACGCCCGAGGCCGGCCCCTTCGCGCCGTCCCGCGCGACCGGCTTCAGCAGCGCCCCGCTGCGCTCCAGCTCGGCCAGGGTCACCCTGCCGTCGCTATCGGCGTCCAGCGCCAGGAAGCGTTTCAGGATCGCCGCGCGGCTGGAGGCGGTGAACTCCGCCAGGCTGATCGCGGCGTCCTGATTGGTGTCGGCTTCGGCGAAGTCGACGCTCAGTGATCCACCCTCGCCGCCGTTGCGGGGCTTGGCGGGCGCGCCGGTGGAGCCGCCCGACGCCGGGTCGCCGAACTCCTGGCGGCTGAGCCGACCGTCACCGTTGCGGTCGATGGACTTGAAGGCGGCGGCGAAGTCCGGCTCGGCCCGGCTGGGCTGGGCCGAAACCATCACCACCCCGGCGGCGGCGACCGCGGCCGCGAGGCCGGCGTAGGTCATGGGTGAACGCGCGATCATATGGAGGTTCTCCTGGCTGATGGGCCGCGCCAGGTGGAGCTCGATGAACGTACGGACGGCCTCGCTGGCCGACCGACCTTCGAGCCGGCAGCGCGCGAGAAACGCCTGCTTCGTCTCGGTCGAGAGGCGAACCTCCAGCTTGTCGGTCTTCTTCGGCCGCCAGGTCATCCCTGCTCCTCACCAGCACGGTGCGCCGTCAGCGAACCGCCCTCAGACCGCGCAGCAAAGCAAAGCCGTGTCCGGCGGCAACCTCTTTCGTGTCATGACAGCGCTTCTGGACGGCGAGAGTGTCTCCGGCGCAAACTCTCCGGGGAGGATCGACCGATGCTCGAAGTCCTGATCGCTGCGGTGTTCATCGCGTTGTTGATCGCGGCCTCCGTGTGGGCCAACCGGCGCTTTGCAGACCAAGCCAGCCTGCCGATGCAGTGGGGCATCTCGGGTCAGGTTAATTGGACCGCGCCCCGTCGCGTCGCGCTCGCCTTCACCCCCGTTTTGGGCGGGGTGATCATTGGCGGCACGGCGGCCCTGCTCATCGCGGGCGTGCCGACGCACCCCGGACAGGAACACATGGGCGCCCAGGTGCTGGCCATGCAGGGCATGGCGTTCCTGGCCGGCCACACCCTGCACCTCTGGCTGATCAGCCGGACCGTCCGCTAGCTACGGCGCGTCCTTCACGATCCGGAACCCCGTGGTGAACGGATCGCCCGGCCCGCCGGCGTGGATCGCCGAGCCCAGGTCGTTGACGTGCGACATGTAGCTGCCGCCCTTCAGCACGTGGGTCTTGCCGCTGGTCGGCGGCGTCGGGCCCGGCACGATCTTCTCGTTGTAGAAGTCGTCCACCCACTCCCACACATTGCCGATCACGTCGTACAGGCCGAAGGCGTTCGGCGCCTTGGTGCCCACCGGCGCGGTCGGCCCCTGCATCCCCACATGGGCCATGGCGTTCTCGCCCGGGATCGACGGCGCGCGGAAGGCGCCGGCCCGCGCCGCCCATTCCCACTCCATCTCGGTCGGCAGGCGATAGGCTGTGGTCTTCTCCAGCTGGTTCAGCTTCGCCACAAAGGCCTTGGCGTCGGCCCAGGTCACGTTCTCCACCGGATGCCGGTCGGCGTCGTCCTTCACCTTCGCGCCCTGGAAGATCGAGGGATTGCTGCCCATCACCTTCTTCCATTCGCCTTGGGTCACCTCATAGCGGCCCATCAGGTAGGGCTTCTTCATGGTCACAATGAAGCCGGGCACGGTGGCCTGGCGCACCATCTCCTCGGCGCGGGCGTACTGCTCGGGGCTCCAGCCGGGACGCTGGGTCCCGTAGGTCGTCGGGCAGGTAAACCGCCC
>JAFKGN010000068.1:22125-28206 GCA_017307205.1 Caulobacterales bacterium
GGCGGCGTGGGCGCGGCGGCCGGTCTTGGCGTCGGGTCCGGCGGCATGATCACGCAGGGCTCATAGGCCCCGGCGAGCATCGTCCCCGCCCTGATCCGCATGAAGTCCATGCCGACGCTGTTGGTGTAGTCCGCCTTGGTGATCGGCGGCCGGGCGACCGGCGCTACGTAAGGCGTCGGCGGCACGGCGGGCTGCACCTGGCCGGGCGGCAGCGGCGGGGCTGGTTGCGCCAGGGCCGAACCGGCGGCGGCGGCGAACAGGCCGGCGAGCAGAAGGATGCGCGAGGTCATCACGGCAGCTCCTTGATCGCCATGTTGCGGAAGCCCAGCGGCACGCCAGGCGTGTTGTAGGTCAGGGGCATCACCATGCCTGACGGCGTCATCGCCGTCAGGAAGTGGTACTGCAGGCCGATGAAGCCCTTGGTCGAGCCGTCCGGCCGGCCGTTCACCGGGTACTTCACAGTCCAGATCTTCGCGCCGTTGACCCAGAGGGTAATCTGCGGCGCTGCGCCCTCGACCCGCAGGCGGAAGCTGTTCCACTCGCCCTGTTTCCACACCGAGGCGATGGGCGTGAAGTTCTCACGCTCCGGCCGCCCCAGGTTGTTCATCATCTCGCCCAGCGGGTTGCCGTTGCCGGCCAGGGCGTCAAGCTCGATCTGATAGGCCGAGGCCTCCTCGGTCGAGCGCACGAAGATGCCGCTGTTGTATCCGGGGCGCAGGTCGGTCTCGACGTAGAACTCGAAGTTTCCGTACTGCTTGTCGCTCAGCACCACCCCGCCCATGCCGAACGGCTCCTGGAGGATGTACATCGCGCCGTTCTTCACGGTGACGCTCGGCGTCCGCCCGTGGTGGCTGGTCCGGCTCGGATGCCAGCCCGTCGCGTCCTTGCCGTTGAAGATGCGGGTGAAACCGTCGGGGATCGATCCAGCCCCCGGGGTGGTCGCCGGCGGCGGAATGTTCGGCGTGATCGTCGGCGCCGCGGGAGCCTGGGCCGCCGCCATCATCAGCTGACCGGGTATCGGCGCCGCCAGCGCCGTCGCCCCCGCCAGCACCGCCAGTGCTCGCCACCTCATCGCCACGCCTCCCCAGCCTGGAATCGTTTTCACCTCCGCTCGTTCACCGGCGGAGGCGGGGGAGAATGAGCCTTAATCGGAGGCGCTGGCTAGGGGGTGTCGGGTGTCGTTGTGAGCGGCCAGACTTCAACCACGCCCTGCGCCACCGCGCACGGGGTCTTGGCCGCAATCGCAATGGCTTCATCCAGGTTCGCGGCCTCGATCAGCGCAAAGCCCGCGATCGGCAGGTCCGCCCGCAGGTACGGCCCCTCCTCCGCCTTCACGCCGGCGGCGTCATGATTACGCACCTGCACGGGCTTGCCGGCGATGCCCATGATGTCGCCCTTGCGCGCACGATCCGCGTCAGCGGCATGGGCCGCGTCGCGGACAGGCTTGGCGGTCTGCTCGTATCCAGCCTCGTCGCCGTAACCAATGGTGATGAACCTGGGCATCTTGGTGCAAACGCGCGCGCCCTCGCCGGGTTCTGCTGTGCTAACGCAGAGCCGGCGTCATGCTCAGGGTGATGCTCTCGCTCTCGGCGGGCAGATGCCGCGTCGTGGTCGGCGGGGCCATGATCATCGAGATCGCGAAGGCCATCGCCGTCAGCGCGGCGAACGCCGCCGCGGCCAGGGCGGCCCAGCGGCCGTCCTTCTGCAGGGGCGGCTTCAGCAGGCCGCGGATGTAGCTCACAGCCGCCGGGTCGAGGGCGGAATCGGTCATCGCCATATGCGGAGCCTAACCGAGACCCTTGCGTCGCGCGACGCGGAACCCCAAAGAACACGGCCTGAAAGGTCGGCCCATGATCCTGGTCATCGATAACTACGACAGCTTCACCTACAACCTCGTCCACTACCTGAACGAGCTTGGGGCCGAGACGGTCGTGCGCCGCAACGACGCCCTGTCGGTGCAGGAAGCCCTAGGCATGGGTTCGGAAGCCGTCCTGCTGTCGCCCGGTCCCTGCGCGCCGGACCAGGCGGGCATCTGCCTGCCGCTGCTGCGCGGCGCTCCGGCCGACCTGCCGATCCTCGGCGTCTGCCTCGGCCACCAGGCCATCGGTCAGGCCTATGGCGGCGAAGTCGTCCGCGCCAAGGAGATCCTCCACGGCAAGACCAGCCAGATTCATCACGCCGACAAGGGCATCTTCAAGGGTTTGCCCAACCCCTTCACGGCCACGCGCTACCACTCGCTCGCCGTCAGCCGCGACACCCTGCCGGACGACCTGGAGGTCACCGCCTGGACCGAAGACGGCGAGATCATGGGCTTCCAGCACAAGACCCGCCCGGTGCACGGCGTCCAGTTCCACCCGGAATCGATCGCCACCGAAGGCGGCCACCAGCTGCTCGCCAACTTCCTGGAGCTGGCCGGCGTGAAGCGCCTCGCCGAAGCCTAGTCCATGAGCGACGCCTTCAAGCCCCTGCTGGCCAAGCTGGCCGACGGCGCGACCCTGTCGGAAGACGACGCCGACGCCTTCTTTTCCGCCTGCCTGCGTGGCGAGCCGACGCCTGCCCAGGTTGCCGCGGCCCTCACCGCCATGCGCCTGCGCGGCGAGACGGTCGGCGAGATCACCGCCAGCGCCCGCGCCATGCGCCGCGCCGCCGTGATCCTGGAGCATCCGTTCGACGTCATCGACACCTGCGGCACCGGCGGCGACGGCCTGCACACCTACAACGTCTCCACCGCGGCGGCCTTCGTGGCGGCCGGCGGCGGTCTGAAGGTGGCCAAGCACGGCAATCGCGCCCTCTCCTCCCGCTCCGGCTCGTCGGACGTCCTGGCTGCTCTCGGCGTGAAGCTCGACGCCGGTCCCGACGCCCAGCGTAAGGCGCTGGAGACCGCTGGCATCTGTTTCCTGTTCGCCCCGGCGCACCATGGTGCCATGCGCCACGTCACCCCGATCCGGGCCGAGCTCGGCTTCCGCACGGTGTTCAACCTGCTCGGTCCCCTGTCGAACCCCGCGGGCGCCAAGCGTCAGGTGCTGGGCGTCTACGATCCGCGCCTGCTGGAGCCGCTGGCCCGGGTGCTCGGCGCCCTCGGCGCCACGCGCGCCTGGACCGTCCACGGCCAAGGCATGGATGAACTGACCACCACCGGCGAAACCCAGGTCAGCGAATGGCGCGACGGCGCCGTGCGCCACTTCACGATCACGCCGGAAGCCGTTGGTTTACCTCGCGCCGCCCTGGCCGACCTCACCGGCGGCGACCCGGCCGTGAACGCCGGCGCCATCGAAGCCCTGCTCGGCGGGGCCAAGGGCGCCTATCGCGACATCGTGCTGCTCAACGCCGCCGCCGCCTTCCTGGTCGGCGACAAGGTCGAGACCCTGCGCGAGGGCGTCGAACTGGCCGAGGCGGTCATCGACGACGGCCGCGCCCGCGCCGCCCTGGACCTGCTGATCGAGGCCACCAATGGCTGATATTCTCGACAAGATCGCCGCCTACAAGCGCGAGGAAGTCGCCGTCCGCAAGGCCGCGCGTCCGACCGTCGACGTCTCCGAGGCCTCGGCCCCTCGCGGTTTCCGCGCCGCCTTGGCCCGCGACGCAGGTCCCGGCCGCCTGGCCCTGATCGCCGAGATCAAGAAGGCCTCGCCGTCCAAGGGCCTGATCCGCGCCGACTTCGATCCGCCGTCGCTGGCCCAGGCCTATGCCGCCGGCGGCGCCAGCTGCCTCTCCGTGCTCACTGACGTCCCCAGCTTCCGGGGCGATGACAGCTTCCTCGTCGCCGCCCGTGCGGCTGTCGACCTGCCGGCTATCCGCAAGGACTTCCTGGTCGATCCCTGGCAGGTGGCGGAATCACGCGCCCTCGGCGCCGACGCCATCCTCATCATCATGGCCATGGTCGACGACGCCCTGGCCGCCGACCTCTACGCCGAGGCCCTGCGTCTCGGCATGGACGCCCTGGTCGAGGTGCATGACGAAGCCGAGATGGAGCGCGCCAACGCCCTCGGCGCCGATCTCGTCGGGGTCAACAACCGCAACCTGCGCACCTTCGAGGTCGATCTGGCCTGGACGGAAAAGCTCGCCGCCATGGCCCCCACCGACGCCCTGCTGGTCGCCGAAAGCGGCATCTTCACGCCGGCGGACGTCGCCCGCTGCGCCGCCGCGGGGGCCAGCGCCATGCTGGTCGGTGAAAGCCTGATGCGTCAGGCGGACGTCACGGCGGCGACCAAGGCGCTGCTCGGCTAGGCGCTTGCCGCCGGCCGCAACGGTTCGACGTTCGCCGGCTCTTCCTTGCGCTCGATGCTGCGGCCCATGGTCCAGTTGGCTTGGACACGCACCTTGGGGTTGGGCGCCGACCACACCTCGCCGGACCCATCCAGCGCCACCACCCAAATCAGGTGGTGCTCCTGGCCATAGTCGATCACGGCGAACGCAAAGCCCTTGCCCTTGCCTTCCACGAAGACCGGCAGCGTCGGATTGAGTTGGGTGAAGCTCATGGCCGCTCAACGACCCCGGCTCGGCCATGTTCCACGCCGCCCCTTGGTAAGTCGGCGTTAACCTAAGAACGTCTAGAGAACGAATTCGACGTTTGCGGTTTGTTCCGCTACAGTCGTTGACACAGAGATTCGCAGCGAGGGCCTTCCCGATGCTCACCCGCAAACAGCACGAGCTGCTCATGTTCATCCATGAGCGGATCAAGGAGACCGGCGTCTCGCCGTCGTTCGACGAGATGAAAGAGGCGCTCGATCTGGCCTCCAAGTCGGGCATCCACCGGCTGATCACGGCCCTTGAGGAACGCGGCTTCCTGCGCCGCCTGCCCCACCGGGCTCGCGCCCTGGAAGTGGTGAAGCTGCCGCAGCAGGCCACCACCGCCGCCCCGCCCCGTGGTCGCGGCGCCTTCACGCCGAAGGTGATCGAGAACACCGGAGCCGCCGTCGCCAACGACATGCGAGAGCTGCCGATCCTCGGCAAGATCGCCGCCGGCACCCCCATCGAAGCCATCCAGCACGAGCGCGACCGCCTGCTGGTGCCCGAGAGCATGCTCGGCGCCGGCGAACACTACGTCCTCGAGGTGCAGGGCGACTCGATGATCAACGCCGGCATCCTCGACGGCGACTTCGTGATGATCCACAAGGGCGACAAATCGCCCTGGAAGCCGCCAACCCCGCCTACGAGACCCGCATCTTCGGACCCGACCAGGTGCAGGTGCAGGGCAAGCTCGTCGGCCTGATCCGCCGCTATCACTAGCCGACGCTAGCCGTCGTCTTCCGAGGCCGCCGCCGTCCACGGTCGGCGGCCTCTTAGCGTCTGGGCCCAGACGATCCGCCAACCGCCGCCGGTTCGGTACAGCTCGGCGGCCCCGCCCTTTGCGAAGTCCTCGCCGGTCAGCCGCAACTTGTCCTCGCACGCTGCCGGCCATTCGCTTGGCGCCGGCCCGCGCAGGCTGACGAGTTCGCCACTTCTACAAAGCCGCTCGAGTTCGGCCGCCTTCGGAGTGCGCTTGCCCCATGAGGCCGCCAGGGCGACCGGCGCGGTGGTCGGGGCGCAGGCCAGGCGGCCGCAGTCGAAGCCCTCACCGGTCTCATCAATGGTCAGGCCGCGACGCCGACTCCACAGATCGACACCGAAGCGGCTGACGTCGGGCCTCATCAGCACGGCCTGCTCGCCGACGCGGATCGCGGCGCTGGCTCCGTTCGAAGCGATCCAGGCGTCGGGCGCTGGCGGGCGCGGCCACAGGCTGACGGCGAAGGCCAGCGGCAAGCCGAGCCAGCGTAGTCGCCCGCGCCACAGGCACAGCCACATCAGTCCGAGGAAGGCGACGACCAGCGCCGCCGACGGCGCGCTGGCCACCGTGATCTGGGCGAACGGCGCCTTGGCGAACCAGTCCGAGATCGCGCCCATGGCGTCGATGCCCCAGCCGGCCACAGTCAGGAACGGGCCGCCGAGGCCGAACGGCTCCAGCACCGCCCCTATCGCCAGCGCCGGCATGAACACGAAGCTCGACAGCGGCGCGACCAGCAGGTTGGCGGGCAAGCCCCAGACGGCGACGCGGTTAAAGTGCTGCAGGGCGAACGGCCCGGTCGCGAGGCCGGCCACCAG
>JAFKGN010000068.1:28292-28770 GCA_017307205.1 Caulobacterales bacterium
CGTCGGCCAGACCTCGGCCAGTGCGACGAGGGCGGCGGTGGCGGCGAACGACATCTGAAAGCCCGGCGTCGCCGCCGCCTCGGGCTGCATCAGGAGGATGATCAGGGCCGCGAGGGCCAGGGCGTGCAGGCTGATCGCCCGCCGGTCGACGAGCACGGCCAGGAACGCCACCGAGGCGGTGATCGCCGCCCGCTCGGCGGGAGCCGGCGCGCCCGAGAGCACGAGGTAGGCGCCGACCGAAGCGAGACCGGCCGCGGCCGCCCACTTCTTGCCGTCGACGCGCAGGGCCAACCACGGCCAGGCGGCGATGCCCAGGCGAACGGCGGCGAACAGGAAGCCGCCGACGATGGCCATGTGCAGGCCGCTGATCGAGAGGATGTGGGCCAGGCCCGAGGCGCGCATGGAGTCCGTGGTCTCCTGCGAGACCCAGGCCTCGTGGCCGGTGACCATGGCGGCGGCGACGCCGCCGGTCTCCGGC
>JAFKGN010000069.1 GCA_017307205.1 Caulobacterales bacterium
TCGACAACCGCCAGATCGCCCCCGGCTTCGTCTGGCGCACCAACCTCGCCGCTCAGCTCAACGGTAATCGCCTGCCCGGCACCGAGCAGATGGCGGCCGGCGGCGACGAGTTCGTACGCGGCTTCGAGACGGCGACCAACAGCGGCGACAGCGGCGACGCGGCCTCGGGCGAACTCGCCTGGCGACCGTCCAAGGGCCTGCCCCCCAGGCTGCTGGGCTCGGAGGCCTATGGCTTCGTCGACGGCGCCCGCCTGCACTACCAGGCCCGCTACGGCCTGCCGGACCGTGATCCACACTTGGCCTCCGTCGGCGGCGGCGTCCGGGTCCGCACAGGCAAGCGCAGCGTCGCTCAGATCGAGGCGGTGCGCGGGCTGAACAACCCCGTCGCCTACGCCAACCGCGAAGTCTGGCGGCTGAACTTCAGCCTGCGGTCGGTGGTCTTCTAGCCGGCCTTGCGAAACCGGATGACGGCCTCGGCGCCGCCATCCGGGTGGTTGGCCAGGGTGATCGTCGCGCCGTTTCGTTCGGCCAGGGTGCGGGCGATCGTCAGGCCGAGGCCCACGCCGCCGGTCTCGCGTGAGCGGCTGTCCTCGAGACGCACGAACGGCTCGAACACGCCGGCCAGCTGATCTTCCGGCAGACCCGGGCCGTGGTCACGCACCCGGATCTCGGGCGCTCCGTCGCGCATCGCCACCGAAACCTCGGCCGAGCCGCCGTACTTCAGGGCGTTGCCGATCAGGTTGGACAGGCACCGGCTCATCGCCGCCGGCTGCAGGGTCACGTCGACATCGCAGCGCTCGCCGCCGGTGACGTCCTGGCCGGCGTCGGCCGCATCGTCGACCAGGCTGTCGACCAGCGACTGCAGGTCCACCCGCATCGGCGTCTCGGAATGCTCGGCGCTGCGGGCGAGATCCAGGCCCTCACGGATCAGGGTCTGCATGGCCGAGAGGTCGCCCAGAAGCCGCTCGCGCAGCTCTGGATCGTCCACCTTCTCCAGCCGCAGCCGCAGGCGCGTCACCGGCGTCTGCAGGTCGTGGGTGATCGCCGCCAGCATGTGAGTCCGCTCGGCCAACTGGCGTTGCAGCCGCACCTGCATGGCGTTGAACGCCGTCGCCGCCTCACGCAGTTCGGACGGACCGGTCAGCGGCAGCGGCTGGCGGGTCAGGTCGTCGCCCAGCGAGGTGGCGGCTTGCGACAGGTGCCGCAGCGGGATGGTGGCGAACCGGGCGACCATGAAGGCTAGCAGGGCGGCGCCGACAAACAGCACGCTCATGTACAGCGGATCGGGCAGCCAGCGTCCGGCCGGACGCGGCTGGGTGCCGGCGACGAGCCTCAGCTGCGAGGCGCCGTCCTGCACGGTGACCAGCCAGCAACGGCGCTGCTCGGGCTGCTGCTCGAAATCTGGATTGCCTCCCCGCTCGAAGCCGCCGCCGCGACCACCGCGGCGATCGCCGTCGGGGCCGCCCGGACCGCCGCCGAAGCCGCCCCGGCCGCCGCGATCGACGGCGCAGGCCGCACGATCCATACGCAAGGCCGCCACTTTCACGCCCGGCAGCCGCGCCGCCAGCAACTGGTCCAGCACCGGCTCGGCCGCGCCGCCGGTCGTCTCCGCGCCCACGACGTCGATCCCTCGCGCAAAGGCCGGCGCATAGCCGGCGCGCTGGGCAGGCGGCAGCGCCTTCCAGGCGATCACCGTGTCCTCCACGCGGTCGACCGCGCGGGCCATGTCGAGGCGACGCAGATCACCCAGCCGCTTGGCCCCGGCGATCTGCCACGCGACGGTGGCCGAAAGGGTCACCCCCAGCAGCAGGATCAGGAAGATCCGGCCGGCCATGGAGGTGAAGAAGGCGGTGAGGCGTCTCATGGGCGGGCGCTCACTCGAAGGTCACTGGCGCGGCCAGCACATAGCCCTCATTGCGCACGGTGCGGATCAGGGCGCCGGTCTCCGAGCCCAGCTTCTGGCGCAGACGGCTCACCTGCAGGTCGATGGCGCGGTCCAGCGAGTCCCCTGTCCCGCCGCGCGGCGAGACCAGGGTCAGCAGCTGCTCGCGGCTGAGCACCTTGTTGGAGTGGTCGACCAGCGCCCGGACGAGCCGGAATTCCGAGCCCGACAGCATCACCACGCGCCCCTCGCTGGCCTCGAGCCGGCGATGTTCGAAATCCAGCGTCCATTCGCCGAAGTGGGCGCGCTTGGCGGCCAGTGGCTCCAGGTTGCTCGGCATCTGGGCCGAGCGACGCATCACGCTGCGGATGCGGGCGAGCAGCTCACGCGGCTCGAAGGGTTTGGCGAGGTAGTCGTCGGCGCCCATCTCCAGCCCGACGATGCGGTCGATCGGCTCGGCCCGCGCGGTCAGCATGATGATCGGCGGGCTGTTCGGCTTCGACCGCAGCTCGCGGATCAGGGTCAGCCCGTCTTCCTTGGGCATATTGAGGTCGAGCACGATCAGGTCGGCGGCTCTCTTCTCAAGAGCCTTCCGCATCTCCCCCCCGCCGTCGGCGGTGGTCACCTCGTAACCGAAGTTCTTCAGGTGCTCGGCGAGCAGGGTTCGGATGTCGCGGTCGTCGTCGACGATCAGCAAGTGGCCGGTGTTTTCCATGAGCCCCATCATGCACATGCCCGCGCGGCGCGGGCGATTTTCAGTTGTCCGAATGTGTCAGCGCGCCCCACGACACATTGCGACATACAAAACCCGGTTCGCTGACCGAAAGCGACAACTAGCCGAAGCGCCCCGGCTACGGACGGCCCTCATAAACAGCATCGTCAGATCGACCTGACGCACCGCTCAACGAGGACCAACCACCATGACCACGCTCAACAAGATCATCACCGACGTCACCGCCAAGATGGGCGGCGCCACCATCGTCGCCCTGCTGGCCCTGACCACCATCGCGCCGCTCGTCAAAGCCTTCTGAGCCCCCGCTCACCTCACCCTTTCAAGGAACAAAGCCATGCAACGCCTCAACGCCCTCATCCTGCACACCGTCGCCGGCCTCGGCGGCCTGACCCTCTCGGCCATGGTGGCCGTCACCACCCTGACCCCCGTCTTCAAGGTTTTCTGAGACGTGACCCTCATCGATTGCAGCCTCTGCGAGACGGCGCGTCGGTAAGCTCGAAAGCCCGCTCAAGCGTAGCGGGTCCAGGCCTTGCCGGCCGCCGCCTCCTCGAAGGCCGCGTCGAACATCCGCTTCATGCTCTTGGTGTCGAAGTTCATCATGCTGCCGTGATGCGGCGCGGGCGTGATCGAGGCGATCTCCAGCGGCAAACCCGCCCCGGCGCAGAAGGTGGCGGTCAGGCTCAGGGCCTGGCGATACGAAAACCGCAGCATGGTGTCGAAGCTGCGGATCAGAATGGCCGGCACATTGCCCGAGGTGATGCGCGAGCCCGGCTCCAGGATCGTATTGACGATCAGATAGACACGCCCTCCACGCAGACGTCGGCCCACCTGTTTCCAGCGCAGCAGCGCATCGGGCAGCACGAACAGCGGCGCCGCGACGCCCCCGTCCACATGCATCTCGTCATAGACCCCCTCCTCCGAGACGCAGGGGATCAGCCGCGGCGGAAACAGCCCCGGCAGGCTGGCCGAGGCCGCCAGCACTTCTCGAAACAGATGCAGCGCCCGTTCGCCGTCGCCGGTCAAAGCCCGCGAGGCGATCGCCCCCATGTCCCAGATCGCCGCCCGCTGACGGTCCAGATCGGTGGTCGCCACGAACAGCCGACGCCCCTGCGCATGCGCGGCCGCAACCCCGGCGATCAGCTCGTCGTCGATGAAGGCGCCGATCAGGGCGTCCAGCGCCTCGCCGCGGATCAGCCCCGGCCCCGCCCCCGGCACGAAGCGGCGCAGGGCCAGCAGGCGCGCGGCATGGCCGCCGGTGTAGGCGTCCGCCAGGCGGTCGTCCCAGGCCGGCCCCAGGAACGCCAACGGCGCCATCAGGGCGCCGGTGCTCACCCCGGTCACGATGGCGAAGTTCGGCCGCTTGCCCGCCTTGGTCAGGCCCGCCAGCACCCCGGCGCCGAACGCCCCGCCCGCCGCGCCGCCCGACAGCGCCAGGATGTTCAGCGGCTCACGCGCGAAGATCGATCGTGGCGCGGCGATGCGGTCGGCCGCCCGGACCAAGGCCTCCTGCGCCTCGCCCAGCGACAGCCGCACCCCTTCGAACCCCTCGGGGTCTCCGTTCAGCAGCGGCGGCGCGGCCGTGCGCGACATGCTGCGGCGAAGCAGGCGCCGCGGCGGCTCTCCATCGGTCATCCGCAATTGGTGACGGGTTTGCCGGTCGGCGACAAGCCCGCCCGCGTCGCCTCAGAGGCCGCCCGCGCCACCGCCGCCGCCACCACCGTACTCGAACTGCGGGGCCGCCGCCGGCGCCTTGGCGTTCCCGCCGCCCAGACGATAGTCGATCCGCAGCAGCACCGTCCGGGCCACCGGCCGGCTCTCGGCCCAGTCGGTGTAGGCCGGCGTGTTGAACTCGCGCCGGAAACGGTTGGTCCGGAACATGTCCTGCACCGAAAGCGTCGCCGTCGCCCGGTCGGTCAGCTTGTGCCGCCACCCTGCGTTGACGGTGTAGATTGGATCCTGCGTGCCCTGGGCGAAGAGGCGTTTGCCGGTGGCGGCGAGATTGAGCTGCAGGGCGTCCTCCGGCGTCGCCTGCCAGTTCAGATTGAACCGGCCGCCGATCCCGTTCGCCGTGCGCGTGCCGGCCCCGAGCCCGAGGTTCGAGGCGTCGATCTCGTTGCGGAACAGGTTGGCCGTGGCGTTATAGGTCAGGTTCTTCGCCAGCTTGCCGTTGGCCACCAGCTCCAGGCCGGCCGAACGGCTGGAGCCCAGGTTGTCGAAAGTCACCAGCACCACGCCGTCGCCCTGGTTGCGGGCCACCGGCGAGAACTCACCCTCGTTGCTGCGGTAGTAGAGGGTGGCGAGATAAAGCGCGCCGTTGCGCCGCTTCTCGTAGGAGACCTCGAACGACTGGGTCTCCTGCGGCCGGAGGCGCGGATTGCCCTCCTGATAGTTCTTCGGATCGATGTAGACCCGGAACGGCGTCAGGATGAACGGCGGCGGGCGCTGGATCCGCTCGCTGTAGCTGAAGGCGAGCTTGCTCTGGTCGTCCATCTTCCACGAGACGTTCAGGCTCGGGAACGCCCGGAAATAGTCCTGCGCGCCGTCGACGCTGGTAGTCCGCTCGTCTACCTTGATGTCGGCGTTCTCCAGCCGCAGCCCGCCGATCACCGTCACATCGCCGAACGGCCGCTCGAAGGTGCCGTAGGCGGCGTTGATCGTCTGCTCGTAGTCGATCTCATAGGTCGCGCTCGGCAGGGTCACGAGGCCGGGCACGGTCGCCCCGCGCGCGACCACCGCGTCATAGCCCTGATCGTCGTACTTCAGCTCGTAGCCCAGCGTCAGCTTGCCGCCCTGCACGTCCGGCCGCACGTAGGTGGTCCTGAACTCCGAGTGCGCCAGGTCCGCGAACATGTCGTTGCGTTCCAGCGGCTGGATCGCCGGCGAGGACCGCGTGATGCTCCACAGGTTCGCGTCATCGTAGCGCGAGCGGTTGGCGATCAGGTCGACCGACAGCGTGTGTCCGTCGCCCGCGAAGCTGTGTTTCCAGCCGCTGGTGAAGCCGGTGTCGCGCGTGGTGAAGCGGCGCGCATTGGTGCGGTTCTGGAAGCTGATCAGGGCGCCGCTAGCGTCGTAGTCCTCGAACGTGTTGGTCGGGTAGCCGTAGAGCAGCATCTGGTTGTACGTGATCGCCCCCGTCACCCGGTCCTTAGGGGTCAGGTCATAGCCGATGGTCAGGCCGCCGTTCTGGCTGCGGTTGAGGTTGCGCCCCGTCAGGATCAGGTCGTGCTTGGCCAAGCCGCCGGTCAGCGGGTCCGGCAGGGTGCGGACGTTCTCGGCCTCCGACCAGGCGCGCTGGTAGCTGCTCGCGAGATTGCCGGTGACGCTCAGCTTCTTCGAATTGTAGCCGAAGCTGCCGCCTGCCCGCTTCAGACCGCCGCCGCCGATCACGCCATAGGTCGAACCGGTCCAGCCGCCGCCCCGGCTCTGCTTCATCACCAGGTTGATGATGCCGCCTGAGCCTTCCGGGTTCTGCGCCGCGTTGGGGTTGGTGATCACCTCGACCCGCTCGATCTGGTCGGCCGGCAGCTGCTGCAGCGCATCGGCCCGCCCGGCGCCCGCAAAGGCCGCCGCCGGCTTGCCGTCGATCTGGATGGTGACGTTGGCGTCGCCGCGGAGGGTCAGGGTCCCCTGCACATCCACCTCCACCCCCGGCACGTTGCGCAAGGCGTCGGCCACGGCGCCGGTTCCAGCCTGGATATCGCGGCCCAGGCTGTAGCTGCGGCGATCGATCGAGGTCACCACGGGCGGCGCGGTCGTGGTCACCACCACCTCCTGCACGGTGTTGCCCGGTTGCGCGGCCGGCTTGGCGGGCGCGGGCGCGGCGCTGGCGGGTGGCGCGGCGGCGGGCGCGGGAGCCGGCGTCGGCCCCTCCTGGCCGGCGATCATGGCGACCGCTGCGGCGGCGATAACGATGGACATACGCGGCTCTCCTGCCCTCTGCGGGGCTTGGGGGTCTGTCGTCGGGAAATAGGGAAGCTTGGCTTTAAGGCGAAACTGCGGGCGAACGTCGTGCTGCGAACGAATTTCGACTGCGAGAACTAGCGGTGACGCTTCGGATTTACTTGTTAAGTCGCTGTCATGAGTCCGAATTAAGGTTCAGACGCCCCTGTAATAAGAACTGACACTTCCGTAAGGCGGCCGCTCAACTCGACATTCTTTGTCACGCCGCCCGCCCATCCTGCCGTTCACAGGGAAAGGGACTGCTCGCGTTGCTGTGGGATGCAGGCGGTGAAAGTTTTTTGCATCCCGGCGGGGCGGTGGACGCCCCATACTCTCAGGGCCGCGACGGGACGGCCGCGGGAGAGTCAGATGAACGCCGACTGGATCGCCTTCTGCATCACGGTCTTCGGCCTGGGGGTGCTGGTCGTCGCGGGCCTGCTCATCCCAGCCTTTCGCGCCCGAGAACGCCGGCGGCTCTACGAATTTCTCCGGCAGTCGAATGATCTGGGCCATCCGATCCCGACGGAGTTGCTCGCGCAGATCGCTGATGGGCCGATCCAGACACCGGACAAGGACATTCGACGTGGGGCGGTGCTGCTGGCCTTGGCGGTCGGGATCGCCATTCCCCTCGTGTCGGTTGGTCGGGGCGATGCGGACGTGCTCGCGATGGGCGTAACCCTGATCTCGATCTTCGCTTGCCTCGGCGTCGCCTTTCTCGCCCTCGGCCTGCTGCGACGCCCCGCGAAAAGCTAGGGCGCCGTGATCGGGAAACCGAGACCTCCGCCAGCCGCCCGGCTGGCGCTGCTGCCGGACGCGGATCTGGCCGGCCTGTCCGCCGGCGGCGATCGCGCCGCCTATGGCGAACTCGCGCGGCGCCACGCCCGGTTCGTGCGCGACCTCATGCGCCGCATGGGCGCAGACGCCGCCCTCGCCGACGACCTCACGCAGGAAGCCTTCATCAGCGCGCTGCACAGCCTGCCGGGCTACCGGCTGGAAGCTCCGTTCTCCGCCTGGATCCGCACGGTGGCCGCCCGCCTCTATCTCAAGCGCAAGGCCAAGGACGCGCGGACGGTGGTCATGGCCGACCCGGTGGACGTCGCTGCGCCCGATGATGCGCCGGGGCTGACGCCCGACGCCCGCATGGATCTTGACGCCGCCCTGCGGACCCTTTCGGCGGGGGAGCGGACCTGCGTCACCCTGTGTCATGGCGCGGGTCTGACCGGCCAGGAGATCGCCGAGACGCTCGGCGTCCCGCTGGGAACGGTGAAGTCCCATGTCACGCGGGGCCTTGAGAAGTTGCGGCGCAAATTGAACGTCGTTGGGAAATAGGACGATGACCGACCCGGACTTCGAAACCGAACTGTTCAGCCTGTACGGCGAGCCCTCTCGTGACGTGCCAGACGGCGGCGTCACTGAACGCCTGCTGCGGGAGATCGACCGCGAGGCTCGTCTGCGACGTTGGGCCTTGGTCTCCGCGGTCGCTGTGGGGGCCGGAAGCGCGCTCGCCGCCGTCTCGACGTTCGCCGCGCCGGTCATCGGCCGCCTGGCGATGCAGACGGGCGCGCCCGCGCTCGCGCTCTGGATGGTCGTTCCCATGGTGGCGATCCTCTTGGGGTGGGCGACGGTCAGGGTGGCGCTCGACAGCTAGGGGGCGGCTCAGTTCAGCGTCTTCCGCAGACGCACGAAGAGGATCGGCCCGACGCTCAGGCGCTTCTCGTCGACGTAGAGCAGCGGCGAGCGGTCTTGCGGGCCGTCGTAGACGCTGAAGGTCTGGCGGGAGCGGACGCCGGGGAGGTTCTGCACCTCGATGCGCAGGGCCAGGTCCGGCCGCAGCCGGCGCTCGACATAGACGTTCAGCCGCGGCCAGGCGGCCGTCGTCTCGTCACCGAACGGCCGGTAGACCGTCACCCCCCCACGATAGAGCAGGTCGAGGCCCCAGTTGGTGTTCCACTGCGGAAAGTCCTGGGTGAAGTGCAGGTCGGCCATGCGCTGCGCCGTGTAGGACAGCGGCCGCTCACGCCCGGTCAGGGGGTCGGTCACCGTCTGGTCGAGCAGGGTGAAGCCGCCCTTCAGCATCGCCCCACCGAGCCCCAGGCGCTTCAGCGGCACCGTGGCGCTGGCGATCAGGGCGGTCTCGCGCCCGTCGCCGATATTGGCCGTCATCGCGAACACGCCCTGCGGCGAGAACACCGGCGCCACATCGACCACGTCGCGCAGCGCCTTGCTGCGCACCGTCAGCGAGACATCGCCGCCTTGTCCGAACCGGCGTTGCACCGCCGCCTCGGCGACCCACGCCCGCTGCGGCCGCAACTGCGGATTGCCGACCCGTATCTGGCCCGTGTTGCTTTCCGCCGAGCTGATGAACGACGAGAAGCCGACCTGGCCGACCTCGTGCTCGGCCCGCAATCGCACCTGCGTCTCGCCGTCCGGCGACCAGGAGAGCGCCAGCCTCGGCTTGGCGTAGACGAAGTCGCGCTGGGCGACGACATCGCCGCTGGCCTCAAGGTCGGAGGCCTCGACCTTCAGCGCCGCGTCGAGGCTGAAGCGCGGTCCCGGCTTCCAGGCCAGGGAGGCGCCGGTCTCGCCGCGCCGCTCCGTCACCTCCACATTGGCGACCGGGATGAAGCGGGGCGCGCCGTTCACCGTCCCCGTGCTGGCGTTCTCGAAGCCGTTGACCGCCGCCTCGGCGAAGGTCTCAAGGGTCAGCGCCTCGCTCTGCTTGAAGCGCAGCACGGCGCGGACGATGTGCTCGCGGTCGGTGTGGTCGAAGTCGAAGGTGGTGGGCGCCGGCGGCCGGACGGTCTCGTCCTGGCGATCCTCGATGGTGATGCGCTCCAGCGCCTGCAGCTCCAGCCCCGCCCGCCCGAACGCCCGCTCCCAGCGCACCCCCGCCTCGCCGCGCCGATAGGCCTGCCGCCAGCGATAGCTGAACTCTCCGGGGCCGGGCTTCAGCGTCGCCACATCGTCGAGGTCGGTGCCGAAGTATTCCCCCAGCGCGCTCAGCCGCAGCAGGCCGCCGCCCGCCGGGCGCTCGTAGCTGAGGTTGCCCGTCGCGTTGGGGCCACTGACGAGATAGGCCTCGTCGGCCTCGAACAGCACCGCGCCGGCCCCGTCGCGCCGGACATAGGGGCCCCAGCCGAAGCCGGGGAAGATGGCGACGCTGCGGGCGGCCTGGATCGTCGCGTCGAGGCTGCGCCCGTCGCGCTTGCTGGAGGTCGTGGCGATCAGATGCGGCGAGACCCGGCCATGAGTGTCGACGAAGGTCTGGCCGGTGATCACCCGCTTGGGCCGGGCCGAGACCTTCAGGATCACATTGGCGACGATGTTGCGCCCGCGCATGTTGATCCCCGGCGCCCCGCCGACGATCAGGTCCACCCGCTCCACCTGCTCGACAGGCAGGCGGCGCAGCACGCTGGCCAGGGTGTCGGTCTTGCTGGTGGGCGGCTTGCCATCGATCAGCACATTGCCGATCGCGCCTTCGAGGCCGCGCACGTCGCGGGTGTCTTCCAGGGTGAAGCCCGGCAACCACGTGACCATGTCCAGCGCCGTCGTCGGCCGCATCGGTGTGAAGAAGCTGGAGGGATAGTTCAGCACCCCCTCTTTCAGGTCGCCCCGGATCCGGGCGGCGGCGGTCACCTCCACCGCTTCGACCGTCGTCTCCGCCGCCGGCGGCGGGGCGTCCTGGTCGGCGATCAGGGCGGCCGCCAGCGCGGCCAGGATGATGGGCATGGCGCAGCCTCTCGCGGACGCCTCTGACGAAGCGGCGATGGGGTGGGAATGACGATGTCGGGAGGAAAGAAGGCGGCGGGCGGGGGCCCGCCGTCAGGTACCGGGAGAGATCAGGCGCCGAACGTCTGGGGCGCCAAAGTCCAGATCCCGAGCGCGGTGGCGGCGGCGAGGCCGGACACCAGACCCGCGGCGACGAGATACCGCCGCAGGCTCACCTTGGGACTTCGCAGGGCCTGGAGGCGAACCTCCAGGGGATGCCGACCGCCGTCCGCAAGGGCGCAGGCGAAGGTCGACCACGGGGTGTCGGAGTGGGCCTTCAGCAGCGTCTCCGCATAGGCGCGGCGGCTGCCGGGGTTCTGCTCCATCACCGCCGCGTCGCAGGCCAGCTCCTGGTCCAGCCGCATGCAGTGGGCGGCGACATGGACCAGCGGGTTGAACCAGCCCAGCAGTAGTGCCGCGGCGATCAGGCGGTTGTGCAGCGGATGGCTGCGGTCGATGTGGGTCAGTTCGTGGCGCGAGATCAGCGCCCGCTCGGCCGGGCCGAAGCGCTCATGATAGTCGTGCGGCACCACGATCGTCTGCCAGGCCAGACCCATCACCGCCGGACCGGCCAGACCGGCGCGGGCCATCCGCCGGAAGCGCACCTCGCCGATCACGAACAGCACCAGGGTCACGGCCGCGCCAATGAAGAAGGCGACCAGCAGCGGCCCTGAATAGGGGATGGAGAAGTCATTGCCGCCGGTTCCCATCTGCCGCCAGCTGCTCATAAAATCCTGCAGGCTCGGAAACAGGCTGGTCGCGGCGGCGACGGGGACCAGGGCCCACAGCCAATAGCCCTGGGTCGGGCCGATCAGCCGGCGGACCATCGGCCTCGCGGCCAGCACCACCAGAATGGCGATCGCCGCGGCGATGTTGGCGCGCAGCAGGAAGAGGACGGCCAGGTCGCTGGTCATCACTTCGCGCATCGTCGAGACGTCACTCATCGTCGAGGTCCTCAAGAAGCTTACGCAGACGCTTCACCTCATCCGGCTTCAGGGCGCGGTGTTCGGCGAAGTGGGCGACCAGCGGCGCGAGCCGGCCCTCGAACAGTCGGTCGAGCAGACCCTGGCTCTCGGTCTGCACATAGTCGGTGCGCTGGATCAGCGCCTCGTAACGATGGCGCCCGCCTTCGCGCACGGAGCGGATGGCGTTCTTCTTCAGCAGGCGGTTGATCAGTGTCTTTACCGTGGCCTCGCCCCAGCCCTGCGGCTCGGCGACCTCGGCGACCAGCTCGTCGGCCGCCAGCGGCCCACGGCGCCACAACACTTCCATGACCTGGCTTTCGGCGGCGGTGATGCTCATGGGGATTACACTCGTCATATTGCGAGAATTACGCACGTAAAACTTATCGTCAAGCGGCGTTTTGCGTCGCCGCCTATTCTTCGTTCGGAATGTTCAGCGCTTCTCCGCACGCCTTGCAATGCACAGCGTCGGGATCGTGCCGTCCAAGGCCGCAACTCGGGCAGGTGTGGTTGACCTTCGCCGGCCGGATCAGAGTCTGCGCCAAGCGTACGAAGAAGGTGATTCCCGCCAGCATGGTCACGATCGAGATCACCCGCCCCCACGGCCCCGGCAGGGTGATGTCGCCGAACCCCGTCGTCGTCAGGGTGGCGATGGTGAAGTAGAGCGCGTCGACATAGCCCTCGATGCCCGGGTGCGAGCGCGCGTAGATCGAATAGACGAAGCCGGTCATCACGAAGATGAAGGTCACCATCGTCGCCGAGGTGCGGATCAACTCCTCCCAGCGAGTGTCGTCGTACTTGCGGCCGATGGTCCGCCAGAAGAAGTCGCTGTGCACCACGGTCATCAGCCGCAGGATGCGCAGGAAGCCGAAGTTCAGCGCCCAGAACGGCACCAGCAGCGTGGCCAGCACCACGAAGTCGACCCACACCAGCGGCTGCTTCAGCCAGCGGCGAAGGTTGCGCCCCGCCAGGGCCCGGGCCGCCAGTTCCACGGCCACCACCACGGCGATCGCATAGTCCACGGCCAGGAAGACGTGGCTGTCGCGCAGCAGGGGCGCGGCGATGAAGAAGGCGATGATCGCCAGGTCGATGATCAGGATCGCATAGCGAAACTGCACCGCCTTGCGGGTGCCCCCAAAGTAGAGGCCACGCAGCCTGGCCCTGAGGGCGCCGAATTCGCTCAAGCTCGACAAGGACGGTCCTTCGCGGCGACGAATGGGGGAGCGTCAACGTTCACGGGCCCGCCCGCAAGGCCCTGCGACGTCGTGGGGGAAGACTTTGGCGCGTGAAAGGTCTATATGGCCGCGCTCTTCGCCACTGCGGCGACGCCCTAACGAACGCCTCCCTCCCCCCGCGCGTTCGGACTTCGTGAGTTTTAATGCCTTTTCCTTCGACCAATCCCGCGCTTGAGCGCGCTCTTGCCGCTCAGGGTTACGCCGAGCCGACCCCGGTGCAGAGCGCCGTGCTGGAGGCCGATCCCGCCGCCGATCTGCTGGTCTCCGCCCAGACCGGCTCGGGCAAGACCGTCGCCTACGGCCTCGGCTTCGCCGCCACCCTGCTGGGTGACTCCGAGACCTTCGAGCGGGCCGCCGCGCCGCTCGCCCTCGTCGTCGCCCCCACCCGCGAACTGGCCCTGCAGGTCTTCGCCGAACTGAAGTGGCTCTACGCCGAGACCGGCGCGCGCCTCGCCTCCTGCGTCGGCGGCATGGACCCCCGCGCCGAGCGTCGCGCGCTGGAGAACGGCGCCCACATCGTCGTCGGCACGCCCGGCCGCCTGCGCGACCACATCGAACGCGGCGCCTTCGACACCTCGGCCCTGCGCGTCGTCGTGCTCGATGAAGCCGACGAGATGCTCGACCTCGGCTTCCGCGAAGACCTCGAGTTCATCCTCGACGCCTCGCCGGCCGAGCGCCGCACCCTGCTGTTCTCGGCCACCATCGCGCGCGAGATCGCGACCATGGCCAAGCGCTACCAGCGCGATGCCCTGCGCATCGACACCCTGGTCCGGAACGAGCCGCACGGCGACATCGAGTACCGCGCCATGGTCGTGGCGCCGAACGAGATCGAACACGCCACCGTCAATGTGCTGCGCCTGTTCGAGGCCCGCGCCGCCATCGTCTTCTGCGCCACGCGCGAAGCCGTGCGCCACCTTCACGCCAGCCTCACCGAGCGCGGCTTCTCGGCCGTGGCCCTGTCCGGCGAGCTGTCGCAGAACGAACGCAGCCGCGCCCTGCAGGCCCTGCGCGACGGCCGCTCGCGCGTCTGCGTCGCCACCGACGTCGCCGCCCGCGGCCTCGACCTGCCCGACCTGTCGCTGGTGATCCACGCCGACCTGCCGCAGAACTCCGCCACTCTGCTGCACCGCTCGGGCCGCACCGGTCGCGCCGGTCGCAAGGGCGTCTCGGTGCTGCTGGTCGGCTTCAACCGCCGCCGCAAGGCCGAGATGCTGATCAGCGGCGCCCGCGTCGACGTGGCCTGGAGCGGCCCGCCGACCACCGAGGACATCCGCCAGCGCGACGTCGCCCGTCTGCTGGAAGACCCGATCCTGGCCACCGAGCCGTCGGCCGCCGACGCCGCGATGGCCGAAGCCCTGCTGCAGGGCCGCACGGCCGAACAGCTGGCGGCCGCCTTCGCCCACCTCTACCGCAAGAACCTGCCCGAACCGGAAGACCTGTTCGACGGCGGCCGTGAGGTGTTCCAGCCGCGCGAACGTCGCGAGCGCGAGCCCTACGACCGCAACGCTGAACGTGGCGAGCGTCCGCCGCGCGGCGAGAAGCCGCGCCGCGACGGCGTCGAAGGCGCCGTCTGGTTCCGCATCAATGTGGGCCGCGAGAAGAACGCCGACCCCAAGTGGCTGATCCCGCTGATCTGCCGCCAGGGCCACGTGACCAAGGCCGACATCGGCCTGATCAAGATCTTCGACCGCGACACCCGCTTCGAGATCCTGCCCGAAGCCGCCGCCCGTTTCGGCGAGCACGTCGCCGTGCCGCCGGTCGAAGGCGGCCTGAAGATCACCCCGGCCGACGCCCCCTTCGCCAAGGGCCCGCCGCGCGACCGTGACTCGGATCAGGGCGATCGTCCGGCCAAGAAGCCGTTCGGCAAGAAGCCCTTCCCCAAGAAGGACTTCGGCTCCAAGGACGGTCCGAAGAAAGATTTCGCCCCCAAGGACTTCGGTTCGAAGGACGGCCCGAAGAAGGACTTCGGCAAGAAGCCCTTCGCGAAAAAGCCCTTCGCCAAGAAGGACGGCCCGCCCGGCGCCGGCCCCAAGGGCCCGAAGAAGAAGTTCAAGGCGGGCTGAGAACCCCGCTCACCCCGGCGAAGGCCGGGGCCCAAGCTGACGATCCGAAACACGCGCTGAGCTTGGGCAGGCGCCGCGCCTTTAGCTGCCTCTCAGCATGGATCCCGGCCTTCGCCGGGAAGAGCGGATTAGGGGGAGGCGCGCCCTACCCCGCCTCGATGCTGTCAGCCTCCTGGGTCAGCCGATCCGCCAGCGCCAGGTCCCGTCGCCGGAAGGCGACGGCGGCCTCGCGGCGCAGCAGCAGGTGCGCTGCCGCAGGCTGACGCACGCGCAGCCGCGTCGCCCACATCTCGACGTCGTCATCGACCCGTTCGATGTCGTCGGCTCGCGCCTGGATCATCTTCGCCGCCTCGGGCAGCGCCGGCCACGCCATCAGGAAGGCCAGGCCCTTGTGGAAGTCGGCATGTCGGGCCGCGTGGGCGAAGGCGCGGCCTTCGGCCTCCACATCGTCGAAGTCGCCCAGCCTCTTGATGAAGGCCTTCGCCCTCGCCACCGATAGCGTCCGCTCGAAGGCGATCCACCGAGTCTCCTGCGCCAAGTCCGCCTGACCCGAGGCGTCCAGGTAGTCGATCCAGGCGCTTTCCCACTCGAAATCCGGCTCCGGGGTCCGCCCGCTCCCGAGGAAGCTCTTGGCCTTGACCGGCTTGGCCACCTCCAGCGCGGCCCCGGCCTCGGCGACGCGGCCGACGGTCAGCAGGCGCCGGGCGATCTCGGCGGCGATGCTCGGGGTCTTCAGGGCCTCGGCCGAGAAGGTGTCGGTGAAGGCGTCGATATCGCCGGCCGCGTCGGCCAGCTGGCGGATCAGCACCATCCGCCCAGACGTCACGCTGGCGCTGGCCTGCAGACGGGTCAGGGCCGCGGCCGCCAGGCCCGCCGGCGCCTCGCGCAGCACCAGGCCGAGCCAGGTCTTCCAGCCGGCCGGGAAGGTCAGCATCGCCTCGACCAGGGCGGCGGCATGCGCCTCGTCGCCCGCGCGCTCCAGCGACGGCTTACCCAGCAGGGCGCCGAGCTCGCTCGCCGCGCGCTCGAACACCGCCTCCATGTCCCCGTCCTTGTCCTTCACCCGCGAGGACAACGAGCGGCCCAGCGCCATGAAGGCCCACAGCCTCCCTATCGCCTGGGTCGGATCGAGCTCCGCCAGCCGCTGGGCGATCATCCCGCGCAGGGCGTCGAGCTCGGCGATGAAGGTGGCGCGTTGCCGCCAGGAAACCTTCGCCTTCCCCGTCGCCAGGGTGGTCAGGCGCTTGTCGACCTCCAGCAGCAGGTGCGGCGCGCCCTGCTCGGCCGCCAGCTCCAGACGCAGACGCCGCTTCAGCTCGGGCCGCAGATCGGCGGCGTCGATGAGGATCGCCGCCAGACGGTCGGCGCCCAGTCGGGCGAGATTTTCAGGATTGAGCCGCTTCAGGC
>JAFKGN010000070.1 GCA_017307205.1 Caulobacterales bacterium
TCCGTGGGAGAAGGGGCGCTAGGTCGGACTTGCGGCGTGGGAAGTCAAGGATAGCGAGCCGCCGAAACGCCGTGCGTGCTTCGACAAGCGCTGCGCGCAGCTCAGCATGACGCACGCTTTTGAACGATCACCCCAAGCGTCATCCTGAGCGGACCGCAAAGCGGGCCAGTCGAAGGACGCAGCGATGCTCCGCCTCAGTCGTCGCGGTGGACGCGTTCGCGGCGCTCGTGGCGCTCCTGGGCTTCGAGGCTCAGGGTCGCGGTCGGGCGGGCTTCCAGGCGGGCGAGGCTGATCGGCTCGCCGGTCTCCTCGCAGTAGCCGTAGGAGCCGTCCTCGATGCGGCGCAGGGCCTCGTCGATCTTTGAGATGAGCTTACGCTGGCGGTCCCGGGTGCGGAGCTCCAGAGCCCGGTCGGTTTCCGACGAGGCTCGGTCGGCCAGATCCGGATGGTTCTCGGTCTCGGCCTTCAAATGGCTCAGCGTCTCGCGAGATTCTTTGAGAATCTCTTCTTTCCAGTCGTTGAGCTTCTGCTTGAAGAACTCAAGCTGCCGCTCGTTCATGAACTCTTCGTCCTCGGAAGGACGATACTCGTCTTGCACCAGAACCGCGGTCGACTGCATTGACGTACTCACGCCCTATAAACCCCGCCTACGGTAGGCGAGGCGCTTATAGCAAAACCGCAGTTACACACAATGAAGCTCGCGTTCCGCGCGCGTTCATGCCGCAACGGCTGAACGCTCAAGCTTAGCGAGCTCCACCGCCGCGCGTGTTTCGATCTCGTCGAGCAAGGATTCCAGGCCCGGATCTTCGGTCGCCTCACGCTGTTCGCGAATCGCGCGGGTAAGGCGTTCGAGGGTCGAGGGCGTCAGGTCGCCGCCGATCAGGGCGACCTTCACCTCGTCCAGCACATCGAGAATTCGGCCGGCACGGTTCATGGCGCGTTTGCGCCGCTCCAGGGGCCCGCCCACTTCCTGCAACGCCATCAGCGCGGCCAGGGAGGCGACCGGCGCCACCGAGGCGGTCGGCCCCGTCGGCGCGGCGGGCGCGGCGCCGCCCAGCGAGAAGGCGCCGCCCGAGGTCGGGCGCGCGCTCTTCGATGCGGCGTTGGGAGCCAGGCTGCTAGGGCCGGAAACCTTCATGGGCCAACTCTTCCGCCTTCCGCCTTGCGGTATGGTTAATGCCGGGCAATTTCTGCCGACACCGCACAGGCCAATCACTATCCCCTTGCTTTAAATGCACTTTCTCTTGGCGCGGTTCCTGCTTTGAAAGACTCGGGCGCAAGCCCACGTCACGCGTGCAGGTCCGACCATGTTCACTCGCCTCTTCCGCCTCGCCGCCGTCGGCCTCACCGCCGTCGCCTGCCTCGCCGCCCCGCCGGCCTTCGCCGCCTCGCGGATCAAGGACGTCGTCGAGTTCGAGGGCGTGCGGGAGAACATGCTGACCGGCGCCGGCCTGGTGGTCGGCCTCAACGGCACGGGCGACACCCTGCGCAACTCGCCGCAGACCCGCCAGGCCATGGAAGCCATGCTCGAGCGCCTGGGCAACAACGTGCGCGACGCCAACCTCAACGCCAAGAACGTCGCCATGGTGATGGTCACGGCCCGCCTGCCGGCCTTCGCGGCCGCCGGCTCGCCGGTCGACGTCTCGGTCTCGGCGGCGGGCGACGCCAAGAGCCTGCTGGGCGGCACTCTGCTGGTCACCTCGCTGGTCGGCGCCGACGGCCAGGTCTACGCGGTGGCGCAGGGCACGGTGCAGACCGGATCGGTCTCGGCGGGCGGAGCCTCGGGCTCGGCCGTGCTGAAGGGCGTGCCGACCGCCGGCCGCATCGCCGGGGGCGCCTTGGTCGAGCGTGAAACCGGCTTCCAGCTGGCCTCGATGAGCCAGATGCGCATGACCCTGCGCAACCCCGACTTCACCACCGCCACCCGCATCGCCCAGGCGGTGAACACCCGCTATCCCGGCTCGGCCGCCGTCGAGAACCCCACCATCGTCACCCTGAAGCCGCCGGCCGGCCAGAATATGGTCGGCTTCGTGACCGCCGTCGAAAACCTGCCCATCGAGGTCGACAGCCCGGCCAAGCTGGTGATCGACGAAGTGGCCGGGGTGGTGGTCATGGACGAGAACGTCCGCATCTCCACCGTCGCCATCGCTCAGGGCAACCTGACCATCTCGGTTCAGGAGAACCCGCGCATCAGCCAGCCGGCCCCGTTCAGTCAGGGCCAGACGGCGGTCGAACCGGCCTCGACGGTCAGCGTCGAGGAGGAGAAGGGCCGCAAGCTGATCATGCTGAAGGACGGCGCGTCGCTGGCCAGCCTGGTCAACGGCCTGAACGCCCTCGGCGTTACCCCGCGCGACATGATCTCGATCCTGCAGGCCATCAAGGCCGCGGGCGCACTGCAAGCCGACATCGAGGTGATGTGATGACGAGCGCCCTCTCCTCCCTCGCCTTGCCGCCCGTCAATCCGACCGCCGGCCTCACCGCGACCTCGGCCGCCGAACTGGCCAAGCGCGGCGAGATCAAGAAGACCGCCCAGGACTTCGAGGCCTCGTTCCTCTCGGTGATGCTGGGCGAGATGTTCCAGGGCGTCGACGAAGGCGAGTTCAGCGGCGGCCAGGGCGCGCAGATGTTCCGCTCGTTCCTGACCGACGCGATGTCGAAGTCGATGGTCAAGGCCGGCGGCGTCGGCCTCGCCAGCTCGGTTCAGGCCCAGATGCTCAAGATGCAAGGACTGTCGTGATGTCGAACCTGCCTGCCCAGACCGACAACGCCGGCTCCGACCGCATCGAGGCGATGATCGCCCTCACCGAGCGCCTGACCGCCAGCATCGCCCTCGACGCCGCCGCCTTCGAGCAGCGCCGCCCGCAGGAGGCCGCCGCGCGCCTGGAGGAAACCTCGCGCCTGGCCAATATCTATCGCCATGAATCCTCACGCCTGCGTCAGCAGCCGGGCCTGATCGCCGCGGCCTCGCCGGCCCAGAAGGCCCGCCTGATGCGCGCCACCGAAGGCTTCGACGCCGTGCTGGCCCGCCAGGGCCGCGCCCTGCAGGCGGCCAAGACCGTGACCGACGGCCTGGTGCGCGCCATCGCCGAGGAAGTCGCCAGCCAGCGCAGCAGCAATGGCGGCTACGGCGCCGGCGGCCTCGCCACCGCCCCCACCGGCGCGGCCACGGCGATCACGCTGAACAAGCGGGCTTAGCGCGGCGGGTCCGCCCTCGTCCTTCGAGGCCGCTTCGCGGCGCCTCAGGATGAGGTCTACTGGAACCTCGCAGTCGAATTCCTCACCCTGAGGTGCGAGCGCAGCGAGCCTCGAAGGGCGAGGATTTCGCGCTCCTGTCAGTCCTTGCCGTAGAGGTCCAGCCAGGGATCGGCCTTGCCGCTCTCGACGTCCTGCAGGGTCATGTCCGGGCGGTAGCCGAAGCGCATCGTCGCACTGGCCCGCCAGGCGTCGACGATCATGTCGCGCAGCTGGGCCGAACCCACCGCCAGGCGTTCGTTGATAAAGGCCTCGCCCTGCGGGTTCCCCAGGCTCAAGGTCTTGTCCTTGAACATCTGGTAGACCGGCACGGTCTTGCTGTTGGTCTGCGCCAGATAGGCCGTCGTGCGGGGCAGGATGTCGGTGCAGTCGCAGGGCTGCATGGCCGGCATGGCGGCGCGCACGCGTGCCGGCTGGCTGGCCACCGGCTGGGTCAGGGTCCCCTCGAAATCGGCGTGGACCGTGCGGGCGGTCGAGAAGCCGTTGGGGTTCGGGCCGTCGCCCCAACCGTTGTAATGGTCGGTGGCGTGCAGCGGCTGCGCGGCGTCGCCCACATAGTGCGCCCAGACGCCGATATCGCGCACGATCAGAGCCTCGCGACGGGCGCGATCCAGCCGGTAGAAGCGCTTCTTGGCCGGATCCTTGGTCACCTTCTCGGCGGCGACCAGCACGCGCCAGATGTTGAAGTCCTTCACCAGCTGCTGCCAGCCGTCGACCATGGCGTAGGGCAGATAGCCGGCCTGCCAGCTGTCGGTCCCGGCGGCGCGCAGGGCGGTCTCATAGTCCTTGCGGGTCGGCGGCAGGGCAGTGAGCAGCGGCCCGCCGAGCAGGCGGCCGTTGTCGTCGATATCGGCGAAGTGGGCCGGATCGCGGTCAGTGTCGTGGATGCGGCCGGCGCCCTTGGCGCGGTCGAGCTCGCGCGCATATTCGCCGACGGTGACGTCGACGCCCTTGGCGCGCAGGAAGGCCGGGACCTCCTGCGGCAAGGTCTGCACCCCCAGCTCGCCGATCACCCGGTGACCGTAGGCGCCCCAGGCGAAGGCGGGAGCTGCGGGCGCCGCGACGACAGCGGCGGCGACAGCGGCGAGGAGAAGGCGGCGCATGGGAGGCTCCAGACAGGCCCGGGAGGTTTGCACGCGCCTAGCGCCCGCATGCAACGGAAAGGTGACGCTAGAGCCCGAGGTCGGCTTCGACGCGCGCGATCCAGGCGCGGACCTTGGGATAGGCCGAAAGATCGAAGCCGCCCTCGTGGGCGACGCGGGTGTAGGCGACCAGGGAGATGTCCGCGAGGCTGAGGGCGTCGCCGACCAGATAGGGCGTCTCGGCCAGGCCGAGCTCCAGCCGCGCCAGGGCTGCCTCGCCGCGGGAGACGATCTTCTCGTCGAGGTCGGACTTCGGCTTGCCGAGATAGAGCATCTGGAAGCGGGCGACGGCGACGTAGGGCTCGTGGCTGTATTGCTCCCAGAACAGCCATTCGAACATGCGCGCACGATCGTAGGCGTCGGCCGGAATCAGGGCCGAGCCCTCGGCCAGATGCAGCAGGATGGCGTTCGACTGGGCCAGGGGACGGCCGTCTTCCAGGACCACCGTGGGGGTCTGGCCCGCCGGATTCAGCGCCAGGAACTCGGCCGTGCGCGAGCCGCCGGTCATGATGTCGACGTCCGTCCAGGCATAGGAAAGCCCGAGCTTTTCGGCCGTCCATTTCACCTTCAGGCAGTTGCCCGAACGGTTGTCGCCATAGATCCGCAGCACCGCGCGCCCTCCGCTCAAGCTTGCCTTCACCGGACGTCTTAGCCTAGGTAGGCGCGACCTGACGACCTTGGAGGCTCCCTCCCCCATGCGCCGCCTTGCTGCGTTTCTTGTTCTGACCGCGCTTTGCGCCGGCCCCGCCGCCGCCCAGACTCGCGAGTCCAAGCCCGATCCGCTCGGTGATCTGATCGTCTCCGCCCTGGTCGGCGCGATGCCCGGCACCGCCGACTTCAAGCTGAAGGCCAGCCTCTATCACGCCGGCGCCAAGGGGATCGGCGCGCTCGACAGCCTGGGCTGCAAGGTGGTGGCCATGCGCACCGCCGCCGTCGACGGCCTGAACGTCAAGCGCCGCACGGTGCTGTTCATCAAGGAAACCGTCGGCCTGCCGATGCCCGACGGCACCACCCACGACGGATATTGGTACGCCTCCGACAAGGGTGGCGACATCAAGGGCGACCGCATCGATCTGTTCACCGGCGAGGGCAAGACCTCGATGAAGCCGATGATGCCGCTGAACCTCTCGACCCTGACGGTCAGCAAGGTCGGCGAATTCAAGGGCTGCCCGCCGAACTGAGGCGCGGTGCGTGCTTCGACTGGCGCTCCGCGCCGCTCAGCATGACGCAGATTTTTATCGCAATGAGTTCGTCATCCTGAGCAGGCCGCCGAGCGGCCGTGTCGAAGGACGCAGGGCGCTACCCCGCCACCTCGAACGGCGGCGCCGCGATGTCCGGTCCCACGAACCCGCGCCGGGCCGGGACCGAGAACAGCACCTCCCGCGACCAGAACCGCAGCGGCGCGTCGCGCGTCAGATGCTCGCCGGTCAGGGCGCGGGCCACCGCATCATCCTCATCGACGGCCACGACCACGGCGTCGGCCGCCGCCGCCGCATAGTAGGCGGTGATGGTGTCGTGATAGCCGGCGGTGTCGGTGTTCTCGCCGCCGACCGAGAGGTTGTAGGCCGGGATCGCCGCGCGCAGCCGTTCAAGCGCCTCGGCTCGGCCGTATCGCCAGGCATAGACCGCGCCCACGCTGACGTGGGCGGCGTGGGTCCAGGCGTCCTTGGGCAGGGTGCGGCCCTCGAAGGCCGAAACAAGCGCGGCGATGTCCATCGGCCTCCCCTATCGCGGAGAGGCCTCAGGTCAAGCGCACGTCAGATGTCGCCGCCGAGGTTTTCCGGCACGCCCGGAACGCGGGCGACGTGGATGCCGCACTCGGTCTTTTCCTGGCCCTGCCAACGGCCAGCGCGGATGTCGCTGACGTTGGGATTGTCGACCGGCTTGGTGCACGGCCAGCAACCGACGGACGGGAAGCCCTGGGCGACCAGCGGGTGGGCCGGCAGGTCATGCTCGGCCGCATAGGCGTCGAGCTCGGCCTTGCTCCAGTTGGCCAGCGGGTTGAACTTGGTCTTGCCTTCGCTGTACTCGACCGTGGCGAGGCGCAGGCGGTCGCCGCCGTGGAAGCGCTTGCGGCCGGTCATCCAGGCGTCGAAGTCGCCGAGCGCGCGGTCCAGCGGCAGCACCTTGCGGATGTGGCAGCAGGCGTCGATGTCGGTCTTGTGCAGGTCCGACTTCGGATCGACCGTCGCCAGGTCGGCGAAGGCCGGACGCAGGTCGCGCACGTCGGTCAGGCCGAGCCGCTCGGCCAGCTGACGGCGATAGTCCAGGGTCTGGCCAAACAGCATGCCGGTATCGAGGAACAGCACCGGGATGTCCTTCGACACCCGGCTGACCAGATGCAGCAGCACGGCGGACTCGGCTCCGAACGACGAGACCATGGCGAGGCGATCGCCATAGAGCTCATACGCCGCCTGGATCACCTCCAGCGGATGGGCGTCACGCAGGGTCTCGGCGAGGTCCGGCGTGGCCGGGACAACGGCGGTGGGGCGTTCGATCTGGTCGAAGGCCATCAGGCGCGCTCCTTCCAGGCGGGCGCGCGGCTATCGGCGGCCCGTTGGTAGACATGGCGATAACGGTGGGTCGCGGCGGCCCATTCCTCCGGCGACGAGCCGTCGGAGACCTCGAAGGCGTCGATGCCGCAGCGGACCATGAAGCCCGCCTGCTCGCGCAGCACGTCGCCCACGGCGCGGATTTCGCCGGTGTAGCCGAAGCGCTCGCGCAGCAGCCGCGCCGAGGTGTAGGCCCGGCCGTCGCGGTACTTGGGGAACTCCAGGGCCACCAGGGCCAGGCGCGGCAGATCGTAGGCGAGATCTTCGATCGCCTCGTTCGAAGCGATGCGGACGCCGACCTGACGGCCGCCGCTGAGCAGGGCGTCGCCCTCCTCCTGGAATCTCGCCAGCGACAGGATCACCGGACCGTTGCCGGGGATGGCGGCGGGGACGCCGTCTTCCTCGCGGATGTCGATGAAGGCGTCCTCGGCGGCGGCGAACTGGCCGTCGGCGTCGCGCTTAATGAGCTTCGGCATAGACGGCCTCCTTGAAGGGGGCGAGGCCCACGCGGCGGAAGGTGTCGAGGAAGCGTTCCTCGCCCGAACGTTGGGTCAGGTAGGTCTCGACCAGGGTGTCGACGGCGTCGGCCACGCGGTTGGCGGGCACGGCCGGGCCGAGGATCTGGGCCAGGCTGGCGTCTTCCGCCCCCGAGCCACCGAGCGAGAGCTGGTAGAATTCCTCGCCCTTCTTATCAACACCCAGGATGCCGATGTGGCCCACGTGGTGGTGACCGCAGGCGTTGATGCAGCCGCTGATCTTGATCTTCAGCTCGCCGACGAGATCGGCGCGGTCGTCGTCGAAGCGCGCGGCGATGTCCTGCGCCACCGGAATGGCGCGGGCGTTGGCCAGGGCGCAGTAGTCCAGGCCCGGGCAGGCGATGATGTCGCTGGCCAGGTCGATGTTCGGCGTCGCCAGTCCGGCGGCGGCCAGGGCGGCGTAGACAGTCGGCACGGCGTCGAGCTTCACGTGCGGCAGGACGAGGTTCTGCTCGTGGGTGACGCGGATGTCGTCCAGCGAGTGCGTCTCGGCCAGGTCGGCCACGAGGTCCATCTGATCGGCGCTGGCGTCACCCGGCGTGTCGCCGACCTTCTTCAGCGAAACGACCACGACGGCGTAGCCCGGCTGCTTGTGGGCGCGGACATTGTTGCGGGCGAAGCGCGCGAAGGCCGGGTCGGCCTTGGCGGCCTCGAAGGCTTCCGAGGTCGCCGGCAGGGCCTGGAACGGCAGCGGTGCGAAGGCAGCGCGGATGCGGGCCAGTTCGGTGTCGGGCAGGTTGGCCGCCGCGACGTCGATCTTGCTCCACTCTTCCTCGACCTGACGCGTGAACTCCTCGGCGCCGAGCGACGAGACGAGGATCTTGATGCGGGCCTTGTAGATGTTGTCGCGCCGACCGTGGCGATTGTAGACGCGCAGGATCGCTTCCAGATAGCTCAGCAGCTGGTCCACCGGCAGGTGCTTGCGGATGCTGGGCGCAACGTAGGGCGTGCGCCCCTGGCCGCCGCCGACGAACACCTCGAAGCCCAGGCTTCCGTCGTCGCCACGCTTCAGGATCAGGCCGATGTCATGCACCTTCACGGCCGCGCGGTCGTGATCGGCGGCGGTGACCGCGATCTTGAACTTGCGGGGCAGGTAGCTGAACTCGGGATGCAGGGTCGACCACTGGCGGATCACCTCGCACCACACGCGCGGGTCATCCACCTCCTCGGCGGTGGCCCCCGCGAAGGGATCCGAGGTGGTGTTGCGGATGCAGTTGCCGCTGGTCTGGATGGCGTGCATGTCGACCGCCGCCAGGGCGTCCAGCATGTCCGGCGCATCGGCCAGCTTGGTCCAGTTGAACTGGATGTTCTGACGCGTGGTGAAGTGGCCGTAGCCGCGGTCGTAGCGACGGGCGATGTCGGCCAGGGCGCGCATCTGGCGCGAGTCCATCGAGCCGTAGGGCACGGCGATCCGCAGCATATAGGCGTGCAGCTGCAGATAGAGGCCGTTCATCAGGCGCAGCGGCTTGAACTGGTCCTCGGTGATCTCACCGGCCAGGCGGCGGCCGACCTGCAGCCGGAACTCGTTGGCCCGGTCGGCCAGGAACTCGCGATCGATCTCGTCGTAGCGATACATGAGCGGGCTACTTTCTGCGGATCAGGTCGAGGCGGCCGGTCGAGCGGGCCGCGCCTTCGGCGTGGGCGATGGCGGCGTTGACCGCATTGGCCTCCGCCTGCTTGCCGTGGGTCGGGTGGTTGGTCGGGCCGAGCGCACGGATGCGCTCGCGATAGCTCACCGGCACCGGGCCGGCTTCAGTCTCGGTCAGGTCGATCAGGTAGGGCTCGACGATGACGGTCGGCTGGCTCTTGCCGGTCGCCACGGCTTCTTCGCCCGCCGGATCGGCGTCATCGAACAGCTGGGCGTCGGAGAACTGTTCGACCCAGCGCCCCTCGTTCCAGAACACCACTTCGCCGTCGAGCAGACGGTTCGCCGTCAGGGCCTTCACGCCACGCCTCCCGCCGCCTGAGCGGCCAACAATTCCAACGCCTCGGGACGGCGCACCAGATTCTCTTCCGCCACCGCCTCACCGACCAGCAGCAGGGCCGGGCCATGCACGCCCTCGGCGGCCTCGGCCAGACCGGCCAGGGGGGTGGGCACGCGACGTTCGTCATCGCGGCTGGCGTTCTCGACGATCAGGGCCGGGGTCGAGCCCGCGCGGCCGGCCGCCATCAGCTTGCCGGCGATCGCCGGGGCGGTGGTCAGGCCCATGTAGATGACGACGGTCTGGTTCGGACGCGCCAGCGACGCCCAGTCCAGCGACGGCTCACCCGCCAGGCCGTCCGGGCCGGCGGCCGCGTGGCCGGTGACGAAGGTCACGGCTTGCGCCGCCCCGCGATGGGTCAGGGGCGCGCCGGCGGCCAAGGCGGCGGTGACGCCCGGCACGACCCGGCATTCGACACCGGCTTCATGGCAGGCCAGCAGCTCCTCGCCCCCACGACCGAAGACGAAGGGATCGCCGGCCTTCAGGCGCACGACCGTCAGGCCCTCGCGGGCGAAGGCGACGAGCAGGCGGTTGATCTCATCCTGCGGCAGGGTGTGGCGCGACTTGCGCTTGGCCACATCGATGCGGCGCGCGGCGGCGGGCGCCAGATCGAGGATGTCGGCTGAGACGAGACCGTCATGCACGACGACATCGGCGGCCTGCAGGGCCTTCAGCGCCTTGATGGTCAGCAGCTCCGGATCGCCGGGACCCGCGCCGACCAGCCAGACGACGCCGGTCGCGGCGCGCGATTCCCCGCCGCGCAGGACGACGAGGCGCTCTCCGGATCGCGATTTCGGCGGTTGGCGGGACATGGCGGACGGGTCTCTACGCGACTTTTGCCTTCAGCGCTTCTATAAGGCTGCAGACGTGAAAAAAGTCGGGCGGACGCAAGCGCCCGCCCGGGTGCGTCCTTCGGCGAATGGGCCTAAACGCCTCGGGACAGTTGCAAAGTGGGTTCGAAGGCGCCACTTCGCAAACCATCAGTTCTGCGGGGCCTGTCAGGAATTCTTTTGGATACCAGGGGCGAAACAACCAGACGCCGGCTGCCGCCGCTGAACGCCCTCCGCGCCTTCGAGGCCGCGGCGCGTCACCTCAATTTCAGCCGCGCCGCCGACGAGCTTTCAGTGACGCCCGGCGCCGTCAGCCAGCAGATCCAGAACCTCGAGGACTATGTGGGCGCCGCCCTGTTCCGGCGCACCCCCAAGGGCCTGCTGCTCACCGACGCGGCCCAGACCGCCCTGCCCGCCCTGCGCGAGGCCTTCGACCGCCTGGCCGAAGCCGCCTCGATGCTGACCGCCGCCGTCGACGGCCGCCGCCTGACCCTGACCGCCGCCCCCTCGTTCGCCGCCAAGTGGCTGGTGCCGCGCCTCGGCCGCTTCGAGGCCGCCCACCCGCAGGTCGACGTCTGGCTTTCGGCCGGCATGGACGTGGTCGATTTCAACGCCGGCGAGGTCGATCTGGCCATCCGCTACGGCGCCGGGCGCTATCCGGGCCTGGAGGTCACCCGCCTGCTGAGCGAGACGGTGATCCCCGTCGCCTCCCCCGAGTTCCTGGCCGAGCATCCGTTGAACTCGCCGGCCGATCTGAAGAACGCCGTGCTGCTGCACGACGGCTCGCCCGACGCCGACGACAGCTGCCCGGACTGGGCGATGTGGCTGGCCGCCCGCGGCGTGCGCGACGTCGACGGCACGCGCGGCCCGCGCTTCAACCAGTCGAGCCTGGTGATCGAAGCCGCCGCCGCCGGACGCGGCGTGGCCCTGGCCAAGAGCACCCTGGCCCAGGCCGACCTGGACGCCGGCCGCCTGATCGCCCCGCTGCAGGACGCGACGGTGGTCGACTTCGCCTATTACCTCGTGCATCCGAAGGCCAAGGGCCGACTGCCGCAGGTGAAGGCCTTCTCGGCCTGGATCGCGGCCGAGGCGGCGGCGCACGAAGCCGCCCTCCGCACCCAGGACAACGGCTCCGGCATCTAGCGCCGCCGGGGCCGCCCTCAGAGCATGGTGGCCTGAGGCAGGATCACCCGCTCCGGGAACCACAGTTTATCGGCATGCGGCTGGTTCAGCATGAACACCGGAACTGACGGGTCGAAGATCACCGACCAGGCCGACAGGAACGAGGTCGTCCGAACCAGCCAGCCGCAGCGGGACAGCACCAGGGCGTTGAGCAGGGCGTCGCGCCCGAGGGCGTAGTTGCCTTGCTTGAGCCCCCCGAGGTGCACCGGGGCGTCGGTGGCGCTGCGCACCGAGTCGTCGAGGCTGACGACCGGAACCTCGCTGATCTCACTGGCGATCCGCTGCAGGAAGCGGGCGTCCTCGGTGGCGACGAACAGATTGCGCGGCTTCAACTGAGCGACCAGCGCCCTCACCTTGGCGATGGCGACCTCAGCCGGCACCAGCGTCGCCTCCGTCGACTTGTCGGTGCTGCGAAAATGCAGGCCGAGCGTCTGTTTATCGACACCCAGGCGCGTCACCGCTTCGGACACGGCCGCCTCGATATCCTGGCGCAGTTCGAACGCCTTCCAGAAGGCGCTATTGGCGTCCGCGATGCCCGTGACGCGCGCCGCCGATCGCGGCAGGATCGACTGATCGCGTAGCTGGATGGCGGCGCCCCGCGCCGAAGCGGCGTCAAGGTCACGCTCGACGAAGAAGTAGTGAAACCAGTTGTCCCCCATTTCGGGGTCTCGGTAGTTGTCCGACGACAGCACGATCGACGCCGACTTGCCGTAGGTCTCGGCGATGCGCGCGATGAACAGGCAGATGTTCATCTGCGCGAAGAAGCCGATATTCGCATCCGCGAACTCCACGCGGAGGATCGGCCCGGAACACCTCATTCGGGCGTCCAGCTCCAGGCGTCTAAGGGTCTGACGGATCTTACCCACCTAGCGGTCCTTTCGAACAACGACGCAGGGCGACTCAATACTTCAGGCGTCAAATTTATCGACATCGAACCTAAGACGCCCCGGGGCGATAGGCCTCATCTTCAATCATCGATGAGTTATTCGACAGAATCCTCCAAGCGAGCACGCAGACACAGCAGACCTGCGAAACCGCAGTGCCAGCCGCCAACGCGCCTCGCTCGGTGGTTGATACCGTCGCACAATCAAGGCTAGACAGCCCACTCTATTCGCGAGGGATCTCATGAAATCTGCACTGGTGCTCGGAGCCGGCGGCTTTATCGGCGGTCACCTCGTCAAACGTCTGAAGCGTGACGGCTTCTGGGTGCGCGGCGTCGACCTGAAGTTCAACGAGCACGCCGAGACCGAAGCGGACGACTTCGTGATCTCGGACCTGCGCGAGCCCGGCAATGTGCGCGGCGTGATCGACCGCCGCTTCGACGAGGTCTACCAGCTGGCCGCCGACATGGGCGGGGCTGGCTACATCTTCACCGGCGCCCACGACGCCGACATCATGCACAACTCGGCGACCATCAATCTGAACGTCGCCGACGCCGCCCATAAGCGGAACATCAGCCGCGTGTTCTATTCCTCGTCGGCCTGCATGTACCCGGCCTACAATCAGGAAGACCCGGACAACCCCAACTGCGCCGAGGACAGCGCCTATCCGGCCGCGCCGGACAGCGAGTACGGCTGGGAGAAGCTGTTCAGCGAGCGGCTGTTCCTCGCCTACAACCGCAACCACGGCATGAAGAACCGGGTGGCCCGCTACCACAACATTTTCGGTCCGGAAGGCACCTGGCAGGGCGGCAAGGAAAAGGCTCCGGCCGCCGTGTGCCGCAAGGTGGCGCTGGCTGCGAACGGCGGCAGCATCGAGATCTGGGGTGACGGGGAGCAGACCCGCTCGTTCCTCTATGTCGACGAGTGCGTCGAGGGCACCACGCGCCTGCTGCGGTCGGACTTCGAAGGTCCGGTCAACATCGGCTCGGACGAGATGGTGACCATCAACCAGCTGGTCGGCATCGTCGCCGACATCGCCGGCAAAAAGATCGAGATCGACCACATCCCGGGCCCCCTGGGCGTGCGCGGCCGCAACTCCGACAACCGCCTGATCCAGGAAAAGCTCGGCTGGCGCCCGAACGATCCGCTCGTGAAGGGTTTGGAAAAGACCTACGCCTGGATCGAGGCCCAGACCCGCCGCAACGCCGCCTGACGGCGTTGTCCGGGGAGTTGACCCCCCGGCAAGGATTATCGGCGATGTTACGCGCGAGTTTCGCACGGATATCCCATGGCCAAAGCGGCGTTTCAGAAGAACCAGCGGGTTTGGGTCGAAAGCGTCGGCGCGTGGGCGCTGGTCGAACGCATCGTCCCCATCTGGGCCAAGGGCTTCGACGAGCCGGTCAAGGTGACCTACGACGTCGGCCTTGGACGCGAGTTTCTTGCCGCCGAACTGCGGGCGGAGGACGCCCCGCAGGACTCCAGCGGCGAGCGCTGGCGGATGCTGCGCGCCAAGAACAAGTGGCAGACCCCGCAGGACTGCGCGCACCACCCCTACCCCGGCACCTATCCCGTGGTGGTCACCGACGCCAACGACTGGGGTGGTTGGCGTACGCCGGGCGCCGAGTACGACCGCGATCCGCAGAAGATCGAGCGTCAGGCGCGCCTGATCGTCACCGCGCCGCACCTGCTGGGCCTCGCCGAGGAGCTGGTGGCCATGGTGCTCGAAACGCCCGAAGACGCCCCGCCGGCGATCGCGGCCATGGCCCAACGCGCCCAGGCGCTGAAGCGCTACATCGAGGAAGTCCCCGCCGCCGGCGTCAAACAGGCGGCCGAATAGCGGATTTCGCCCGCTCGCCGAGGTGGCGCCCGGCGCGCTTTGCGCCTACCTCGTCAGACATGCGCACCGACACGCCCCAGGCCATCCGCCTCGCCGACTACCGCCCGCCCGCCTTCCTGATCGACACGGTCGGGCTCACCTTCGACCTGGCGGCGAACGCCACGCGGGTGAAGGCCAGGCTGGCGGTGAGGCGCAATGGCGACCACGCCGATCCCCTGCGGCTCGACGGGGAAGGCCTGAAGCTGATCTCCGTCGCCGTCGACGGCGCGGCCGTGGCGCCGGGGGCGTACACCGTTGACGCCGAGAGCCTGAGCATCCCCGAGGCGCCGGACGCCTTCACGCTGGAGACCGAGGTCGAGATCGACCCGGCCAGCAACACCGCCCTGATGGGCCTCTACATGAGCGGCGGCCGCTTCTGCACCCAATGCGAGGCCGAGGGCTTCCGCCGCATCACCTTCTTCCCCGACCGGCCGGACGTGCTCAGCCGCTACACGGTGCGGATCGAGGGCGACGCCGCCCTGCCCCGCCTGCTGTCCAACGGCAATCTGGTCGACAGCGGCGCCCTCGACGGGGGACGCCACTTCGCGGTGTGGGAAGATCCCTTCCCCAAGCCCTGCTACCTGTTCGCCCTGGTCGCCGGCGAACTGGACGAGCTGGCCGACAGCTTCGTGACCATGAGCGGCCGCACCGTCGAGCTGCGCATCTACGTTGATCCTGGCCAGTCATCGCGCGCCGCCTACGCGATGGACAGCCTCAAGCGCTCGATGAAGTGGGACGAGCAAGCCTTTGGCCGGGAATACGATCTCGACCTGTTCATGATTGTCGCCGTGCGCGACTTCAACTTCGGGGCCATGGAGAACAAGGGCCTCAACATCTTCAACTCCAGCCTGCTACTGGCCGACGCGGAGACGGCGACCGACCTCGACTACGAGCGCATCGAAAGCGTCGTCGCCCACGAGTATTTCCACAACTGGACCGGCGACCGGATCACCTGCCGCGACTGGTTCCAGCTGTGCCTGAAGGAAGGCCTGACCGTGTTCCGCGATCAGTCGTTCAGCGCCGACATGCGCGGGGCGGCGGTGCAGCGGATCAAGGACGTCAAAAGCCTGCGCCTGCGGCAGTTCCCCGAGGACGCCGGCCCCCTCGCCCACCCGGTGCGGCCGTCGAGCTATCTGAAGATCGACAACTTCTACACGGCGACGATCTACGAGAAGGGCTCGGAGGTCATCCGCATGCTGAAGACCCTGCTGGGGGCCGAGGCCTTCCGCCAGGGCATGGACCTCTATTTCGAACGCCACGACGGCGAGGCGACGACGGTCGAGGCCTTTATCGCCTGTTTCGCCGAGGCTTCGGGTCGCGACCTCGCCAACTTCTTCCACTGGTACGAGCAGGCCGGCACACCCCAGGTCACCCTGGCCGGACGCTACGACGAAGCCGCCGGCGTGCTGGAGCTGTCGCTGGCGCAGGCGACGCCGCCGACGCCGGGCCAGGCGACCAAGCGCCCGCTGCCGATCCCCATCGCCATCACCCTGCTGGACGACGACGGGACAGTGATCCGCCCGCAGGAGGTCGTGACCCTCGACACCGAGGCCCGCACGGTGCGTCTCGAGGCCGTGCCTCGCCCGCCGGTGATCTCGGCCCTGCAGGGCTTCTCGGCGCCGGTGAAGCTGTCGCTCGACGAGCGGCCGGTCGATCGCTACGTCCGCCTCGCCGCCGATCCCGACCTGTTCAACCGCTGGGAAGCGGGCCAGGC